>JBAYXX010000001.1:0-120334 GCA_041673345.1 Kiritimatiellia bacterium
GTGGAGTGGTTCACCAGCGTGCCACTGAAAAAGAAATAACACAACTCAAAAAAGGAGCAGTCATGCACCGAATAATAATAATAACCTCGACCTTGCTGGCTGGGTTTGCAACGTTACTCAGCGGACAGACCACCTGGCATGTGGCAACCAACGGCGTGGATACAAACACTGGCCTGGATTGGAATTCGCCTTACCTTACGATCAGTAAGGCGGTTGGTCAAGCAGTTGGAGACGATGCGATCATCGTCTCGAACGGCTTGTACGAGACATCGGCTTCTATTGTTTTGTCCAAGGCGGTGCATCTGCGCAGCGTTAATGGCCCCGAGGTCACGACAGTCAAACGTTCCGGCGCCGCGAATTACCGTCTGTTCCAGATCACCGGTGTGCAAGCCTCCATCTCCGGCTTCACGGTCACCAACGGCAATTTAAGCTCAGGCCCAGGCGCTGGACTGCATATGGACACTGGTGTCGTATCCAATTGTATCTTTACAGGTAACAGCAGCACGAGTCATGGCGGCGGGATTTATTGTGGAGGCGGAGTCGTGACACATTGCCGGCTCTATGGTAACTCCGGGAATAATGGCGGCGGGATTCAGAACACCGGCGGCTTGATTTCCAACTGCCGTATCGAACAGAATACTGCAAACTACGGTGGTGGCGTTGACATGAAAGACAATGCAATCGGCATATATAACAGCGTTATTTGCAATAACACGGCCAGCGATAGTGCTGGCGGCATCTATATTTATGCCAATACGGGCACGGTGTACAATTGTCAGGTGTATTCCAACACGGCCGCAGGCACACGTGGTGGCGGGATCTATGTGAACAATTGCGCCGCACGCCTGGAAAACATCACCGTGTTCGGCAACCGCACGGAAGTGCATGGCAGCTCTAATATCAATGGCGGCGGCGGGCTTTGGGCCAGTTGCCCAGCGGGACAAAAGGTTTTGATCCGCAACGCCCTGATCTACAACAATTACAGCCACGAAAGTGGCGGTGGGATCTATAGCTACAGCTCAAGTATCATTGAAAACAGCACGATCGTCAGCAACTATGCCGCGTATAGTCACGTGGACCTTTACGGGGGCGGCGGCGGGCTGACAATAGCCAACGATACGGGCACGACAAATACGATCACAAATTGCATCATCCAGTTCAATGATTGCGTGACTGGTGCCGACAACTGGCAATTCAGGAAATCGAATGGTAACGTGACGTACACCAACAACTGCATGGGGCCGGGGGCGAATCGTAACGTTTTTTTAAGCCTACCGACAGCCAGCTACGGTGGGGGCAACTTCAGCGATGATCCGTTGTTCGTGAACCGGGCGTCGAACGACTGGCGCCTGCAACGCGGCTCCCCCTGCATCAACGCGGGCATTCAGCAGGATTGGATGGCCAGCGCACTGGATCTGGACGGACTACCGCGCCTGGATGTGATTAACGGCACAGTGGATCTCGGTTGCTACGAGAATGAAAATGTTCTGTACGGCACAGTGATCATTATCAACTAACAATGAAAGTATGAGTATGTTTCGTCTTACGAAATGGATGCTGGTTTGCGTCTTTATGGCAGCAGTCGCAGTCGGTCACTCTGCGGAGTCGCCGCAGGTCGGCATTGTGATTAGCTGGAATTTTAATAAGGATCTACGCAGCGTTCCATACCAGCAAAACGTATGGCACAACTTGTTGCGCGACTCACGGATGTTCGTGACCGACGTGGTGGAAGAGGCCGAGTTGGAGCATCTGGAGGCTTTGCGCAAGTATCGCTGTATCATTCTGCCCCTAAGCCGCCTCGCCCTGACCGGTACTCAGATGACGAATTTGCTGCAGTATGTCCATGCGGGTGGCAAGTTAATCCGGGATCAGACGGCTGTATCGCAATTAGGCAGAGTGACCGATAAGGGGAGGGAAATTGATGCCAGTCCTGCAGCCAAGGCGGCGGTCGCATCTTTCTGGCGGAGCGTTGGCGGAGTAGAAGGTGGTAAGCCGCTGCATGTGCAGGAGATCCGTTTTGTGCCGGAGCGAGGCGTATTGGCGGAATTTCTGCCAGCTGTCTTCACGCCGGTGGAAGCACTGTGCGATGCGGAGTTTAAGGCTTACCGCAGTGGGGTAGGCTACCGGCTTGCAGGTGCTGTGACCATAGCGGAGGCGTACCCGGAAACAGCGGACAACGGAACGGCGCCACCGGAGGTCGTGGTTGCCCTCGGGCAATACGGAGCTGGGAAATGCCTCAGCCTAGGCATCAACGTCCGCGGCTTGACAGGACTACGATGCCCCATGGCGATGTACCGTGACTTCATGGCCAACCTGAGGTTCTGGATTGTCGAGTAGAACCAGCCTACGATGATGGATACCGATAGCGGATTACAATTAAAAAATCCGCCCTTGGAAATCGGCGACCAACATCGCCGCCGCTATCGTAAACCGAAGGTGAAGCCGAACTCCAGTAGGTCCGGTTTCCAACCGGAGATGTCCGATTGGAAATCGGACCTACGTTGCTCCCGCGCTAAAGGCGCACCTCTTCACTCGCACACTTACGCACTCACGTCCTTCTCCACTCCGCGCCTAGTGCGCGGACTTAGACCCTTACCAAAGAGCAATTCATATTGGTCATTAAAAACATGTTGCCAGTGGACTAATCCTAATCCCAATCACAATCCTTGTCTTTTCCTGCCTTTTTGTCGCAGTTAACCGGTCGTTTTTCTCAGTACTAAATTCCGGATGATTTACCGCAATATCAGCACCGTGCCGCCCGATTTCGCATGCAGCATGCCAGTGCCGGTGAAGATATCCGGATGCGTCACGGCCCCGTAATACCCGCCGTAATACCGCGTGCCGTTGAGCACCAGTTCGCCTACTGTGAACGAGCCGGGATAATCCAGCTCCGCCTGCACACCGTCCGCGAGAGTCAGGGAGGATGTGTCGCTCGACAAAGCCCCCGCCCCGCCGATGCCGGTATAGCCGGTGATGCGCACGTTGTCAATCAGTGTGCATAGATCGGTGGTGGCGGCACCTGCGAAGCGCAGCGTGTGGGTGCCGGCTGTCACGTAACCCAACTCAACAACTCTTTCAGTAAACACGAGGGCAGAGGTTGTCAGGGTATCTTTAAGCACCCCACCCAAGTAGATGTTCACAACATGGTTCGCATATCTAGACAGGGCCTCCCGCGGGCAATAAATAAACCTGAGCGTGTAGTCGGCGGAGATCGGAAAGGTCAGCGCCGTCTCCATTTCCCCTGCTTTTCGTATCACCGCGGTCTGCACGCCGTTCGTAGTGTGCGAATCTGAAACTTCCACCTTAGAAAAGTTGCTCTTATTGCGCTGATATCCGGAATAATTATTGCCACCCGTGTTCGAGAATGTCCAGCCTGGGCAGCCTGCCGATGCATCCGAACCGAATAAGTACGATAATAAATGATTGGGCAGCAGCGGGGTAGACTCGAAGCTCGGGTACGGCACATTGACCGTCACGTTCGCTCTGAAACTGCGCACCGCGAAGGAGCCCTCCTGCACATTCAGCACGCCTGAGAAGGTGGCACTGTGATCCGGCCTGCACGCTAAGGTTAGTTGGCCCGAACCGGTCTTGGTCCATGCGCCCTCAAGTGCGCTGACCGCCAAGTCTGCCTGTTCCACATGCATGGACGCTGCCGGAGTGTCCGCCGTGACGAGCCGGTCCAGCGTCTGGCTGTGTAGCGTTACGCCTGTCGTGTTGGTTGCGCCCAGTACCTCAAAAGCAGCGCCTGCCGACACCTGTACCTCAGCCGCTGGCGAGAGTAGGTTATGCGCGGTGTTCGTAGGATTCCATAAGGCGAAGTCCAGACGCAGTGTGCCGTTGGAGACCAGTGTCAGCCCGGTGTATGTCATGGGGGCCGCGATTTTCAGCGTGCCTGCGCCCAGCTTCACGAACGCGCCGGTCGAGCCCGGTGCCTGCGCAAAGCCCTTGCCGCGGATTGCGACCTCGTGGCTTTGCGTGTCAAAGATCGCTCCGCCGTTGCGAATCAGCGGCGCAGCCGAGTCTTCGGAGAGATTAAGGAAGGTATCAGAGCTGGTGGTTGCCTGCACCCGTGTGCCGTTGAATAGAATGGGCTTCAAGGGCAAGTGCTGAAAATAGTTGAGCTCCGTGCCTCCTATCACATTCACCTGCAATAGGCCGCCGTCCAGCGATAGCTGTGTTCCTTGGCCGCTCATGAAACGCACCTCTTTCCCGCTCCGGATCACCGCATTATTGGTAATCGAGACCACTGCGTTGGAACCTGCGATGTCGAGCCAGCCTACGCTGAAATCGCACCCTTCCCCAAACACCACATCACAACCATCAACTGTTTCCGAACCGCAGGTCAGCTTACGCAAACCGCCGCGCACGTTCTTCCAGAGGTGCAGCGCGCGCCCGGAGCCAGGCAATGCATCGCCCACCAGGTAAAGGTCTAAATACCCCAGATCTGCGCCATCAAAGATCACGCTCGTCAACGGCATCCCGTCGTCGCTGCCACCGCTGAACCGTGCCACATCGTCATGCGGTTGAATTGCGAAGCCGGAGTATGTGTCAGCTAAAGAGGGCTGGATACCCCGTGTCAGGGTGAGCGTCGAACCCGAGCGCGCCACCAGCCGCGTGGGCGCATAGCCGCCTTTCGCTTGGCTCGGGACGTAAATTATTTTATCGAGCGTGCCGCCTGCTTGCAAAGCCAGCTTGCCGCCCGTGCCGAAGGAAAGCTCCCCGCCACCCAGTGCTGCGGGCGAATCGATCTCCAGTACACCATTGTCCACAGAAAGTCCTCCTCTGAAACCAAGTGGGCCAGTAAGCTTAAGCGTGCCTGTCCCTGCTTTCACCAGCGCCAAGGGGCCGTCAGCTCGATCACCGATCACAGTGGCTGGCACTTGATTCGTCTGCCCGTCCGGCACACCGAGTGTCAGCGTCATCGGATAAGCGGCAGAGGCGTTGGTGACAGTGCCGAATCCGCCCTCGCCCGGCAAGAGACCGCCGGTCAACTGGACATCCAGCGCTGCTGCATCAAGTTTTGAGGCTGCGGAGAGCGTCACCGCGCCTGTGATGCTCTTGAGTGTCGTGCCAGTGGCGAAACGAAAACTTCCCGCTGTCACGGCATATGCGGATGTTGGTGACAGCACCGTCGTCGGGAAGCTCAGCACTCCCCATATAGAAGAATACGCGCCTGTCAGGAAGGTCAGTGCCCCATTTCCCTCCTCCAGTGTACCAACCGGCATACCTGTTTGTGCGGTCTTTATGTAGCGGTCCGCACCGGTAAAGCCGAAGGTCACCACCGCGTAATCGCCTAGCGGCAGGTAGAGTGGCGACGGCAGCTTGCGGAAACGATAACCGTTTTCAAGCGGATAGTCCTCCATGCTGACAAAGGCCAACACTGCCAGAGGTGTGCCGCCCGTGTGCGCGTAAATTGCGACCTTTTTATAACTTTCGAATCCGTCGCCATTGCTGTCATATGCGCCGAGATGTGTCACTGCAATCGCGTGGTTCACCCGGAAATTGGTTCGCAACGACACCGCGCTCCCGGAAACCGAGGTGTTGTGCAGCGCGGTATCAGCCTCATACGCCTGGAAGATCTGGATATCCGGATCACTGAATCTAACATCGCCTGCTGTCAGGTCCAGGCCGCCCAATGTAACCGGACCAGCGAACACCAGCTCGCCCGCACCTTTTTTAGTGACTGGGTGAGCACCAATCACATCCGCCGCCAACGTGGCGCGGCTTCCTGCTTCGACAGTCACCTCCGGGGAAGGCCCGCTGATGTCCAGCAAACCGTTTATTGTTGTCCGGTTCAAGCCCCCGAATATCAGCGAACCGATGGTTTGCAGGGCTCCCTGCAGAGAAATTGACTGCTCACCCGCTACCGCGTTGGTAAAATAAGCTGTCGCGCCGTAACCGCTTGCAGGCACATTGTTCTGCCACTCAGAGGCATTACTCCAAACAGCGTTTGCTTCAGTCCCGATCCAGACACCGTCCGCTGTCGGGCTCAGCACGCCGCCAGCCAAAACCTGGCGCGCATGTGAGGCATAAACTTCGCGGGGATCAAACGCATAGTCCGTCAGTACCGCAGTGCCACTCTTTTCTTCATCATCGCCCAGCCGGTAGAGTGCCCGCGCCGCAGCCAGCTCTTTGAGGCAGAAGTTGCGTTCAGTGTCGCCCGCGCCGCTGGAATAACCTGGAATCAGCGGGGCTGTCAGCGCATTGGTCAGCGCATACCCGCGCATCTGCGCCAGCACGCTGGAGAGGGTATCGACAGAGGAGCCGCCCCCCAGATTCTCCAATGCCAGCGACACGGCGCGGACGTGCGAGAAAGCTGACGCAGGGTCGAAAAGCGTGGCTTTGGCCAGCACTGGGACGATGCCGTACGGAACATGTGTTCGACCGAGGGCGATGATGTAGCTGTCCATCAGGCTGACTGAGCGTCCAACCTGGCCCATGCCTTTGAAGCTCCAGCCTATATCCCAAGGGGATGCGCTGACCGCTGAGATCAAAGACTCCGCTCCAATCGGATCGTACAGTAGGCCCAGCACATGCGCGTAGATCAAACGCGACGGTTCGTCGGCCGCGGCAGTGTAAGCAGCCCGCAGCAATGGCAGGGCTGTGTTGGTGTCAGCCAAAACCGTGTGCAGCGTGGCGTAATTGTTTGTAAGGCCAGTGACGGCACTCTGGATTGTAGCTGGAGCAAGAGGAAAACTATCGAGATTATTGGTGTTTGCAGCGCCGATGATGCCCTTGGAGACCAAGTGCGCCTGCAGTGCTGCGATGTCCACATTCCGCACTGTCACGCTATCTTGCACTGCCAGGGCCGAGGCATACCCTGCAGCATAGCCCTGATTCTGCACATCACGCTGCATCCGCAGTAACGGCATTGCGTCACGGTGCGCGCTGATCCCGAGCCCGGTCACCAGTAGTCCGTCGAGAGTTTTTGGCACCAGCGCGCGGAGTGGCAGATTGGCCAAATAGCTGGTCGCGCCGAGATCCTGAACAAAGAAGAGGTCGTGAACTGTGAATCCGTGCGTATCGAAATCGCTGCGTGGCAGCGCAATGGTGTCGGGATAGGTACGGTTGTTCAAGATGTCGATCGGCGAGACTGTCACTGCGCCCACCAGCCGTCGCCGCTCGCGGCTCGCTGGATTCTGCCCGGCGTCCCAAGTCGCGGCAGCCATGCTGGCACGCGCGCGTCGCGCGAAGAAGAAGATATCCGCCACGTCGGTGTCATTAACAAATCCGACATCAGTGTTGCTGGAGCTGTTTCCCAGCACGTGGGGGGCCAAGCCCGCGCCCTGCACCGCAGGTTCGCTGGCGGTGATAAACTCGGTTTCCGCGCCTGCCGCTGCTGCGATGTCCGCGTTGCCGGTGGAGTCCACCACTGTTTGCGCACGAATCACGCCGCGCTGGCCATCTGGCAAAACCACGACAACTCCCTTGACCGCGCCGTTATCTATCACCACGCCAGCTGCCAGGGTGCCGAAGAGCACACGTACGTTTGCTTCACGACACGCCTGCCGGTACCACTCGGCCTTGGCCGTGGCTAGCACTGAGCCTGTGGACTGCCATCCAGGGTCGATATCGTTGGTAGTGAAGCCGCAAGGGTTGCCGCTATAGTACCTGCCAATGCGTCCGTCGGTCTGTACGCCGCCCATGTTGCAGAGGAAATCGATGACTAGCGTGTCTGCGCCCGCGCGGCCAGCTGCGATAGCGGCTGGCGCACCAGCCGTGCCCGCCCCGACCACTAGCACCTCGCACTCGGCCAGCACTGGTAAAGCTCGTATACCTTCGGCCACAACACCCTGCGCGTTGGTGTTCACCGGCGGCAAGCCATTCAAAAGCTCTGCGATTGCTTCGGTGCCTGGCGGTAATGCGGTGTCGGCGGGCAGCACAACGCCAGTTAGACTAGCGCGCGCCAGTGCGTCGGCGGCTGCCGCCGCGCCAATGCGGTCGGCCAGGGTCATCATCCGCACAGGATGGCTCATGGCCTGTGCCAGCGCGCGTGAGACGTCGGCCCGCACTCCCAGAACGTAGAGATAAGGGATAGCCTGCGGGCGGAACGCATCCAGGTTCACTGCCGCCGCGCCCGGCCAGAGGTTAGTCGTCTCTGATGCTGTGCCTACAATGGTGTCTGGCGGCATCCATGACAAGCGGTCGGCCTGGTCGATACAGCTCTTGACCCATGTCATGTCACGCGCGGCCTGTTCAACCTCCAGCAGCTCCGAGATCGAACCGCTGACCAGATTTGTGGAGAATGTGCAGCGATAGACGCGGCCCGCGACTGAAGCGGGCATGCCGGCAGGCGCGTCCACGCCAGTGACTGTTGTCTGGCAGGTGACACCTGGCAGCGGGTAGACGCTCATCCCTGGCGTGGCGGGCGCATTTGTGGCATCCGCGATCACAATCCGTGAAAAACTGTATTCACCTGGGGCGAAGGCAGTTTTGTCTGCTCCGGCCTGCTGGGCGGGCCACGCGCTTTCTGTGGCATCGATCACTACGCGGGCGGTCACTGCCTGCCGGCCCTTACGGTTGACAAGCACCACGCCGGAAGGGTCGCCGTTGGCGTCTTTCAGCACATCGCTGACTGGGCTGCCGCCCAGGAACGGGATACCCGCATCCTCCAGCGCTGCTTCAAGCGACCGCTTGATCGCCAATGGTGTGGCACTGTAGGTGGTGCCTGGAATCGGATCATCTAAGCTGGTGTGAATGACGACCTCATCCAGCAATTGGCGGGTCACTTCAGGCGCGAGACTACAGGTGAGCCGCAGATACTTGGCACGCAGAGCACCGGAAACTGTCACGCGCGCGATATATGTGTGGTCTGCCGTTGGCTCGAGCTCTGGAGTGAGGCTCTCGGCGGCAACGCTGATAGCGGCGGTCGACCAAGTTGACCCATTGTCGCTGTACTCAAGGCCTGAAACAACTGTGTCGAACCCAGTACCGAGCGACCTATAATAATAATAAAGATCGACTTGAGTTACAGTGCCAGTGCCTGCGAATACGATCGTGATGGCCACGTTGTTGTTAAACTGCACACTTCCGCTGGCTGCGTTATACTGCACGCCGTCGGTCAACCGTGTGCCCCCGTTATCTGAGTGGTATTCTTCGGCGGCGATACTGGTTGTATAGGAGAAGGGCATGTTCAGCTTGAAAATCTTCTGTGCGAGAGGCTGGGTGTTCACTTCCGGCACTGGTGCGAGCCAGAGTTCGCGCGTGCCTGCCAAGTCGTCACCAAGGTAGGTGCGGGGTGCCACAAGAAAAACGCTGGCTCCGTTGGTTTTGGCGGCAATGGCCGCGGCCACGGCCGCGCTGCCGCCGCCCACCACCACCACATCCGCGTCGCGGATCACGGGGATCTCACGAGCTGTTTGCACCAAGGGGGCAAAACCCAGAACTCGCATCACGCTCAGCAACACAATACAACCGATTACACACTGTTTCGATTTCATATCAAACACTCCTTTTTACCACACTAAAATTAAGAAAAAGTAACCGTCACCAAAGATATAATCAAAAATTGCAGAATTATGCAAGATGTTTTTAAGGATATTTTACAGGGCTAAATTGTAATATGAAATACGACAACACATTGGACAAAAAAATGTCCCATCTAACAATACCCCTCAACAAAATCCTTCAAAAAATTGGAGAAAAGAAAAGCCGAACGTCAGCGCCAACGCTGGTCTATTGCCCGGGGTCGGAGTCGCTATCGGAATCGGTATCTAAAAACGCAAAAAAACGACCCCGATGCCGACTCCGATGCCGACTCCGAGTTGCATGACAACACCTATCGACTGCAAACCGAGCTTCATCCAGCACATGCCGCTCATAGAGCGGCTACTACACTATCGGACGGCATCGTTACTTGGACCCAGTTTCAGCTTTGTGCAATTGGAGGCGCAGTCCAGCGAGGACCATGCGGGCGTGCTTGGAGTACACACCGCGCGGGTCAGCGGCGTAAGCGCGTAGAACCTTCTCCCCAACCCCGTTGTAGTCGCCGATGTTGAACAAAGCCCGGGCGCAGGCAAGCTCGCGCAGAACTGCGGAACGCTCTATATCGCCCGATTTACAGGCGTATCGGGCGATGATCGGCATCTCAGGTGCGATCACAAAACTATTGTCGCTCACCCCTGGCAAAGCCAGCAGCGCGGCCAAGGCGGGCGCGCCGGATTTATCGCCAATTGCCTCAAAAGCCAGTGCCAGAGCGCGGTAGTGCGAGAATTCACCTTTGTCTGTCAGTGTTTTTGCTTTGGTAATCAGAGCAGTCAGCGCCTTGTTTGAGCCAGCGCGGCCCAGTGCGATGATATAGCTGTCAACCCAGCTGACGCTGCGATTCATCTGGCCCATACCCTTGAAGTTCCAGCCCTTGTCCCAATCCATGCTGTTGAGTTTTTCAATCAACAAATCCTCGCCATCCTTGTGGCCCATCATTGCCAGCACATGCGCGTAGACGAGCTTTTCTTCCGGCTTTTGACTGCGAACCAAGGCTTTTTTCAGCAGGGGGACACTGCGGGCGTAATCGGTCATGAGTACGGCAAGCCCCTTGTAGCTGTCGGTCAGATCTTTAATTGCCTGCGTCATCTGTGAATTTGAGAGCGGAAAGCTGTCCTGCATAGAGAGGACCGCAGCGGGTAAAATTTTCTTTTCGATCAGTTTTTTCTGAACCGCGCGGATGTTCACATCGCGCAATTCAACCCCGGCCTGTAGTGCCTCGGCTGCCACCACACCAGCCGCATAACCCTGATTCTGGACATCGGGTTGCATCCGCAGAATAGGCATAGCATCGCGGTGCGCGCTGATTCCCAGCCCAATTACCAGCAAACCATTGAGCTTTTTAGGCAGCATGCAGCGCAGCGGAAGATTTACCAGCATAGAATGATGGCCGGGGTCTTCTATAAAAAACTGTGCATGCACAGTATGACCATGCGAGTCAAAATTGCTTCTGGTCTGTACCACCACATCCGGGTAGGTACGCTTATTAACAACATCCAGCGGTGTCATATAAAACGCGCCCACCATGCGGCGGCGCTCGCGGCTGTTAACCACTTGCGCCTGATCCCAGGTGCTGCTATGCATATTCATACGGTTACGCATTGCAAAAAAGAACATATCCGCGGCATCGGTATCATCCACAAAGCCGATATCGGTATTGATGGAGCTGGCGCCGAGCCGCTTGGGTGTCTGTCCCGCGCCCTGAAGAGCGATCTCATCTTTGCTGATGAACTGGGTTTCCACGCCCGCCATTGCAGGTAGAACAGCATTGCCTGTAGCGTCGATTGCGGCCTTGCAGCGAATCACCCCACGCTCGCCCTGCGACGTGACAACCACCACGCCGGTCAGGCGATTGCCCTCAACAATTACACCGGTCACCAGAGTTCCATACCAAATCTCGGTGCCAGCTTGGCGGTTTTGCGCACGATACCACTCTGATTTGGCCTGAACAAAAACAGCGCCGGTTTGCGCGACCCCCGCATCGATCTCCTTGGTAAATCCAACCTGGTTGCCATAATAGTACTTGCCGATCAGTCCGTCGGTTGAAACGCCGCCCATCTTGTGGATATATTCACAGAGAATCGTCTTCAGTCCATGCCGGGACGCGCTGATGCCAGCTGGTGCGCCGCCTGTTCCGGCACCCGCCACAACCACATCGCATTCAGCCAGAACCGACAGCTCGCGGGCATTGACCTTAACGGTTCCAGAGGTATTGCTGAGATAGGGCGGAAAGCCAGAGTCAACCTCCATAACCCGCGCCGCCTTTCCAGCGGATGTCGCGATGTAAAGCGAGCGCAGCACTTTGATTTGGCCGCGTTTGCGGGCAACATCTGCCGCAGCAGCGCCGATCATCTCACCCACTGCCATCAGATTGCCGGGCTTCATCAACTCAGAGGCCGCGCTTCTAGAGATATCCGCCATGGAACTGAGCAGAAACAAATTTTCGTGCTGCCGCGGTTTAAAGCAGTTGAGATCCAGTTTATCAACACCCTGCCACGCAGCTTCGGAGGAGCTGGAGCAAAGGATTTTATCAGGGGCGATCAGGAACAGCTGATCAGCTTCTTCCAACTGGGTCGGAACAAATGTCAGATCCCGAGCGCGCTGCTCGGCCTCGGCAAAGGAACGGTATGAACCGTCCTTCATAGGAATATCTATCTCACAGGCGAACATACGCCCTTTAATCACTGACGGCATGCCCTCGGGAGCTTTAATTCCAGCCACAGGGGTGTCGAAAACACCGAACAGCTCTTGGACCCGCAGCCCCTCAGCTTTGGGAGCCTCGCCCGCCAGCACCATTCTTTGGAAGGTGTAGGTTCCAGCTGGAAAGGGGGTCGCCTGCGCGCCTGCGGCACACGCGACCACCCCGCGCTCCGTGGCATCAATAATGACCTTAGCTTTAACACACTGACGACCGCTACGATTCGAAATGATCACACCAGCGGGCTTACCAGCAGCATCAACCAAGATCTCAGAGGATGCGCAGCCTGTGATAAAAGAGATGCCCGCCTGGAGCAGGGCGTCATCTAGGGCGCGTTTCACCTTAAAAGGCGTGGTGCTCTGCGCTGCAGCAGCCTTTTCTTTCAGGAGTTCGTTTGAGTAGAGGGAGATCTCCCCTAAAAGCTGTCGGGGATGCGCACTGTCTTTAAGCACTTTGATTTTGAGGGTGCGGTGCGTGCCTACGAGCGGAAGTTCGAATAGAAAGCACTCCTCGTGACCGGCTGAAGCCGACTCGCTCACCGCACCGAGCGATTTCCAGCCACCAGAGCCATCCTGCCCCAGCACCTCAATTGAGCTGGTGCCAAACCCACTATTACCACTGCGGCCGTAGACAAGAACCGAGATGGCATCCACCTGCCTCTCTTCGCTCAGATCCAGAGTAAATGCGACATCCGCGTTATACTGCACACTGTCACGCGGAGCATCTGTCCACTTGCTGTCACTCAGAGCCACTCCGGTTTTATCCAGATGCAGAGGGTCAGCTTTTTTATCAGCTTTGTAGGTAAACGGGATTGAGGGTTTCGCTGATTCATCCACGGCAAAAATTGATTTGAGCAGCGAGCAACGTGTATCTTCATCATCACTCAGACGCAGACGGAGAAAGGCCGCCATGTCCTCGCCGAGATAGGGACGCTGCGCAACCAGAAAAACCGAGGCGCCTTTTGCCTTGGCTTTGCAGGCCGCCGCCACCGCGCCAGATGAGCCGCCTACCACCACCACATCAACATCCTGAACCAGCGTGAGTTCTTTGGCTGGCTCAACCACACCCGCGCCCAACAGATTTAAAGCCAGCACGCCGAGATTTAAAAATACCGTTTTCTTCATTCTTATGTCCCTTTTTAGAACCCTTTTAGAACCCATTGATTAACCATACAATTTGACTTATATTATAACTATTCAAGTACCCGCCAGCGGCGATTATCTGACAAGGATTAGCTACAACTAACTCCAATTATTATAATGTTATCACTCCCACCCCGCAAAACGCAATCGCAATGTTTAACGAAGCATTTCCCGGGCCTCCTCCAGCGTGGTTAGCTGCCCTTCGAGCTGGGCGTCATAGAGGGTCTTTAACAGGCGGCCCATTTTGGGTCCAGGCTTAAAACCCCACTCTATTAGGATCTTGCCGGTCACTAAAGGCGGCGGAAGTGCTGGCTCATCTTTCAGCGCCTTGAATTGGTCAACCACAAACTCCCAGCCAGAGAGATCCCCATTGCCGCACAGACAATCCTGACGGTTTAACTCAAGCAAAGAGTGGATATTATCAAGGCCCAGCAACCGGCGCAAGGTTGACCGCCGCATCTTCCGCGCATCAATAAACCGCATGTGGTGGCCCACCAGCTCCTGCACCGCAACGATCAGTGAGCTGGGGAGTTTAAGCCGGCTCATGATCCCACCAGTCATCTTCACCCCCTTATCGGCATGACACATAAAGCGGATGCGCTTCTCGCCGGTTTTTGGATGCGCCTGGTAGCTGTAAGTAGCAGGTTTGCCAATATCGTGAAAGAGGATTCCCAAGGCCAGCACTGGATCGCGCGGGGCCTCCACCCCATCGAGCATCATGCAGGTGTGCGTCCAGACATCGCCCTCTGGATGAAATTGAGGCGGTTGCTCGACTCCATGCAGAGCCACCACCTCAGGCAAAAACTCCGCCAGAAGCCCGCTCTCTAGCAGCATATTCAAGGCAATCGAGGGTTGAGACGCCTCACACAGTGTGCGGACAAACTCATTGGCAATCCGCTCCACGCTGACACGACTAATTTTCGTTGCTAGTGCGCAAATTGCCTGCCAAGTTTGCTCCTCAATTGAAAACTCCATCACCGCGGCAAACCGCACTGCCCGCAACATACGCAGATGATCCTCTTCCAACCGATCATGGGCCGAACCAATGGCCCGTATGATCCCGCGCTCGATGTCCGCCAAACCGCCGACATAATCAATGATTTCATGGCTGAAAGGATCACAGAAAATTCCGTTGATCGTGAAATCACGGCGCTGAGCGTCCTCCTTCGCACTGCTGAAATGGATCTGCTCGGGGTGGCGTCCATTGATATAAGCTCCATCATTGCGGAAGGTGGCCACATCAAATTGATACTCGCCGCTGAGCACAACCATCACACCGAACGCTTTCCCGACACTCACTGTCCGACCTTTGAAAAGATCCTCCACCTCCTCCGGGCGCGCTGATGTGGCAATGTCAATGTCCTTCACCGGGCGGCTGCGAAGCGCATCGCGCACACACCCCCCGGCAAAGAAAACGGTATGGCCCGCAACCGCCAGTTTCCTGGCTATAGCACAGGCAGCCTCTAACAGCGCCTGGTTTAATCCTATAAATGAGAGTTTAATCATCAATACCAACTAAATCCGTAATTTTTCAAATACTGTTATATAAATTAAATATTATGCGATAACTATGCAGAAAAATCAAGATTTAACTCAAATACTCTGCATGAAAAGACAAATTCATCCTCGAAAAAGCGCTCTGAATTTGATATTTTAAGTAATTCATGCGTTATAGAACTAAACATGTACTTGAATACGCGGCACTGCGCACAGTGGCGGCAATTTTCAATGTTTTACCCTATAAGTTGGCCATTGGGGCTGGCTATGGCTTGGCATGGCCTCTTTTTCATCTGATCCGGTTCCGCCGGGCAGAGACTTTTCGCCGTATCCGTGAGGTGCTGGGTGCTGACACCCCTGAGCGTGAGGTTAAACGGATTGCCTGGATTTCGCTGCGCAATATGCTGCTCAACGCGGTTGAGATGATGCGGGCTTCGCACATTGACAAACAGTGGATTGACGACCAATTTCCAGGGTTTGGCGAACTGGCTGAAACAGTACGCCAAACGGTTAAAAACCATGGCGGGGCGATTATCGCGGTGCCGCACACCGGCAACTGGGACTTGGCTGGCTGGGCCTACAACCAGTACGGTGTCCAGATGTTCAGCATTGCGGCTAAACAAAAAAATCCGCTGGTCAATCGCTGGATCAACCAACAGCGGGAAACAGGCATAATGATCTTAGAGCGGGGCGGCGGCACACTCAAACAGATCATCCGGCTCCTGCGCCAAGGATCGGTGCTGGCCATCCTGCCGGATGTGCGCGTCTACATCCCTGACCTGGAGCTGGATTTTCTGGGCGGCCGCGCCAACCTCGGTCGCGGCATGGCGCAGTTTGCCATCACAGCCAAGGTGCCGATTATACCCGCTGTTTTTACACGAGTCGGTTGTACCAAGCATACGGGCAAAACATTTGATATTATACTCCCCGACCCCGCGCTCGCCAAAGCGGATAATATCGTTCAAATGACGACCAAGGTGATCACGCTGATTGATCAAACAATCCGCGATCAGCCGGAGCAGTGGTTCTGGTACAATAAGCGCTGGGTTCTGACACCAGTTCATAGAAGCGCGCAAAAAAATTGAATCTGAAACTGAAAGGATCGCAACTGTTATGATCATAATTAATGAAAACTACGCCAAACTCCAGACCTCGTATCTGTTCTCGGAAATTTCCAAACGGGTCGCAGCCTACCAGAGCGAAAACCCCGAAAAACCGCTGATCCGTTTAGGGATCGGCGACGTGACGGAGCCCCTGCCGCCCGCCTGTATTGAGGCTCTGCATCTGGCAGTTGATGAGATGGCCAGCCGCGCGACCTTCCGGGGCTATGGCCCTGAGCAGGGTTACGACTTTCTGCGCCAGGCAATTGCGATCAATGATTTTCAAGAGCGTGGCGCCCAGATTGATGCCAGCGAGGTTTTTGTAAGCGACGGTGCCAAGTGCGACACTGGAAACATCCAGGAGCTCTTTAGCCAAAGGATTACCGTGGCTGTGCCAGATCCTGTCTATCCGGTTTATGTTGACACCAACGTGATGGCAGGCCGCACTGGCAAAGCTGTGCGCGGGCGCTATCAAAAGCTGGTTTATCTGGATTGCACTGAGGAGAACAATTTTGTCCCTACGCTGCCAACTGTCCCGGTTGACCTGATCTATCTCTGTTTCCCCAACAACCCAACTGGTGCCACCGCAACTCGCGCCGAGCTGAAGAACTGGGTGGATTATGCCAAAGAACATCAATCGGTGATTCTGTTTGACACTGCCTATGAGTCGTTTATCCGCGACCCGGAGCTGCCACACAGCATCTATGAGATCGAAGGGGCGCGGGATGTTGCGATAGAATTCCGCAGTTTTTCTAAGGTAGCGGGATTCACCGGCACCCGTTGCGCCTACACCGTGGTTCCGAAATCGGTGATGGGTTACACCCGTAAAGGAGAGGCCGTCTCGCTGCATGCCATGTGGAACCGCCGTCATACAACCAAGTTCAATGGAGTCTCATATCCGGTTCAGCGCGCTGCTGAGGCGGTTTACTCCGAGGCTGGCAAACAGCAGGTCAAAGCGCTGAATGACCTCTACCTTGGCAACGCCAGCATCATCCGTGAGGCCATTGGTAGTCTTGGTTACGCCATGACCGGCGGGGTCAACAGCCCCTATATCTGGGTCAACACCGGACGCGATTCTTGGAAGTTTTTTGACCGGCTGCTGGCACGCGCTCAAGTAGTGACCACCCCGGGCGGCGGTTTTGGCAGATGCGGAAAAAACTTTATCCGCATCAGCGCCTTCAACAGCCGCGCTAATGTAGAGGAGGCAATGGGGCGTATCCAGCGTGTGCTGCGTTAACCTGCAACCATCAAGGTAACATGAAGTTAAGCAACAAATTTCTCACAGCAATGCTGGCAGCAGGGTTCACGACCTGCACGCTGGCAGAGTCTATTTTTCCGCCTCCCGAGTGGAGCGAAAGTATTGACCCGATTGCGAGTTCTTATGCGGAAAAAGGGGGGACGCTGCGTTTCGCGGCATCTCAACCCCCGAAAAGTTTCAACTACTATATCGACAACAACACCTATGTTCAGCTTTTGTTCAGTATGATGTATGAAACTCTGCTGAGTACCGATCCACAGACAACAGAGTTTGTCCCCAAGCTGGCCTCTCGTTGGAGCATCTCGGACGACATGTTGACCTATACCTTCCAGATTGACCCAGAGGCCCGCTGGAGTGACGGGGTGCCGGTCACGGCAAGGGATGTCAAGTGGACCTTTGATCAAATCATGGATCCCAAAAACCCCACGGGCGCATTCAAAGTGATGCTGGGTGAGTTTGCCTCGCCGGAGATTGTTGACTTCACGACCGTGCGCTTCACTGCCAGCACTATTCACTGGCGCAATCTACTCGCACTCGGCGCCTTTGAGATCATGCCGGAGCACGCCTTCAAGGGTCAGGATTTCAACAAATTGGAGCTGGCTAACGCAGTGATTTCAGGCCCTTACACCATGGATTTAGTCAAAGAGCAGATCTCCACCCGCATGCGCCGCCGGGAGGATTGGTGGGCAGCTGGGCGTCCATCCAACCGCAACACCATGAACTTTGATTATATTGTCTTTAAATATTTCTCCAGTCAGGAGAATGCCTTTGAGTCTTTCAAAAAAGATGGCGTCGATGTATATGCGGTTTACACCGCGCGGTTATGGGCCAACGAAACAGTTGGTGAAAGGTTTAGCAAAAACTGGATTGTCAAACAACGCGTCAACAACTACAAACCAGTGGGCTTTCAAGGCTTTGCCCTAAACAGCCGGAAATTCCCGTTTGACGACCTACGTGTGCGCAAGGCTTTTGCCCACCTGGTTGACCGGGAAACCATGAACCGCACCATGATGTTCGATGCCTACTTTCTACACCGCTCCTATTATGAGGATCTTTACGATCAAGAGCACCCCTGCCCCATCCCTCTCATTGACTTCGATATTGAAAAAGCCAAAGCGCTGCTCAAGGAGGCCGGCTATGTGATGAACCCACAAACAGGGATCTTGGAAAAAGCTGGGCGTGAGCTGACCTTTGATTTTCTGACCCGCGACAGCACCTCTGATAAATTTCTCGTTCTGGTTGACAACGCTCTGAAGCAGGTCGGCATTAAAATGAACATTGTGCGTAAGGACTTTGCCGCCTGGATGCGCGATGTGGATGTGTTCAACTTCAACGTCACCTGGGCCTCATGGAGTGCCAGTCGTTTTCGTGACCCTGAGCAGACCTGGCACTCGCGCGAGGCCGCGCGTAACTCCAGCAACAACATCTCCGGCTTCAAAGATGAGCGGGTGGATGCCCTGATAGAACGACAGCGAACCATTTTCGACTTGGATGAGCGTAACCAAATTTGCCGCGAGATCGACACCATCTTAACCCAAAATGTCCCCTACGTGCTGCTGTGGAACATCAACTGCGTGCGCGTGCTTTACTGGAACAAACTTGGAACACCCCCCACACTTCTCGGGAAATTTTCGGATGAACGTTCCCTGATCTCATACTGGTGGTATGATCGCGAGAGTGCGGCGGAGCTAAAGGCCGCTATGAAAAACAGTACGTTCCTTCCTCACCAACAGGAGGAGATTGACTTTGACTCCTTTTTTCAACCGCAAACCAATGAATGAGAGTAACAGACTATGTTTCCACTAAAACTGGACCGACCTTTAATCGTTTTTGATATTGAAGCAACAGGAGTCAGCCCGCGGGCCGACCGCATCATTGAGCTGGCCGCGATCCGGATTGAGACCGATGGATCGCAGCACAAAGGCTACTGGCTGCTCAACCCTGGAATACCGATCCCAGTTGAAAGCATCGCGATTCACGGAATCACCGATCAGGCTGTCAGCTCCTGCCCCAGTTTTAAGGATAAAGCACTTGAAATCCTGACCTTTTTCGGCGAAGCCGATCTCTCTGGTTTCAATGCCGGCCGATTCGACATTCCCTTGCTGGCCGAAGAGTTTCAGCGTGCGGGAATCCCGTTTGAGGCGGAGCGCCGTCGGCTGCTTGATGCCCAGCGGATTTACCACTCCATGGAGCCACGCAACCTCTCGGCCGCACTCAAATTCTACTGTGGCGAGGAGCATGCCGATGCGCATGGAGCTGAAGCGGATACGCTGGCCACCCTGAATGTCTTGATCGGTCAGTTCGCCATGTACAAGGAGCTGCCCCGTGACATGGAGAGCCTTGACAAACTACTCAACCCGTTTGATCCGTTCAATACCGACCGCTGCGGTCGCCTGCGCTGGGTTGATGGCGAAGTGACCATCAATTTTGGCAAGAAAAAGGGCGAAAAACTCAGCGACCTGGTCAAGACCGATCCAGGCTTCATCAAGTGGATTATTAAAAATGATTTTCCTCAGGACACCCGTAAAATCTGCGAAGATGCCCTGAAAGGGATCTACCCTGCTCCGCCGCAGGAGAAAAAATCGATCTGAACTTCTTGTTTTTCACGACAGGAGTTGAGAGAATAACAACTAAACGCCTAAACACCTGCATCCCTACTGGATGCTAATGACAATGATTTGTAAACGTCACAGAGAAGGAGAGTAACCATGAAACGTATTGTCGTATGTCCATCATGCAAGATCAAGATGCAGATCTTTGATATCGGCAAAGAGATCAACCAGAAATGTCCGCGCTGCAAAAATAGCTTCGATATCCATCCAGTCAAGGACAAGGGTAAAACCGCAGACAAAGGGGCCAAAGAGCAACCCAAGGACGAAGCCGCGAAGAAGACCGAGCCTGAGGCTCCTAAGAGCGAAGCCGCGAAGGTGACCGAGCCTGAGGCACCCAAGAGCGAGCTACCGGAAGTAAAGGAGGAGCCCAAGAGTGCCGACAAGCCAGCTGATAAGAAAATTACGATTAAACCTCCCACTCAAAGCACCGCCAAAACCGATGCCAGCACCAGCGATAAAAAGCCAGCTACTGACGCAAAGACCGCAGAGGCTGATAAACCAGCCGCTGACGCAAAGACCGCAGAGGCTGATAAATCAGCCGTTGACGTAAAGGCCGCAGAGGTTGAAAAGCCAGCCCAAGAGAGCGACAAGGCGGCTGGCAGCCTAAAGAAATCAAAGGCTGCATGCAAACCCGCGACACCTGCCACTCCGGTATCAGCACCGCTGCCTGCAGCGGTCGTGGCTGGCTTCTCAGGTATGCAGTTTAAGATTCTGTTTGTCATGCTGCTGGTCATGATCATCATCCAGCTCGTTTTCGCGAAGAGGCAGATGACACAGCTCTCGATTGTCAATGACAACTTGAAGGTCATCCACAAAAAACTCTAGAGGGGTCAAATTATGAACACCAATGAAATTGAGACAAAACTCAAAGCTATGATTGTCGAGCGGCTTTTCCTTCCAATAGCGCCGGAAGATATTGTCACCGATGCCTCTTTGATTGACCAATATGGAGTTGACTCGGTCTCCCTGCTGGAGCTGGTGGTCGGATTGGAAGAGGCTTTTGGGATCATAATCGAAGACAGCGATTTCGATGTGCGCAACTTCAGCTCAGTTGCCAACCTGCGCGACTTTGTGAGCGCGCGGGTCGAAAGCTCTCAATAACCGGTCAGCGCTAACAGCAACGTAGGTCCGATTTCCAATCGGACATGTCCGGTTGGAAACCGGACCTACTGATTCGGCTGCGCCGTCGGTTGACGATAGCGGCGACGATGCTGGTTGACGATTTACAAGGGCGGGTATTTTAATCGTGATCCGCTATCGTCGCCCAATCATCGTCGGCCAACACAGGGTGTAGTAGCCGCTCTATGAGTGGCATGTGTCGCTCATAGAGCGACTACTACAATAAACCCCGATAAACGTTCGACAGACAACTTTATGGAAGAACAATTAATTGTTCTTTTGCCCCCCATAAGAGGCTGGTTACCACTAACAGACAAAAAAGGACAAAATTTATGAACAGTGATCAAGTAAAAAAAGGTTTTGAAAGAGCGCCTCATCGCGGCCTCTTTCGTGCAACCGGTGTTAAACCCGAGGATTTCAAAAAGCCATTTATTGGTGTCTGCAACTCCTTTATTGAGGTTATCCCGGGCCACTGCCACTTGAACAAGGTCGCGGAGTGGATCAAACAGTGCATCCGCGATGCCGGTGGCGTGCCCTTTGAATTTAACACCATCGGTATCTGTGATGGCATTGCCATGGGACACAACGGCATGAAATACTCTCTGCCCAGCCGTGACCTGATTGCCGACTCTGTTGAGTCGATGGTAAACGCCCACTGCTTTGATGCCATGATCTGCATTCCCAACTGCGACAAGATTGTGCCTGGTATGATTCTCGGTGCTATCCGCGCCAACATCCCCACCATTTTCAGCAGCGGCGGCCCCATGGCAGCTGGAAAAGTGAATGGAAAAGCGGTTGATTTGATATCAATTTTTGAGGGTGTCGCTGAGTTTAACAACGACAAAATCACAGAGAAAGAGCTGGAAGAGGTGGAGAAAGAGGGCTGTCCCGGCTGCGGCTCATGCTCCGGCATGTTCACCGCCAACTCCATGAACTGCCTCTGTGAAGCCATTGGCCTGGCGCTGCCAGGTAACGGCACCATCCTGGCCATTGATCCAAAGCGCAAAGAGCTCTGGAAAAAAGCAGCCGAACGGGTTGTTGAAATGGCTTTAGCGGAGGGCCCACGCCCGCGTGATCTGATCACCCTGAATTCACTGGACAACGCATTTGCCCTGGATATGGCCATGGGTGGCAGCACGAATACCGTTCTGCACACTATGGCTATCGCAAAAGAGGCTGGGATTGACTACGATCTCAACCGAATCAACGCCATCTCCCAAAAGTGCCCCAATGTCTGTAAGGTCTCCCCATCCAGCAACTATCACATGGAAGATGTGGATGCCGCTGGAGGAATATCCGCGATCTTGAAGCGCGTTGAGGAGTGCGTTCCAGGGCTGCTCAAAAGCGATGCACCAACGGTATCAGGAAAAACACTTGGCGAAACATTTAAAGATGCCGTAGTTAAAGACGATCAGGTTATTCGGACAAAAGAGAACGTTTACTCCCAGGATGGCGGATTAACCATTCTGCACGGCAATCTGGCTGAAGAGGGCGCAGTTGTCAAAAAAGCCGGTGTTGCGCCCTCCATGCTGGAATTTGAGGGAGAGGCCATCTGCTTTGACTCTCAGGATGAAGCCTGTGACGGCATTCTGGCTGGAAAAGTCAAAGCCGGCCATGTGGTTGTAATTCGTTACGAAGGACCCAAAGGTGGACCAGGAATGCAGGAGATGCTGGCGCCGACCTCATATATTATGGGTGCGGGGCTGGGTGAATCAGTGGCACTGATCACAGATGGGCGTTTCTCCGGCGGAACCCGTGGGGCCTGCATTGGCCACATATCCCCGGAGGCAGCTGAGGGCGGCGTGATTGGGTTAGTCAAAGATGGCGACCGCATCAGTATCAACCTGCACACACGCAAATTGGAAGTGCTGATCGATGCTGATGAGATTGAGCGCCGCCGCGCCGCCGCCCCAGAGTACAAACCGCGCCAAGTCAGCGGCTGGCTCAAGCGTTACTCTATGCTGGTTGGCAATGCCAGCACCGGCGCGTCGCTGATCCAGTAGATGTTGTGCTTTTATTTCCCACACGAACACGGCTACTACCCAAGAGTAACAAACGCTGCGTAAGGGTTGTTGTCCAGCCTTTCGTATAGTCCCGCGAAATCGTACTCTGTCCCAGCCGCTGATTGCACCGCAAATTGATTTGTTATATACTTGAAGAAAATTTTTCATGGTAATCCTTTCTTTTGTGTATTTCTTAGTAAAAAATTGGTTGCGGCTATGCTGCGCTAGGAACTCCGTGGTTCACCCTTCTTTCGCCAGTTTTTCCCGGCCCTGCATATAGGGGCGGATCGCCTCGGGCAGCAGAACAGAGCCATCGGCTTGTTGAAACTGCTCGAGAATTGCAATGACCAGCCTCGGCAGCGCCACGCCGGAGCCGTTAAGCGTATGCACAAACTGTATCCTACCCTCGGCGTCTTTGTAACGGCAGTTGAGACGACGCGCCTGAAAGTCCTCAAAATTGGAGCAGGACGAGACCTCCAGCCAGCCGTTGTGTCCCGGAGCCCACAGCTCAATATCATAGCACTTGGCAGCCGCAAAGCTGATGTCGCCGCTGCAAAGCTCCAGGATACGGTAGTGCAGACCAAGTCCCTTGAGAACATCCTCCGCATCTTTCACCAGCAGCTCAAGCTCCGCATAGGAGTTCTGCGGCTCAACAAACTTGACCATCTCAACCTTATCAAACTGATGCACCCGCAGGATACCGCGGGTCTCCTTGCCGGCCGAGCCGGCCTCACGGCGGAAGCAGGGGGTGTAGGCGGTCAGATAAACTGGCAAGGGACGATCCATGATCTCATTGCGGAAATAGTTGGTCACCGGCACCTCGGCTGTGGGAATCAGCCAGAAGTCATCGATCTCGCAGTGATACATGTCCTCGGCCATTTTCGGGAGCTGACCAGTTCCGCGCATGCTGTCAGTGTTGACCACAAAGGGTGGCAGCAACTCGGTGTAGCCATGTTTGGTTGTGTGCATATCCAGCATATACTGGATCAGGGCGCGCTGAAGCTGCGCCCCTTGACCGAGCATCAGCGGGAAGCCCGCGCCAGTGATCTTGACGGCCCGCGCCAGGTCAAGCAGGCCCAGCTGCTCACCAATTTCAATGTGGTCACGCGGCTTAAAATCAAAGTGCGGCGGAGTTCCCACCTGGCAGACCTCGCGGTTTCCGGAGGCATCCAGCCCTGTCGGCGTTGTGGCGCAGGGGATATTGGGAATGTTCAGCATGGCGGTGCGCAGGGCTTCCTCCACCCCGCGCAGCTCTGTATCCTTGGCTGTAATCTGATCGCCCATCACGCGCACAGCGGCTTGAACATCGGTGGTATCCTGACCCGCTTTTTTCAAGGCCCCGATCTCTTTCGAGCGGGTGTTGCGCGCCATCTTGAGCGCGTCGGTCTCAGTGACCAGCTTGCGACGCTGTATATCCAGATCGCGCGCCTGCTCGAGGCAAGTCAATTCTGCCCCGCGGCGGGTCAATCCTGCGGCCACCTCATCAAAGTTCTCTCTGATACGCTTTATATCCAGCATGATTCATTCTCCTTTTTAAATAATGGGCCGTATGGGCCGTATGCGCCCTATGTGTGTGGTGGTCTGTTTCCAAACTCAAAACCCCTGTGGCGCAACCCACTTTAGAACTTTAGAACTCGCGCACTTTAGAACTTTAGAACTCGCGCACTTTAGAACTTTCGAACTTCCCCACCCCTAATCCAGGGTGTGCACAATCAAACCCGAACGTAGTTTGGGCTCGAACCAGGTGCTTTTAGGAGGCATAATCTGGTCGGCATCGGCAATATCCATCATCTGCTGGATAGAGCAGGGGTGCATTGAGAAAGCAACTGCGGCGCGCCCGGAATCCACCAGTTTAGTCAGCTCCGCAGTACCGCGGATGCCGCCGATAAATGATATTCGCTCATCAGTACGCGGGTCGTCAACTCCCAGAAGCGGTGCCAACAGACGTTCTTGCAATACACTGACATCAAGGATGCCGACCGGATCGGAGTCAAACTCATCCCAGCTCAGGTGATACCAGCTGCCAGCCAGGTACATACAGATTTCGCGCTCCTGGGCGGGGGTGGCTCTTTGAGTGGGCTGTACCTTAAAAATAGTTTTGACTTGTTCCAGATACTCGGCAGTGCTCAGCTTATTCAGATCCTGAACGCAGCGATTATAGGGCAGTATCTTTAACTGACTGACTGGAAAAAACACGGTCAGGAACCAGTTGTACTCCTCGCTGCCATCATGCGCGAGATTCTGCTCTCTGCGTTTTACGCCAGCGCGGAAAGCGGCGGCGGCGCGATGGTGGCCATCGGCTACATAGGCAAGCGGAACCTCACCAAAGGCCGCAATCCAGTGCTCCAGCTCCTCCGCGACCTTCCAGAGAGTATGCTGCACACTATCGGCGGTAATGAAATCATACAACGGCACATTGCCCGTGACCCCAGCTATCAGTTGCTCCAATGCGCTGGTATCGCGGTATGTCAAAAACACCGGGCCGCTGTTGGCGTTCATTGCCAGCACATGGCGCGTACGGTCATCCTCTTTATCCTGCCGTGTTTTCTCGTGCTTGCGGATCAGATTGCCGGCGTAATCCTGGATGTGGCTGCAAGCCACCACTCCGGTCTGTGAATGTGCGCCCATGATCTGGCGATAGACATAGAGGCAATCTTTGGCCTCGCGGATGAGCACACCCGTTTCTTGCAGCGAACGCAGGGCACGCGCGCCCTGCGCATAGACCGCATCGCTGTGCAGATCAATATTATCCGGCAGGTCGATCTCAGGGCGGGAGACATGCAGAAAGCTCTCAGAATTGCCTGCGGCCAAAGCGCGGGCCTCAGCGGTATCAACAACATCGTAAGGTACAGCGGCCACACGCTCCGCTTTACCGGCAGCTGGACGCAACGCTCGAAATGGTTTAACTCTCATCTACAAATCTCCTGATAACGCAAAACGCAAAGCCAGCTCGTGAAAACTGTGCCTTGCGTTTTAAAATTCATATTCACCAGCGGCTGCAGTTTAGAAGCCGATGTTAAGGAGCGGCATAAAGGGAACATGACCTCCGCGGATCACATTGATCAAACCAACCTGAAATCCATACATCGCCTCAGTGCGGTTGATCAGGCCAACCTGAAGGCCAGTCGAATAATCAGCCAAATTCACAAAGCCGCACTGAATTCCGCGCATCTCCTGCGCCTGGTTCCAAAGTCCCACCTGCAGGCTGAATGGATCGCTGACACCGACCTCATTATATCCCAGGCCGATCTGCCATCCGGCCATACGGTCTGTCACGCTGTTCACCAGAAGGTTCAATTGAATGCCATAGTAATACTGGGAGCGCCCGATAAAACCAAGGTCCATGCCGGTCACCTGCTCGCATTCACCTGAAAACAGATTGACGCGCAGACCCAGCATATCAATGTCCTGGCTGTCATTGAATGCGAACCACACCGGCCAGCTCACCTTTTCAGCGGCCCCTGCTGAAAACACCAGACAACTCATTACTGCCAAACTGAACAATACTCTTTTCATCATTTTTGCCTCATTTTAAAACACGGCTTTAAAAAAGCAGACTTGACCTATATCGGTCTGCATATGGTTAATAATATACCGTATCAGCGGCGATAGTGCAAACACAAGAAGGGGAAATTTGCATTTTTCGCAAGATTTATGTGGTTCTGCGCATGCGGGTGGTCCAAATACCACAATAATCTTGTATTTGTCTTGCCCTTTGGTAAGCGACTATATCCGCGCTGGGCGCGGAGTGCAGAAGTGCTAAAGTGAAAAGGTCGCGTCTCTGGCGCGGGAACAACGCAGGTCCGATTTCCAATCGGGCAACTCCCGATGCAATCAGGAGCTGCTGAAGTCGGCCGCGCCTTCGGTTTTACGTGATCGCAGGTTGTTCCTGCTTGTTTTTTGCGACAGGAGTTGAAAGAATGACTACCAACCAGTTACCATTCCTGTTATCCTTTAGAAATCTATATGCACTACTCTCCCGATGACTACGAGTTACTTGACAGCGGCGACGGACGCAAGCTGGAGCGCTTCGGCGGCTTCATCCTGGCCCGCCCCTGCTCACAAGCAATATGGAATCCCTCCCTGAGCAACGAGCAGTGGGCGGCAGCCAACGCCACCTTCGACCGCGCCGAGGGCAACCAGTGGCACAACCGTGGCAACCTGCCACTTGAGTGGCAGATTAATGTGACTGGCATTGAGTTCATCCTCTCAGGCACCGATTTTGGACATCTAGGCATCTTCCCGGAGCAGCGGGCGCAGTGGGAGTGGCTCCGAGAAACCGTTCAAAGATTAAATGCGGCACGGGGCGAGCCACTCAAAATTCTTAATCTCTTCGCTTACTCCGGCGGCTCCACCCTGGCCGCCGCGCTGGCAGACGCCCATCTCTGCCACCTCGATGCCTCCAAAGGTATGGTGCAGTGGGCCCGCCGCAATGCCGAGGCCAACGGCCTGGGCAACCACCCCATTCGTTGGATCGTGGACGATGCCCATAAATTTCTCTGCCGCGAGGTACGGCGCGAGGTCAGATATGATGCCATTATTCTCGACCCTCCCACCTTTGGCCGCGGTCAGAACAACGAGATGTACAAGATCGAGAAAGACCTCCCTGAAACCCTGCACCTCTGTTGCCAGCTGCTCTCAAACCAACCGGCGTTCATGCTTTTAAGCGCCCATACCCCCGGCTACTCGCCCGTGGTACTGGCCAATGTATTGGGACAGTCAATGAGCCAGCACAGCGGAATAACCTCTGCCGGCGAAATGCTCCTGACCGGAGCCGCCAAAGTCCTCCCCACCCCCTGCGGAGTTTACGCCCGCTGGATCTCTGATTTGTAATTTTGGATTATGATTGGGATTGGGATTATGATTGGTAATCGTCAACCTCTAGCGTCGCCATTATCGTCAACCGTTCTCTTACGTTGTTGAGTGTAATTCCATGGCAAGCAGGCAAGTTCAGGACAGGCTGGCGACACCATCCCTCCAATAACAATTCTCGTCCATTCGCATCCATACAAAAAAAACCGAGACCGCAGAAGCGGTCCCGGCCATGTATAACAGGAGTGGTCTACATGTTTAATTATGTGTTGTGTTGTTGTGTTTGTTATGTGTGTTGTTATGAAGTTGTTTCATGGCTCTCTATCCTCTCAGCTCTCTTTTGTCAGGACATTATATTATAGAGCAATAGCCGTGCCAATTCATAAAGCTCAAATAAACGATTCGTTTTTGCAGTTTTCCGCGTATTTCTCTCTTGATAATCATGCGGGCGCAAATTATTGGCGCAAATTACAAGACAAATTGTCGCACTGTGTGTCAGTTTGTTGCACTGAATTCGACCTGCCGAATTATTTTTAGTCTTTCTTCTTTTTGTCGTGCAGCTGATCGCCTGCCACACCGCCTGCGACACCGCCGACCACACCGCCGATTAAAGCGCCTGTGCCGCGATTTCCGCTGCCAGCGGCCGCTGAGCCAATCAGGGCGCCGCCCGCCGCGCCGGCTGCGGTACCAACGACCGCGCCCTCATGGCCCCGTGTTGTCTCACAGCCTGACAACAGCCCTAATGCTAATACGGCTGCTGTTACAGGAAAAATCATTTTATTTGTCTGTTTCATACGATCTCCTTTTTGAAGTTTGTTTTATGGTTCTAACCCTCGTGCGATCGCCGTTGCCGGCAAAGGTCACGTGGAATTTTTGCAATAGCCTCTAAAGTGTCGGCGGCGGCAATTTACCGGTGCTCGAATAGACATGTACGGACTGCGGCGGGAACACATCTGAAAAGACACCATGATCTTCAGTCACTGTCCGGTTTTCAAACAGCACATGCAGCTTTGGCTGGCTTCCCTTGAGCGTGAATGTCGCCTTCACTTCAGACTGATTCTCATTGACAGCAATAATAAAATTATCCTTACCGCAAATCTGATGAATAAACACAATGCCATCGCCGTTAAAGGCCACATGGCCGTCCCGTCCGGGCGTGCCGGTGAAAACAGAAGACATGTCACGCAACTCCGATGTCACGCGAAACAGAACCTGCCAGAACGATTTTTCCTGAATATAATGCGTACCCCAATACATGATGCCTTTAGCACCGTGTACAATGGCATCATAGGCCATAAAACGGCTTTGTTCGAACGTGGGATACACCGCGGACGCCTGTTTGTCGCTGAGGTGCTTCCATGCAAAGCCTTGAAGGGTCATGACCACTGGTTTGCGGTCATTTACAGCTTCACGCATACGATCAGTGTATTTTCCCACACAGCTCAACGTTATGTCATCCAGATCGGAGTGATTGTTGCTTTTGTCTTCCGGCACTGGGTAGATGTCCAGACCGAACATGTCGGAAGCCGCCGCATATGGAGCCACCTCCTCCGGCATGTTGCGCGGTGCCTCGTTGATATAGACGGGGTGGTGCGGGTCTGCCCGGCGGAAATAATCGTAAGCCCCCCGGATAGGCTGCAACGGGATACCACACCAGAGGGGTTCATCGATGAAATGATAGCCTAAGAGTGCCGGGTGTCCCGCAACCGCAGCAATGGTTTTGTCAACGGATTCTTCCCATGCCCTCAATGCTGCCGCATCCAGCGCGCCTTTTTTATAAAGGTCAATACGCTGCCTGACAGCCCCGCCAACAAGGACTATCGGCTTTATTTGGTACTTATCCACCTGATCCAGACGCTTTTTCAAAAGCTTTAGATTGGAGGGAATCAGAAAAGTATTGATGCCAGCCCGGCTCAGTTCGGCCAGTCCCTTTTCGTCATACTCTTCCCCTGTGTCAGGTATTTTCCAGAGTCCGATCGGAAAAAAAGGGCGGCCATCAACTAGAAACACGTTGTCTTCGCGAACCCGAACAGTATGCGGTGCTTCAGCAACCTTCAGTACGGAGAAGCTCTCCGTATGCACGCACTGTCCGGCAGAGGACAAGGCGCGTACCCGGAACTGATACTCACCGTTCTCCAGTTTTTTGGACGGAATAGAAAAATCCACCTGGCCTTTTTTTACTTTATATGTCCGACTGAAAACAGGCGGCACTCCATCCAGCCCCATCGTCATCTCCAGTTTAGTTACCGCGGCCGAGTCAATCATGGCCACGCCCTGTATTTTTGCCACAGGCGTGTCGGCAAAGATAGTACCGCGATAATACGGATGAGTGATCGTCAGCCGGAAGGCGGGCGGCATCGGCGGCTGAGTCTCTGTCAAGCGGAAGTCATCGAACCAGGCGGTACCCGGACCTTCGATACAGCAACGGATAACCATGCCAGCGGAGGGCACACTCGGAGCGAAAAACTCAAGTGTCCGTTCCTGCCAGGAGTTAAACGTATCCTGAAACACGCATCCGCAGAGTTGCTGTATCTTCTGTTGCGGCACACCATCCTTGATCACCGGATCCCATGAGGTTTCCACCTTGAACCGCTGAAAGAACCCGGTGGTCTGGTCTGCGCCTTTCTTACCCTTGACCCTATAGACCAAGCGATAGTACTTGCCCGGCTCAGTGGATATACCGCTCAGGGTTGCGGTGACATCACAACCCGTACGCGTGGAGGTAAGCTGCAAGCAGTGGTCGCCTTCGATTGCGCCAGACTTTTCGACACTGGCCCCGGACGACAGACTCCAGCCCAGCGGACTTTTGCCGTCTGCGGCAAACTGCTCAAAGCCGGGGTTTGTCAGCACTCCCTTCCCCGTCTTTCCCACGTCCCGCGCCATTAGAGACACACTTAAAAGAAAACAAATTGCAACCCAGAATTGTGTTTTGATCATCTTTCCTTCCTCCTATTCATTACGACACGCTCTGACGCAGGCCCCTCGTGATAGACGGGCTGCAAATCCCCAGTATTCTTGATGAAAATTTCGCCGCTTGTATTCGAGATCTTCAACGCAAACCAATTCATGCGCAGTTCGTATGAGGCCCCTGTTCTCACGTCTGGAACCACAAGATCAAAGACATAGGAGTCGTCACTGTATTTTCCGACCGCGTAACTTGCTCCGCTGAAGCCCCCCCAGTCGCAAGCGACCGCCTGACCGTTCTCGCTTAGCTCGACGAGACGCACGTGCAGGGAATGTGCGCCATCCGTGACCGCAAAACCGATTCGATAGCGGCCTGGCCCGCGAATGAAGCTCGATACATCAAGACGGTAGTCATGAGCTGGGTATGCCCTATAACGTGACTTGACCCCCAACAGCCCGACCTGTGAAGGTGTCCAGCAGCCGACCTTCTCGCCCGAGAGAACCTCTTTCCAATCCTCCTCAACGGTTTGCGCACGGCCCCGTGCGTACTGGATGCCGGCGAGATCCCAACGACGCTCTTGGGCCGTCAAACAACTCACGAAGCGGCGATAGTCCTTTTGGTCAGGCGGAGTCCACGCCACCTCTGCAAGGGCTGCGAGCCGAGGGAAGGTCTGTTGATCACAGCGAAAGCGAGTCGGTATGAACTCACCCCATGTCTGGGCGCCAAGTCCCACGATACGTTTTTGCTGTTCTGGGGTAAGTCCTAAAGGAACCGGCTCTAGACTATAGGCTTTTTTCAGCGGTAAAGAAGCGTAATTGTAATCAAGATAGGTTGACACTTGAAAACTGTTCACCAAGTCATAGCCGCGTGAAACCGCCTTGGTGATTAAGGCGGGATCGCCTTGCCAGAACTGCAAGATGACGCTTTTTTCGGGGGGGATCTGTTCCAGCGCATCAGCCCAATACATCATACGACGCCCCTTGCCCGCAATATACGTTGCGAGCTTGGCGGTGAACTCGGCCTGTAGAGGTGCCGAATTGGTTAAGCCCCGCGCCGACATAGCAGCCTGGATGCTCGGCGCCGTCTCCCACGTCACGTAGCTCACCTCGTCGCCGCCAGTGTGGATGACGGCATCCGGAAAAAGATCCAGCATTTCATCAATATAGCGTTTCACCGTAGTCAGCCCATGAAAATGACGGGATTCATCGAGCATGAACGCCCGCCATGTGAAACGCGGGCTATCCTTGATCTCGATTCCGGACACCGCCCACCTCACGGGTTTGCCCGCTTCGGCGCGGTGTCCCGCCGCTGCCTGCGGCGGCAGAAGCTGAAGCAGGGTCCGAGTTCCGTAAAAATGTCCCGCCGCAGTACCCGCCGTGATGACAATCTTTTCTGCCGTCACAGTGAGTTCATAGGCTTCAGCCCCCAGCTCCCTGCCCGCATCTGAACACAGCACTATACAGCCATCTTCACACTTGCCCTGGGTTGACACGATGATTGGCAGCGGGAACCCCGTCGCCCGACGCAGCGGCATCGCTAGCTGTAACGCCTCTTGTGAACGCTCAGGTGGCGCCACCAGCTTTGTCTTGTCTGTGAGGATAAATTCGCCTGCGGTGCAGCGCAGCTCTGTCGGCCAGGGAATGAGTCCCAACGTGGTTTCAACAGGAGCTTTCAGCGCGGTTTCAACAGGAGCTTTCGGGGTGTGTGCGGGGCGGTGTGTACCCTCCCCCGCGATTCCTTCTGAACATAAAAATGCCAGCACGGCACACAAAAGTGCGCACTTAGACAAATACATCCGCATTTTAGGTCTCCTTTTAACTGATTAGTCTCTTACAAAATTCCCTTTAAAATATATATTTAAAATAACATAAAGGCTATTTTTTGTCTACCCTCTACAATAAAATAGCAGCAATTATTTGAACCAGCACTTGCCAGCAGACTTGAACATTTGTTATCGAGCTATGGCAAATTATTGAAAAGGCGAAACCCGAGGAATTCGCGCTGGGTATGCGGAGGGACTTGGCTGCCCCGGAACGCCGAACGGCAGTACGACGCGGTGCTGTTCCAGGCCCCGCCCCGTAACACGCGGTAAGAACCCGCATCCGGCCCCCGCGGATCGGTCGTCAGCGTCGTCCCAAGATGATCAACATACCAGTCCAAGCACCATTCCTCCTCATTGCCGTGCATGTCATACAGGCCCCACTCGTTAGGCCGGTATGACCCCACCGCCGCCCTGCGCGAACGAACCTCGGATATCGTTGTACGACACCTGTTCCACCGGGCGGGTGAGCGTGTAGTCGGTGTTATTAAAATGGGAGGTCCACTTCCCCATCACATGATACCACTGGCTCTGAGTCACCTCGTAGATCCCGGCGTAGAACGCCTTTGTCAGTATCACGTCGTGCCAATCCTCGCGCAAGCTGGTACGATCAAACTCGCCGTTGGTCTCGATCGAGAGTGTCACGATCGCCGCTTCACCGGTCAGATAATACGTGATGTCCACGATGCGTGTTCCCTCGCGTTGCGTCATCACCACATCGGTCACCGACGGCATGGCATAAGCCGCGCCCACAGTCATGAAAACCGCCATAGTCACAAGAACTGCCTTATTTATCATATACTTCATCCGCGTTTTCTCCTATTTTAAGCGCAATTTTTCACGCCAAATTTCCAAGGGTAACCTCGCTTCGCTCGGTGACTTTTTTGAAGGATAGTTTGCGAACGTTTTATAATCCTCTTCAACCTCCTCTTGTTTTTTACAACAGAAGTTGAGAGAATAGCGTCTTATGAACCCTGAACTCAAAGAGAAACTGCGCGGCCTGCCTGACAAACCCGGCTGCTATCTGATGCGTGACCGCAAGGGCACGATCATTTATGTGGGCAAGGCAGTTTCTCTGCGCAAACGGGTTCAGGGCTACTTCCGTCCCTCAACCATGCGTAGCGCCCCTCCAAAATTGCGCAGCATGATCAACAGCGTGGAGGATCTCGAGGTTGTCGTGGTGCGCAATGAGACCGAAGCCCTGCTCACTGAAAGCACACTCATAAAACAGTACAGACCGCGTTTCAATGTGCTGCTGCGTGATGACAAGCACTACCTCGCGCTTAAGGCCGACCCCCAAGTACCTGTGCCCCGCCTGAGCACCTGCCGCATCATCCGTAACGATGGCGCCATCTACCTCGGACCCTTTCCCTCCTCCGTGGTTGTGCGCACAGTGCAGGATTTTGTTGAGAAGCGTTACGGGCTGCGCAAGTGCACCCCGATCCAGCCGGATGCCGAAACCTATAAGCACTGCATCAATGATATTATCCGATTTTGCTCCGCGCCCTGCATTGGACGCGTCTCGGCCGAGGAGTATCGTGAGAGATTTGAAGAGGCCTGCGCCTTTTTGCGTGGTGAGCGGCTGGCAGTGATTGAGGAGGTCAAGGGGCTGATGCAGGAGGCCTCAGAGAAACTTGACTTTGAAAAAGCCACGAAGTTGCGTGACACCTGGCTCGCGTTACGTATGATGGTCAAGGAGCGCGGGCGCACCCAAACACCACCGGAGATTCAAAGAGCAGATGCGCTCAAGGGCATCCAAGAGCTGCAAGAGCTGCTTGAACTGCCGCAGACCCCGCACCGGATCGAAGGGTTTGACATCTCCAACCTCTTTGGCACCCATTCGGTGGCCAGCATGGTGGTGGCCACTGATGGTATTCCTGATAAACGCTACTACAGACGTTTCCGCATTAAAACAATTGAGGGCGCTGATGACCCGCGCTCCATGGCAGAGGTCATTACCCGCCGCTATCAGCGTCTGCGCGATGAAAACCAAGCCATGCCAGATCTGATCATGGTTGATGGCGGGATCACCCAGTTACGAGCCTCGCGGGAGGCCTTGCGCGCCCTGGGAATCGCGATACCTGTGATTGGGCTCGCGGAGCAGATGGAGGAGATTGTGGTCGACAACGCTCAACGCCAATCAATTTTTCTGGCGCACGACACCCATGCGCTAAAAGTTCTGATGCGTCTACGCGATGAGGCGCACCGCTTTGCCCTCGACTATCATCGCCGCCTACGCAACCGCACCATCCGAGAGTCTGCCCTAGACGAGATCCCCGGCGTTGGCCCTGCCCGGAAAACCGCCCTGTTCAAACACTTCGGCTCAGTCTACCGTCTGGCACGCGCCAGTGTGGATGAGATCGCCGCTGTGCCTGGCATTGACCAGACCCTCGCGCAAGCCATCCTTCGCGCTGTTAAAAGCAGTTGATCAGGGTTGAAAGGGGTTGAAATGGTTACAAGGATTGAAAGGGGGGAGAGGGCTTGAGGGAGCTTGCCGTTCGCGCGGCAGATGCAATACGCCAACCGCGGCCACGGCCCGTGGCTACAGTGCTTCGCAAAAACGTAGGTCCGATTTCCAATCGGACATGTCCGGTTGGAAACCGGACCTACTGAAGCTCAGCTTCGCCTTTGGTTGACGATAATGGACGACGATGCTTGTCATTCATTTTCTTGTTTTGGTCTTTTTTGTAATGCCCAGCACAGCCTGCGGGTCGATTGAGAGGTATCCGGCGAGCTGTGGGCCAAGTTTAATAAAGACATCATCAATGGCCCCTACATCCGCCTTTTCAGCCACGATCTTCCAGATACCGCTCTGCCCAGGGGCGACCTTGAACGACTGCATATCAACTGTTTTCTCCACAGTTCGGAAGCTTGCGACCTGCTTCCCGTCAGGCGTGTAGAGTTTTGCCGCAGCAGTTTCGCCGGGGGCATCGGAACTCAGCCACAATTCGAAACTGGCCACGCCCTCAGGCACCTCAAAGTACAGGGGCGTTGTCCGGCCCAGAAAATGCAGGCCGCTGCCGTCGATAAACCCGGCCAGCGCCCAGGCAGCGTCCTTCACCGTGAGGGCGAAACTCGAGCCACTGCCGTTAATAACAAGCTGATAATACTCGGAGCCGTCCGTTGGCAGCGAAATCGGCGCGTCATGGCTCACGACACCTTGCTCCACCCTTACACCTTCAGCGTTGTAGAGAGACCACATCATCAGGCCCCTGCGCGATGTAATGGAACGAAAACTGACGGTGGCCACAGCCTTGCCAGTGGGCTTAAGAATCACGCGCTGGTCGCCGCGCAACAGAAAAGGGGTCATAGCTTCGGCGTTGGATGCCTTCAGCGGGCGCACAGCCGCCAGCTTGCCGATTGTACTGCCGCTCGCAGCAGCAGAGGGCGCAATGGCGAGCGACCCCTCCCATGACTTCAGAAGATCGAAAAACGCCTTATGGGAGAGGTAGAAGCTGGAGTTCTGCGGGGCCTCCACAGCCTTGATTTGGCTCAAATTCCAATGCAGGATGGTCAAGTTGGCGCCAAGCATCCCCAGCCGCGCCTTAGCGCTCGGGTCAGTAATCTTTGCTTCAGCCGCACGATACAGTCGTTCCAGCTCAGCAAAGTTTGCGCCATAAACCTTCCGCAACCGGTCTTGTGACAATGTCCAATTCTCCCTGTGATTAGCGTTGAAATACGCTTCCGTCGCGCTATCTAGAAGCGTATAGAGCTGCTTCATCTCCGGCGCGCCTTCGGCGTAACACAGGTTAACATACTCGTCGAACAGCGCATCCACATCAGCATCCGGATTCCAGGCCAGCTTTGCGAGCAGGTAATTCACTGGCCCAGCATAGCCCCAGGCTGTGTTGCCGTAGACATAAACACCCTTCATGCGGGCCTGCTTCAGCCGCGGGTAGAGCCATTTCAGGATCTTCAGTCCAGGTGGGTTTACGGCACCCGTGTTGTTTGCGACACTATTGGGCAGATCATAGTAGGAGATGTTGTCGGTCACCTTACCCCACTGCTGCACCAGAGCGTCCCAGCGCTGCTGCACATCCGGGCGGAAGAGCGTGAACCCGTAGTCAAAGTTCGGAGCCCAAACCAGAAACATGTTAGGAGCCAATTTGAACGGCTTGCTCGGCGGGTACACATAAGCGGCATAAACATAACCGGCCAGAATTTTTTTCGGGTACTTCTGTGCAACCAGCTGCGCGATCTTATTGTAGAAGTTGATGATGGCCGGCGTAACGGAGAGATTGCCATCGGGATCCTTCTCATAGAGAGCCTTGCACTCGGCGCACTGGCACCAGCCAGCGCTATCCGAAGGCGATAGCGAATAGCAGGTGGCCCCGGGGTGCTTGTCAAAGTATTTGATCGCGCGGTCGGAAAACTCGCGGATCAGGCTGTCACTGGATGTGCAGAGCTTAAAGCGATCGCCGGCTGGCGGCATGCGCACACCGTTCTTTTCGGAAAACCAATCCGGGTGCGTTTGAAAGTCATTCATCGTGGCCCATTGCCAGTTGTGGCTGTGGGTCAGGGAAAGGCTAAACCCGAGTCGCTGGCGTGCCCCCCAGTGCTGAACCTCAGGCCGCTTCTCCTGGATGTACGGCACGCGGCGGTTCAGGAAAAACGGCGCGTCGCTGATATCGACGCGCGGAAGCGTGATCGTCTTGCTGGTAGGAACGTAGTCGCCGTTCTCGCCTGGCATCAGCCAACGCACGCCCAGGAACTGCTCGATAAATGCGTACACTCCGTTAGCGGTGCCCTGGCTCGTGCCACCTTGGGAAGTTCTGACGTTATCCGTGCTGTCAGAGCCAACGATGAACACGTTCTGTCCCTTGACAACAATACGGAACCCTTCCAGCGGCATCTTGTCCGCGAACAGGCCAGCCTCGATGCTCGAAGGCGTGTTGCCCAGTGCAATCATGGGTTCACGCGGCTGGTTGACGAGCAACAGCTTGGCACCGCTGACCTTTTCAATATAGGACTGCAGCTCCGTCGCCGCTGTCCGCACGGATTTAGGCGCGCCGGCATCAGTATAAATAACATAACTCGACTGGCCGTTATCAACCAGCGCCACAGGCACGGCGGCGATCACCGGTGCGCGCTCTTTCGGCGGCTGGCATCCGGCTAAAAACACAACAGAGGTCGTGACTACAACGAGAGCGAGAGCATTTAAATTCATCATTTTACTCCTTTTATTCATAAATTACCTTTCAAAGTTGCGGCCGCCTGGCGTAGCTTAGCGGCCACAGCTGGATCCATACCATCAGGCACGAAAGTCACCTTTTCCGCTGAGATGCCAAAAAGCTCGGCAAACCAAACGCAGCCCGCCAGATAGCACCCCTCGCGGTTGGCATGCGAGCGGTCCTTTGGGTTCCAGAGGTCAATCTCAGGGTTAGCTTTCAACGATTCAGTAAAAGCCTCGCCTGATCTCAGGAGCCGCAAGCCCCCGAAGTGCCGCGCGAGATCAGAATAGCACTTCACAAGCCCATCGTTCATCTGTCGCCATGTTATCCCGAACCCCTCAATACGCTTGCTGTCTGGGCCATAGGCCCATGTCTGATGAATTAAAATTTCGGCCCCTGAAGCATTTTTCTTAACGCAGGCAACCACCTCATCTGCGAAAGGGTGGTAGCTCTCTGGCAGAAAACTCTTGTGGCTAACCTGTTGAATAGTGACCACATTCCACTGATCCTGCTGCAGCAGCTCTTTCAATGTATACTTTTTCTGATAGGGCTTGAGTGTTGGATCTGCTTCACAATCCTTGATTAACTTTGCATGTCTATCAAAAGAGCAGCCGCCCAAATTTGCTTTTATGAACTCAAGCCTGCATCCTGGAACAGATTCGGTGATCTGCTTCAGGAATGTACAGGCATTGTCTGCAAAGCTATTGCCAACTGTCAACACCTTGATGGTTTTAACCTCTTCGGACAAAAGAGATGAAGCCGAAACTAACAAAGCGGCTGCAGCCAATGCAATTTTTTTAATAGGCATTTAAATCAGATCCCTCATTGTTCGCACAGGTGTGTCACTTGTATTCAATATTTTCAAGGGGGCACTTTGACTCTGATCATACTGATAACCAGCTTTTGCATCCAACGGCCAAACCACCGGTGCCAGGCAGAGCACGGCAGCTTTAAAGCCCTGAACTGTGGCTCCGTAATTGCCGGTATGTGATGAATTGTCCGCCTCATTTTCAATGACAAAGGGAGCGTTGAACCCCTTTTGCATCAGATTCTTGAGGAATGCGTGCCAGTCGATACTATCGCATCCGCCAAACCCCGGCAACATTGGCTCATAGTGATGGCGATCCCAATCGTGAGCAGGGATAGGGACTCCGGCCTTGGCTGCCAACTCTGGATCCACGCTCTGCATGGGGTAGAGCGCGCCCCAGTGTGTACGGGCACTGTTGTTCAGATTGCGGGTGCCTTTCACATGCACACGGCGAATGCGGGAAAAATCGCTGGCATTGATCACATCGGTTGGATCGATATTCTGCCAGGCATCGTGTGACGGGTCATAGGTCTCTCCATGGGCTGAGCTGGGAATCAGGGTGTACATCAGCTTACGAGCGGCCAGTGTCCCCGGCAAATTGTTATAAGTGGTGGGAGCCGTGGCAGGGCGCCACCCCTCCATTGGGCAGTTCTCATAGATCACGGTCACACCCATCTCCTCGGCATATTTCACAATCGGGGCGAACACTCTGGCATACTCCTCAAGATTCTTCTCAAACCCGCGATCCTGAACTCCCAGCTCATGGTTATAGCCGACAAACGTGCCAACCATCACGTCATTCGCATTACCGCCTAAGAGATAGGCCATGCGGACCAATGCCAGCAGATGGTTTTGGTTCTTCAAGCGCTCAGCCGGATCTCCTCCGATCAGGTTTTCATACGCTCCTAGCGAGAACCGCAATCTCTTCTGGTTACACAAGTCAATCAACTTTTTCGCGTCCTCAACACCAAAACTCTCATAATCCAGATGCGTTGCAACATGATCGCCGCGTGTACCGTCACGGCGGAACACGCACAGCTCCATACCCTGCGCATTGATCTCTTGAGTTACATGTACTAGCTCATCCAGCGTACACCTTGGTAGTGCTGAAGTCATGATCCAAATCGGGTTATTCATCTGAATACCTTTCTAAATGACACTAGCGCCCTGTAGAGACGCTAGTGTTTTTAATTATCTATAAATTTCGGAGGATATGGTAGTCCTCTTTTTTAATGAATTATTTCGGCTCCCAGCCCGCTTGATATTCGCGAGACCAGTATTTCAACGCATCCTTATCATTAAGGATGTGACCTGTCTTAGGGTCGATCTCCAGCGATCTACCGATTCTTTGAGCAATGTTGCCAAGCTGAACCATCAGGGTGCTTTTATGGCCTTCATCAATGTCGCAATTCAACGCTTCGCCTGATCTGATAGCTGAAAGAAAGTTATGAGCGTGCGGGTCACCAACTCTTGTTGGCAGAGCAGGTTTATCCGGTGATCTAGGCGTCTTATCAGTCTTAGAGTCTTTTACCACATTATTCTTTAAGTCAAAGATTGTGTAGCTGTTGCCATCAATCTGCAAGCTTCCTTTTTCGCCGTAAAATATTACGGAGCAAGCTGATCCTTCAATCGGCTTGCCGTTGCAGCTACGTCCTTCCCATGAGATGGCTTTCCTATCGGCGAAATCCAGATTAATTACCTGAGTGTCCGGGGTTTCCCAGTCATCCCCAGTATAGTGATAGCGTCCGCCGCTGGAGTTAACTTTCACTGGATAATCAACTTCCATTCCCCAACGGAGCAGGTCAACCATATGCGTTCCGTTATTAAGTGCCTCGCCAGTACCCCAATTCCACATCCAATGCCACTTATAGTGAACAATGTTATCTTTGTAGGCTTGTCTTGGGGCCGGGCCCTGCCACAGATCCCAATCCAACCATTCAGGGGGTGCTACGACTTTGCCGATGCCTATTGTCCCACGATTGGCGGTATACCAACCTTTGCCAAAATAAACACGACCGATCACACCGTCTTTAACTTCCTCAATGGCTCTAATCACGTTTGCCCATGAGCGCCGCTGAGCACCCATTTGAACAGCCAGCTTATATTTCACAGCTGCATCCCGTAGCATTTCTCCCTCTGCTGGGTTGTGGCTACAAGGTTTTTCAACATAAACATGTTTACCAGCCTGCAGTGCCAGCAGCGAGGCCGGTGCATGCCAATGGTCGGGCATGGCAACGACAAATATATCGATATCCTTTGATTCGAGTGATTTACGGAAGTCACCAAAACCTTCGGCTTTAACATCCTTCTGTGATCCTTGCAGCTCTGTCAGACATTTTGTTGTGGCGTTTTTATCCACATCGCAGATATGAACGACATCACAGTCTGGCTGGTTGGCAAAGACTTTGGACAGTTGTCTGCCGCGTAAGTTAACGCCGCCAACTGAGACTCGTACTTTTGCATTAGCGCCAATAATACGGCTATAGCTCGCCGCGCTGAATCCCGGCAAAACGCCTCCAACGGCAATTGACGCGGCAACCCCGCTAGTTTTTTTGATGAAATCTCGTCTTGTGTTTTTCATATATTTTCCTTCTTCCCTTTTTGTGAATTACTTAAAGAATATCAGAATGCAGCGATGGGTTCAATACGAATTATAAATTTTTTATCCAGGGCTAAATTGTAATATGAAATGCGACAACACATTGGACAAAAAAATGTCCCATGCAACAATACCCCTCAACAAAAATTCTTCAAAAAACTGGAGAAAGGAAAAGCCACATGGAACAGCTGAATATTAGCACAAGCCAAAAAATTGTTTATCGAACGTTTAAAGGCGTTTAGTGTAGTAGTCGCTCTATGAGCGACACAGAGGTTAGTGTAGTAGCCGCTCTATGAGCGACACATGCCGCTCATAGAGCGGCTACTACACTCGATGCTTGCCGACGATGCTGTGCGAGCCGCCTTCCAGTCGTTCGACGTGGCATGCGATAGCGGATTACGATTAAAAACTCCGCCCCTTAAAATCGTCAACCAACATCGTCGCCGCCATCGTCAACCGGAGGCGCGGCTGAACTCCAGTAGGTCCGGTTTCCAACCGGACATGTCCGATTGGAAATCGGACCTACGTTTTTACGAAACACTGTAGCCTCGGTCACGGCCCGCCGCCCTACAGCTGCGGCTCGTATTGCAACCCAACAGACGCTCTCTCCGACAAAATTTACGACAAAGCTGGCCTATTGCCCGGGGTCGGGGTCGCTATCGGAATCGGAATCGAAAACCGCAAAAAAACGATCCCGATGCCGACTCCGACACCAACTCCGAGTTGCATGGCAGCACCTATCGACTGCGAAACCGACCTTCATCCAGCACATGCCGCTCATAGAGCGGCTACTACACTGTCGGCTGGCACCGTTACTTGGACCCTGTTCCAACTTTATACAATTGGAGGCGCCGGACATATAGGGTGATGGCAGCCCGAATGACTATCCACGCCGAATTTTCAACTTTTCATCTGCCAGGGAAATATTCGAAGGAGAAATGGGAAGCTGTCAAGCATAATGAAGTTTGTCGCATTTAACGTTGCAATCCAGCGCGAAAAAACGATGGGGTAACTGCGACAAAATGGCAGCAAAAGATTAGGGTTGAGATTAAGACTAAGATTAGGATTGGGTCCCCGACAACATGTTTTTTGTACTGAGATTTATCTGTTTGTCCTGCCCTCCGAACTTTGATATATTAATGATTAATTTTAAGAAATGAGGGATGGGGCTGAATGTGCGATAAAATTGATCTTGGGGAGGAGATGCGCAGAATAATCGCTTCCATCGATCCACTGGAATTATCCAAGAAGCACCCGGAGTGGAGTGCGTCGGTGCCAATCACATTGGTGCAGAAACGGGTAGTGCTGGCCCTGTTTGTGCTGTTGTTGGTGGCACTTGTGTTTGCGCCGCTGAAAACCGCACAGATTTTGATAGCGTTTTGCACCATCTTTTATATGATTCTGACGCTCTATAAATTTGTGGTGATTCGTTCCTCAATCTCGCCCGGAGCCTCCATCAATTACACCCCGGAAGAGATGGCCGCCGAGGAGCCGCGCGAGTGGCCCGTCTACTCGGTTCTGATACCCATGTACAAGGAGCCGGAGGTCTTGCAGCAGATGGTCAAGGCCATGACTGAAATGGATTACCCTGCCGACAAAAAAGATATTCAGTTTCTGCTGGAGGAGGATGATGACCTGACGCTGCCTGCCGCCATGGCCATGGATATGCCACAGGGTTTTAGAGTTACGGTGATCCCAGAGTCTTTTCCGCGTACCAAACCCAAGGCCTGTAACATCGGGCTCTATCTGGCGGAAGGTCAGTATCTTGTGATCTATGACGCTGATGATATTCCTGAGAGTGACCAGTTTAAGAAGGCGGTTATGGCATTTGAGCATTCTGAAAAAACCGTGGCCTGTGTTCAATCGCGGTTGAATTACTACAACCCTTATCAGAATATTCTGACCCGCTGGTTCACAGCTGAGTACTCCACCTGGTACGATCTTCAGCTCCCTGGTCTCTCGGCCTTGCATGCGTTGATCCCGCTGGGTGGAACCTCGAATCATTTTAAAACCAAGGTGTTGCAGGAGCTGATGGGGTGGGATGCGTACAATGTGACCGAAGATTGCGATTTGGGAGTGCGCTTGGTGCGCGCTGGTTATGCCACACGGATGCTTACCACCACCACTTGGGAAGAGGCCTGCAGCCACCTGCCTTCCTGGATTAAACAGCGCACCCGCTGGCAGAAGGGCTATATCCAGACCTGGTTTGTGCATATGCGCCACCCTCTGCAGTTGCTGAAGGAGATCGGCTTGGTCAACTATATTCACTACCAGTTGTTGATAGGGGGTGTCACCTTTTCAGTACTGGTCAACCCGATTTTCTGGATTATGGCACTGGTCTGGTTTGTCTTCAAGCCAGCCGGGGTGGCGATGTTATTTCCCGGGCCGATCTTTGCCGCGGGCGCATTCTGCCTCTTTGTAGGCAATTTTGTGTTTGTCTATGTTACCTTGCTGGGTTGCTACAAACGCGGGCGTGACAGCTTGCTCTGGTATTCATTGCTCACCCCCATCTACTGGGTGTTTATGAGTGTCAGTGGCTGGCGCGCTTTTTTCCAGTTTTTCCATGACCCCTTTGTATGGGAGAAAACCCAGCACGGGCTGGCGCAGAAGAGTGAGGGGTGAAGAGTTATGAGTGATTGTCGGAAAGAATATAAATGGCTCCGGTTGATAACTGGCGGGGTGGCGCCAATGCTGCTCGCTCTGGTGGTGCTGGCTGTGGCCTCAATGACGCATGAGGGGTGGGAGCCGGCCGGACGGCTGGCCGGAATATGCAAGGAGCTGGTCCAGGGAACCACTCAAGGACGCCAGGCACTGGCAGGTTCCTGCTGGTTCGGGCCGCTGTCCACCCTGTTCTATCTGCCGCTGGCCTGGATTTTCTCAGCCCGCATCGCAGGCGGAGTGGCATTCTTTCTGTCGTTTTTTCTGGCACTGTGGAGTGTGCGGGAGGCACTTAAAAGCAGCGCGCACGCCTTCACTCACATCCTAGCCGCACAGGTGGGCATCAGCGTGTTGGCACTGACAGTTATACCCGCTGATTTGCTCAGCGTGAACACAGTGTTGCCCGCCGCTTTTTTCGCCATTGCTTTCGGAAGCCTGCTGGACTGGTCAGCGCAGATGCGCCTGCGTGATCTTGTGATGACCGGCATTAGCGTGGCGATGATCTCGATCAGCGGCTTTCATTTCTTCGCCCTTGGCATCTGGCTGGTGTTGTCGCTTCCTCTGATCTGGTTCTGGCATCGTCCAGGGGAGCCCTTGGGGCGCACCAGTTCAGCGGCGCTGATCGGCTGGTTACCTGTGATCTATACCTTTGGCACATGGATTATGTTGAACTGGCTGATTATGGGTGATCCGGTTTTCTTCCTGCGCTCATTGATCACCTATGGGCAGCAGACCGGCTACCAGTTGCTGGTCGTTGTATTCGCTCCCGGGGCTTTGCTGCTTGGTTATCTGACGATAGGAACTCTCTTTTATCGCGGACAGGAGGATCGCGTGGCCACTGTTTGGGGTAACAGGCTCTTTGCCCTTTTGATTGTGGTTGCCGCAGCGGGATATCTCTGTGGCCTCTCTTGTCTTGGTTTGGCGTGGTGCGCTTCCGAGCTGCTGTTCTCACTCCTGCTGATCTCTCTGATCTTCTGCGGACGTTTTTTTGAGAGCCGGGTACTGGTGGCTGTCAGCAGTGCGGCGTTTGTCGCGTTGGCCATCTGGCTGGGCTCTGCTTTCACCCCGTATTCCTTAAATCTGCCCAGTGCTGATGAGCGCCAGACCCTGCGGGGCGAGGTTGAAAACTATGTGAGAGCCAGGACAAAATACGGGCGTGTTTTTGTTCCGGGTTACACAGGGCTCTCGCTGCTACAGGATTATAAGGGGAGTCTGCTGGTGCCTAATCTGCATTTTCGGGTCAATACCCTGCGACAGGACTACTTTGGTCAGGATCTCTATGTGCTGGTCGTCAAACCAGAGGGGGTCACAGCCATGGAGGATATTTTTTCCGCCTACCCCGGTATCTATCAATATGGCTGCGAACGACTGCTCTATGCGCAAACCTTTGGGGAGTGGCACCTCTTTCAGGTTGTTTCCGCTCCGACCTGGCGCGAGCTGCAGAGTGCGAAAAAACAATTAATTGTTCTTTCCAGAAAGTTGTCTATCGAACGTTTATCGGGGTTTAGTGTAGTAGTCGCTCTATGAGCGACACATGCCGCTCATAGAGCGGCTACTACACCCGATGTTGGCCGACGATGCTGCGCGACCCGCCTTCCAGTCGTTCGGCGTGGCAAGCGATGTTGGTGGACGATTGGGATCATGCGGGGGCTCAACCCCATCTCAGCGCGTCATCTTGTAGGCTTCCATCAGGGTGTGGTGTTTGACCAACATACTGGAAACCTCCCAGCTAGGCAACTCGCCCGCTTTCAGGAAGCTGAAATACTTTGCGGCCACTTGTCCAAAATGTGCCTCATGTCCTGCTTTGAGTGTGTTCGGAATCTCAACCTGCCACCCTTTATCTGTCTTTTTGGTGGCAAGGCCAGGATACTTGGCTTGCAGGTTGGTGATGGCAACTCCCAGCGCCTGCCCGACAGCGGCGGCATCCGTCCCCTTGCGCAACTCAATATAAAGGGCTGTCTTGTAGCCCTGCTCAGCGCCCTGACGGATGAACAATTCGGTTTTGGTGCCGCGCATCATGGAGTGGTGGGTGTCCTGGGTGCCCTCAGGAGCCTTGACATTCCACTTGACCGAAACTTTAGCAAACACCCCCTTGAGTGCATACGTGAACTCGCCATTGGCTTTGGCCTGCAATTTGCCTGAGCCATCCACATATTTTTGCAAGAAGGCCGGGAACTCCTTCAGTCCGGTCGACTCTTCAAATTCCGCTGGCGATATGGGCGTATCCCAGGTACGGGCCTTAACCACCGCGACATCCGAAGATGTCAACACCACCTCAGGGAACAGCTCCCACTGAACCATGTCAACCAGATGGGTGTTCACATCCACAAGAGCTTCCCCCTGCACCAGAGGGTCATAATACCAACCCGGACGCTGTAGTGGTTTGCCAGCCACTAGTTTGCAAAAATGATGCACACTTTCCTTGGTGACCGCCGGATCGTCCGCGGTTCCACTCTCCTGCGTTCCATAAACCCCCGGAATACGAGAAAACTCACGCTGCAGGGCGGTTGTGACCTCATAACGCTCGGTCATGATATCATACAGGATCACACCTTTTTGCTTAGCAACCGCAAAGGCTTTTTTCAGCAGCGCAAATCCCTCTGGGTTGATTACCATCGGCTTGTCCGCAAGAACATTGTAGCCAGCTTCAACGCACTTCAAAATATACTCGGGCTTGCGGGCGTTGTTGCCAGCCAGCACAACCACATTACCACTCTTGTCAGCCAGCATCCGCTCCAAATAATCATCGCCAGCATAAACGATATTCTCCCATGTGGTCGGCTCCTCGGCCCGGCTGTTAAAGCTATTGATGCGCTCCATATGCATATCCAGGTCAACACCATTGGGCGCGTAGATATGAACCTCAGCGGCCACATTTGGATACATGCGCTTCTGAATCAGCGCGGCATGGAAATGCCCGGGGTCAAGTGTAATCAGCTTCACCGAGGGTTCGCCACTGCTGACAGAGCAAGCTTGGCGAGGTGTCTCTTCACTACATCCGCATATCAGCAACGCTGCGGCGCCAGCATATACAATCGTTTTATTTTTCATGGTTTCTCCTTTTATTGACTTTTAAAAAAATTTCTCACTCTTCCCTACTAAACAGCAACAAACAGCTTTTAAGGCGTGGTAGCGTCATCCACCAGCAACTTAGTCCGGTGTCCGCTACCAATGGTCTCAATCTCCATATGCCGTATCATCCAACGTTCGTCCATTTTTTTTACGCGTTGTACCCACATACGCCGTACCGTGTCGCCCTGCGGATTAAGCTGTTCGGCCTGCATAATACACTTCATCTGTTTATCAACCCAAATCCGCATGGCTGAACAGCCAGCAACCGGGCGGGGCGGCACAACCACAAGAATATAACAGCGGCGCCCCAGACGACAGTTTCCCTCGGGCTGGTCAGCAAAACGCACATCCTTCCACCACAGAAAGTCAAGTGTCAGATCAAGCCAGGTCATGTCCGTGCCGCGAATGCGTCCCGCATAAGAGATTGAACTGAAAACATCCTTCTCCAGCCCTTGATAAAGCTTAATCTCCGCCTCGCCGCTCTCTGGACGAACTAAGACCACTCGTTCCACCACCGTGGTGCCAGCTGAATCCAGCAACAAGCACTCGGCTGTGGGAGGGGTTGCGCCCCAATCGGTCATCAGTTGAAAACGGTGGGTTGCCAGTTCAATTCCGCGCTCTTTCCGAACAATCATCTCGCCTTTTAAAACCAGCGGTTCCAATGGTATCATTTGCGCGCAGGCATTCAAAAGCTCCGCCGCACTCAGGTTTTCCGCCTGGGCCTCCTTCTCCGATTTTGGCAGAGGCAGGCTTTGTGCACCCGCAAAAGCGGCACACAGCGAAACAAATATCAGTTTAGTTAATAAATTCATGGTGCGACTCACTTCCGTACATCCTGAAGACACTAAGTATGTGGCAATTAATAAAGATAACAAATTTAAAACTTAATGTCACTGTAAAGAAAGCATTTAACATCCGCTTGACTGAGGAGTTCGCGGTAGAGAGACTTTGATTTTTCCTCAAAAAGACGCTTTCTCAGTGTGTCAGTCACCCTCCGTTTATCGACTGGCAGCAGTTGAATCAAAATATGTGATGCTCTGACACTCTCGGGAATCTCAGGTGTTGAATCAGTGGCATCCTTTTTTGGGGTATGGGAACTTACTTTAACAATGTGATAACCATAGGGTGTTTGAATCACCGGCCCAATCGCGCCAACCTCCTGCGAGAAGGCCGCATCCTCAAAGGTTTTATGCATTTTACCACGCTCGAACTCTCCAAGATCACCGCTTTTTTTAGCACTGGGGCAGGCGGAATATTTAGCTGCCAGCTCCTCAAAATTCGCGCCATCCAAAAGTTGCTGGCGGATACCCTCGATTTGCGCGCGCTTGAGCTTGTTTGTCGCATTGATGGAGCTGATCATATCGTTGACATCATCTTTGCCCAGCGACAAATTTTTATTTATGGCCATGGCTATGTACTTATCGATAATCAGGCTTTCATCAAACTCTTTGTGCATCACAGCCGGTGGCATGGGGCCGTTATTAAAAAAGTCATTGGTCGTCCAGTTTCTGGATTTTAGCGACACGGCCAATCCTTCAAGCCCCTGCTTTCTGTCCTTAGGCAGCACCATGATTTTATTCTTGGTGGCTTGCTCCAGCATCAGGGTTTTAAATACAAAAGCCTGGATGGCGCGTTTGCGGAAGTGCTCCTTGGCCTCCTCCATCCGAGTATCAGGAATTATCAAGTGGTTGGTTTTCTGCTCGTCTTTAAGAAAGCCTGTGGCGCGGCGATCCATATCCTCCCACCGCAGAGGTGTGCCGTTAACCATTGCCACAACATAATCCGGCGCCGGGGTAGCTGGGACCTGCGCGGGGCTCAGCGGCTGTTGGTCTTGTCCCTTGCCACAGCCCCAGATCAGAAGCAGAGCGCATACGGTTAGAAAAGGATATATAAAAAACATTCGGAACATAATTATCCTCCTTAAAAATAATTTTCCACATTAACATCAAAAGAGTCACAGCGCATGAACACACTTATACAAAAATTATCGAATGTTATCAATAGCTTTATTTCCAGTTTTGAAAGAATTATGAGTTATATTGAAGGGATTTTGTTTTATGGCATTACAATTTAGCCCGGGACACCCCCTGTAACTTCCTCCTTTTAAACAACGGTCACTATTTGGTAACATTCAGCTATGAAAAAGTGGAATACCTCTAAAATCAGAGCCGCTAAAGGTTCGTACAAACTTGCGTGCCTGACAGCCTATGACTATGCCTTTGCCCGACTGGCCGATAGCGCGGGGGTACATATCATTCTAGTAGGCGACTCTCTGGGCATGACGACTCTGGGATATCCAACCACAATTCCCGTGACCATGGATGACATGCTGCATCACACCGCCGCAGTTGTGCGCGGGACGCAAGAGGCGCTGGTAATTGCGGATATGCCTTTTCTATCCTATCAAGTCAGCATTGAGGAGGCGTTGCGCAACGCCGGACGTTTTCTGCAAGAGGCCGGGGCCGATGGTGTTAAGATTGAGGGCGGCGCCATTCGTCGCGGCTGCGTTGAAGCTCTGACCAACAACGGCATACCAGTGTTGGGCCATATCGGGCTGCTTCCTCAATCGATTCACAATCTGGGCGGCTACAGAGTGCAAGGCAAAACCCGTGAAGCTGTCAACACCTTGCTGGAGGATGCCCGCGAGCTGGCAGCGGCTGGGGCTTTTGCAATTGTTCTTGAATGTGTGCCGCCGGATATTGCGGCGCTGATAACCGCGGCAGTTCCAGTGCCTGTGATTGGGATCGGCTCAGGCTCAGCCTGTGACGGACAGGTGCTGGTGATGAATGACCTGCTCGGGCTATCAGAGAGTCTCCCCGCCAAATTTGTCAAACAGTATGCCTGCCTGGCACCGCAAATCAAAGCGGCCTTTGCCAGTTATATCGCGGATGTCCAGGCCGGAGACTTTCCCGCGCCTGAGCATTTCTACTCACCTGCTCAATCCAAGAGCGACCTCTGATTGATTGGATCTTGCATGTTGTCGCACCGAATAACCAAGGAAGAGATTGTGATCACTGGGATATCCTGCCGGTTTGCGGAATCCCCATCCCCAGCTGCATTGTGGAAAAATGTTCTGCAGCGCAGGACGCTCTTCACGCAAATTGAACCTGAGAGCGGAAAACACGGGTCAAGCGCCAAATACGTTTTTGACCGTCCCTATCCAAAATATGGGGCACTGCTCAAAGATCTTTATGCCTGCAACCCGGCTGATCAATACTTTCCCCGCAAAATCAACGCTGGCGAGAATCAGGATGTTTTCTTCGCTGTCCAACTGGCGATTGATGCCCTGCGCGACAGCGGAACCACAATCAGCAGTCTGCCCACCGACCGCGTCTCCCTGCGGCTGGGCTATGCGCCGCCCTTTAACTGCGCCTCGGTGAACTGGCTCCAGCACACAGTCCTGGTTGATCAGACACTGGATATTATCAGCAGCTTTTTCCCGGGCGCTGACCGATCACAGATTGATGACATCCGCGAAACTCTGGTCAAATCGCTGCCAGAGCCGGCGGCTTACGCGTTCATCTCCGCGCTGGGTTGCGCTATGACATCCTGGACCGCCCACCTGCTGGGCTTTGCCGGGCCGGCATTCGCGCTGGATGCCGGAACCGTCTCCGGGCTGCAAGCTGTTCAAGGAGCGATCGACGACCTGTTACTGCACCGATCCGACATTGCGCTGGCGGGTGCCATCCAGCCACCCTTGAACCGCGCCATGCTACAGGGCCTTGCCGGCGCGGTGACTTTCTCGCGCGCCGAAAGCCTGCAGCCATTCAGCCGTGATTCGGATGGCACCCTGCCAGGCGAAGGGGGCGCGATCTTCGTGCTTAAACGGCTGAAAGACGCTGTGCGGCAGGGTGACCGTATTTACGCGGTGATCCGCAGCACCGGTATTGCCGCCGCCTCCATTGACCAGCATCAGCGTGTTCCCACCCCGGAGCGCTTGACACGCGCCATCACACGTGCACTGCATGCCGCTGAACTGACAACCGAGTCGATCCAGCTGATCGAGGCGCATGGCTCAGGAAACTCTCATGCCGACCGTACAGAGATGAATGTGCTGCAGGATTTGTTCAGCGAGCGTGACCCAAGGCTGCAGCGTATCGGCATTGGCACTGTTAAGAGCAACATCGGCCACACGCTCTGGGCCTCCAGCGCGGCAGGTATATTAAAATCCGCGCTCGCACTGCACCACAAGGTGCTGGCACCCAACGCCCCGGTTGATAAACCTTACCTCAGCTTTCTCTCCGCACAGTCGCCAATCTATCTGTTGAAGGAGGTGCGCCCCTGGATCAGGGAGTCGGAAAAAAATCCGCGGCGCGCCTGCGTCACGGCCATTGATTTTACAGGAACATGCGCCGCCGCTGTTCTGGAGGAGTATCAGGAGCCCTAATGAGCGTATTGAAACATCTCTATGACTCTTTTGACAGCGAGCTCTGCCTGATTGGAGCACGTAACCCCAAAGAGCTTGCCAAAGAGGTTGATCGTTTAATCAACTTTATTGATCACGCTTCAGGAGTTCTGCTGGAAGACATTGCTTATACCTGCGCACGGTCAGCACGCCGCATGCCGGTGATCTTAGCAGTAGTGGCAGTCACCCCTACGGAGCTGCGCGACAGCCTGATCTTTGCCAGCGTCAAAATCAAGGGGGGAGTAAAACGGATTAAAGATCGTGGCGGCACCTATTACTTTGCTGACCAAATCTGTCCGCACGGGCGGATCGCCTTCCTCTTTCCCGGAGTACTCTCCTTCTACCCTGACATGCTGCGGGATTTGGCAACAGTTTTTGACAGTGTGCGGGAGAGTTTTGATCAGCTTGAAGCAGCACTCTACTCACAGACCAACCGGAAACTCGCCCCAGCGGATTTTGTGTTTCCGCCGGCCGCCTGCTACCGGAAAGCCAGCAAGAATGATCAAAGGCCTGATTTCGCTGAATCATTGACAGCTGTTCACTGCGCCAATACAGCGCTCTATAAAATTTTCAGCATGGTTGGCATAACCCCCGACGGTGTACTGGGCTACCGAGGCGGAGATTTCGCAGCTATGGACGCGGCGGGTGTGTTCGGCAACCTCACACCTGCAAAAAAAACGCGCTTTATCAGCGAGAGTTATAAGCTGTTCTCCCAGCTCTGCGCGCGCAAGGACCTGCCCACCTGCACGATGTTTGCAACAGTTGACGCCACCTCCGAATTGCTCGCGCAGCTCGTGGAAAAATTCCCGGGGCGGCTGATCATATCCACCTGTCACAGCCCTAAACAACACACTCTCACCACCACCCTGGAGGCGGAGAAAGAGATTTTGAAAATACTGAACAGTGCCGGGGTCAAGGTCATGCCACTCTCCATGGACCGACCATTCAACACCCCCTGGTGTTCCAAGGCCTTGCCGGCCATCAAACAGTTTCTGACCCACTGGATCAAACGCGCTCCATGTATCCCGCTTTACTCATGCGCCACTGGCGAGACACTTACCGAGACATCGCGCAACACACTGGAGATGATCACCGATCAATGGATTGAACCCATTAACTTTGAAGCAACCATTGAGCAAATGTATGTGGATGGCTACCGGGTCTTTATCGAACTCGGGGCACGCGGCAACCTGACCAATGCGATCAACGAGACCTTGCGGGGCAAGCCCCACGTTGCACTGGCCGCGAACCGTATTCACCGCTCCGGCCTGGTCCAGCTTCACCACACCCTAGGCGTACTGGCAGCCCAAGGCGTACAGCTCGACCTGACCAAACTTCACGCCAACCGACGCTGCAATGAGCTTAACTTACGTCGACCGCACTCTGTGATCACCACCTCGCCCAACACCTTGCAGCTCACATCAGAGCTGCCGCTGATCACCGCCTTTTCCCTGTCCGACAGTTTTATGCCAGCGCAGGACAAAAAAGAGAGCGAGCAAATCAGCCGCACCCTCCCCAAAATCAGTAATCGCTACCGGCTTGATTTTGGTGCTGATTTCCCCATGCTCGCCAACGCTGAGGTCAGAGAGGAAAAACCGGGAGAATTGTTGGAGATCTCCAAGGTTATCAATGTCACGGACTACCCGTTTTTAAAAGATTACTCGCTGGGCACCACCCACATCTCCTTCTCAAAGCCCACTCTCACGGGGCTGACAATCTTGTCGCTGTGTACCGGGCTGGAGATGATGGCTGAGGCTGCCCGCAAGCTGGTTCCGCGGCGCCGCGTGGCGCAGATTGTCAGTGTGCGCTCACAGCGGTGGCTAGGGTTTGAGCGTGGGGCGATCAGCGTCAATATCCGCGCGGAGAACATCAACTGGCGTGACTCCAGCTTTCAGGCGGTTAAAGTGGAGCTGCGGGACAATGCGCCTGATAGCGAATTCACCGCCCCCGTTATTGAGGCTACCATACTGTTGAGTACAGCGGGCTTCATCTCCCAGAGTGCGCAGGCCGAGCCGTTAGCCACCCCTCATCCAGTCAATTGGTTTGGCCATGAGATCTACCCAAGCCGCCTTTTTCACGGCTCAGAGTTGCGCGCCATCCGGCATGTGGATCTGTGGAGCGAGAGCGGCATCAACTTTGAAATTCAGGTTCCTGGACGATCACGGGCGGTCAAACACACCCGCATGCCGCTCTTTTCCATCTGGCCAGCCCTGCTGGACGCTGTTGTTTCCAGTATACCGCTCTGGCGCTCGCATGGCAATTTTCCTGACTCAATCTCCATTCCTTTCAGATGTCGCAGCATTATTTTTTATGCGGCCAGCTTCACTGAAGGCAGCCGTCTCAACGGCTACATGCGCATTACGGCCACTACGCCACGCTCGCAGATTGCGGATATCAAAATCTCCGATGGCAACGGGAATCTGCTGATCCACATTCGCGGGTGGGAGGAGCTGAGTGAGCCGGTGCCCGATATTTATCACAAGTTTGTGCTGAACCCCTCGGAGACCTTCATCACCAGCACCCTGCCCATGGAGCTGCTGGGCAACCCGACCACGCCGGTTGCGACTGCGGTCACCAAAGATATCCCTTTTAAAATGTTCGAATCCAATCAGGAGCTGTGGCTCAAAACTCTCGCATTCACCAGTCTCTCGGAGAAAGAGCGGGTAGAGTGGCTTGATATGCAAGGCGCGACCAACCGCCGCGTTGAGTGGCTTCTTGGGAGAATCGCGGCCAAGGAGGCTATGCGGCGCTATCTTATGAATTTCCAGCAGGCGCGCTGGACCTGCGCTGATATTGACATCTGGCCGGACGACTCAGGCAAGCCCCACCCGTTGGGAACCTGGCGCCAGCACTCCGCCACCCACTTGGATCTCTCGATCGCCCACACCTCCAAGCTGATTGTGGCGGCCGTGGCCGCCAACGCCCGCCTGGGGATTGACATTGAGATGGTCACCCGCGATCTCTCCGAAGAGTTCACCAAAGGGGTTTTCACCCCGGCAGAGATTGAGCTGGCTGCCCATGCGGGTGAGGGCCCAGTGGCGATCCTGAGATTCTGGTGCGCCAAAGAGGCCATCTCCAAAGCCCTGGGGGTTGGCATCCGCTACTCGCCCAAAGACCTGCAGGTACTCCATATCGACCCGGTCACCGGAGAGATTCAGCTCCAGATGACTGGGCAGTGGCTGGATGAGTTCAAACCAATGAAGGGGCGCAAAACAACCATCAACACCTCCATCTTCGCAGGCCACGTCTTTGCCGCCTGTATGCTGCCCAACTCCATCTTTGATAAAGAGTAGCCCGGGAGAGAGGGATTAGGGAGCTGGAGGGATTAGGGAGTGGGAGGGGTTAGGGAGTGGAAAGTGCTATCGCATACCACGCCGAACAACTGGAAGGCAGGCCGACGCGGGGAGGTACCGGCCTCCGCCCCTTTAGGTGCTTAAGCGACTAGAAAAAACAATTAATTGTTCTTTCCAAAAAGTTGCCTGTTTGCGCGATCGTCTAGCCACAATGCAGTAGTCGCTCTATGAGCGACACATGCCCGTAATGTAGTAGTCGCTCTATGAGCGACACATGCCCGTAATGTAGTAGTCGCTCTATGAGCGACACATGCCCGTAATGTAGTAGTCGCTCTATGAGCGACACATGCCGCTCATAGAGCGGCTACTACACCCGATGCTGGCCTGTGCGACGATGTTGGTGGACGATTGGGATCATACGGAAAATCGTCCACCAGCATCGTCGCCGCTATCGCCAACCGCGTATTGACGCTGAATAAGTCTATTCAACCTTAGATTAAAATAGTATAATAACGGTGCTTTTTAAAAGAAATTAATGTAAAACAAACTTCAGGAGCAAAGTACTATGAGTTTGAATCGACGGAAATTTCTGAGTAAAAGTGTTTTTGGCGTTAGTGCCGTGGCACTTCCGTATCTGATCCCGGGATCGGCATTGGGACTTAATGGCTCTGTGGTTCCCAGCGAGCGGATTGTTCTGGGTGGAATCAGGCTTGGCCCGCGCGGCAAATATGACCTCTCTGTGATGCTGCCTGAGAAAGATGCACAAGTTGTTGCTGTCTGCGATGTTCAGAAGAAAGCAGGGTGATCGCGAAAGAGACCATCGACACTGATCGAGCTGTATTGGACATGATTACAATCACTTTTTAAGTAACTGAATCTCTTTATTCTCTGATAAACGTGAGGGTAATCAAATTTCAATTTCAGCTTCAGGCTTCCGGTTCCCTGGTTCTGCGAGAATGATATATTTAACCGCTCCCGAATCAAGATTAATAGGAATATTTTCTCCAGTCGCAAAAATATGTTTGCCATTTTCCAGTTGAAAATAATTATCTGTTATTGGATTACTCAGTTCAAACGCTTTAAGGTCTGGAGTCAATTTCAACACAAGAGAGTTTTCTCTTCTCATATCCATATTAAACAACATTAACAGGTATTTATTCTTCAGTTTTCTAACAACCAGCTTGATATGCCCTTCAGATTCAGAAGCGGTCACTTGCGCCGCTTCAGGAACATCTTGTCCATCAAAGAGGAACGGTTCAACCTTAGCCAAGCCATTCAAAGCATGCCGAAGCTCAAGAAAGTGACGCCCGTCATAAACATAGCTTCCGAAAAACAATGTTACTGCGGGGTATTTTTGCGCTGCAGCTGCAAGAACTTCTGATTTTAACGCATGTGGATTCAATAAGCTGTAACCATGATCGGTTTGATTGCCTCTTTCGGAAGAAGTAAATACCGGTATTATTTTCGGATGATGTTCAGACATCGCGGCCAAATGCTTCCATATGATTTCTGGCTGATGATAAATTTGAGGACAATAATAATCCAGATTTTTGAGATGTTCCGAAAGGTTTCCTAAACGACGTTGATAATGAAGTAACATCTGAGGTGTTGCATCGGCATTGAAATTGTAGCAAGACAATGCAGATTTCGCGCCGGCGTCACGACAAGCATCGGCAAAGCTTTTTATCAGTACGCGGTATTGTTCTGAGCGAAAGGCAAGAAATTCAGCAGGGAGCGCTTTTTCTACTGCATGACCGTCAGCAAGAGTCGAAATTGATTTTCCGGAGCTTGTTTCAAATGCAGTGCGACATTTAGGACACAAGTGATAATATTCTTTCAATCCCGGTTCAAAATTCCAGTTAGCAATGACTTGATTAAGCCCTTGCGCGCTTTTCAACCTGTTCGCAACCATTTTTGCAACATAATTATTTTCTAACATTTGAGTAAGACATCCTCCCGGAACGGGTTGCCAGAAACTCTGCACAGGAATAAAACCCAAATCGTTCTTTATTTTGCCGCCATGGTTATTAATTCCGCCGCCGGCAATCCCTGAACGTTTAAGTGACTGAATATAATCTTTAAGCACACTGTTTTCCTGAATATTAAGAAGAGGCGCATACCATGAGAAAAGTTTGAATCTCTTCGGAAGTGCGCCGATATAAGAATTTAAAGGTTTTACTTTAAGAACGCCTGATGCTATTTCACCCTTTTTATTCTCCAGTCGCCAAACGAGCTCTGATTCTTTTAGTTCCGCACCCGCATCAAAAAGCAATCCTTTACCTCTAAAAAGAGTACGAGAGAGCTTTTCCATCGGCATAACAACTTCCGGTTCAAGCGGAATGCGGTAATGATTACAGTGCTCATCTCCTTCCAGCTTTACAAATGTCTCCGTTTTTTTCACGGTTGCGCGACTTGCCGAAGCAACCCGTAATTCCAGTGCTTTTGGCGTGATTAAAGTCAAAAAAAGATCTTCATGCTTCATAGAAACATAGGGATGAAAGATAAGCCCAGTAGGTTCACCTTTAATCGGATAAAGGGTTTTTTCACGATTATCGTTAGCACTGACAGGATAAAACTCCATGACAACTTCAGGGAAATCAATTTCCTCAAAAACAACATTATCAAACCAGACGGCTCCGCGTCCTTTGAAGTAAAGCATCACTTGCATGAAATACTCACGATCATTTACCGGCATCGCATATTCAATGCTGTAAGACTTCCAATCATCGGAGGGAGTTATTTCAATGATCTTTTGCCCGCTGGAACGTTCTTCACGTTCCGTGTTGAATCGAGTGAGCCTGACATGAGCAAACGTTCCTTCCTCCTGTACGGAAATCTTTGCTTTAAAAGTCAGACGATAATTTTTTCCACCGTATACCGGCATCCGTTTTCGCTGAGCAAACCAACCACTCATATTTTCTTCCCCGGAAGGAATACGGATAAACGCACTGCGGTGGCCTTCATAAGACACCTGATCATCAATGCCGTGATATTTTATCCGCTCCCAGGGATTGGAAACAACGAACCAGCCGCTTAATATATTTGCAGAACCCGATGCGGGTGTTCCTTCCTCAAAACCTCCGTTTACAATTAAATTATCTGCCATGACAGATGATAAAAATATTGTTATAAAAACAGAAAGAATAATTTTTTTTATTTCATATCTACAGGTTTGAGTAATCTTATCTTTCATAATGTTTTCTAAAGGTTTGTAATATTCTTTGTGCAACGCCATACCATAATTACATCCAGCACAAATGAGAGTAAAGCATGTTTCAGGCAGCTTGTCAATTCGGGTGCGGTTCAACCAGAAATATGCTTTGCTTTTATTTGTTTAAATACAGTATAATTTGTATGCGTTTCATAAACATCGTGTGCGAAAACGCGCTTAATACAGAAAGGTGTCACAAATGAAAAACATGACAAACAGGGCAGTCTTTACGGCTGTGGCGGTCTTTGTGATTGTGAGTGCGGCGTATGCCGTGCCCAAGGTGAGTAATGTGGAGATGACGCAGCGCGAGGGGACGCGTATTGTCGATATCTCGTATACTTTGGAGGATGAGGCGGCAATCGTGACGCTGGGGATCGAGACGAATAGCGTCGCACTCCCTGACAGCGCAGTGACGCGGCTTTCGGGCGATGTGTGTAAGGTGATCCAGCCCGGTGCGAACAAGAGCATCGTGTGGAATGCCGGTGAGGATTGGCCTGAGAATCTGACAGAAATCGCGAGGGCGAAGGTGACGGCGTGGTCAACCAACGCACCGCCGCAGGTGATGGTGATTGACCTCAGAGGCGGGCCAAACACCAATTACTATCCGATGACCTATCATGTCAGCACTGCGGCACTGCCGTATGGCGGGGTGACGAATCATATCTATAAGAATACGCGTCTAGTGATGCGCAAGATTCCTAATGGTTCATTTAATATGGGTGAGAGCCCTTGTGAGGTAACCCTGACGAACGATTTTTACGCCGGGGTCTTCGAAGTGACGCAGGGGCAATGGAAGCAGGTGATGGGGGGTAACCCATCCGGTTTCTCGACTGATTCAGATTGGATGTATCGTCCGGTGGAGAATGTGACTTATAATGATATTCGGGGTTCGTCGGATGGGGCGGGCTGGCCAGGCAGTGCCAAAGTGGACGCAACATCCTTTATGGGACGCCTGCGGAGTAAAATCGGGTTTTCAGGTTTTGATCTGCCGACTGAGGCTCAGTGGGAATACGCCTGCCGTGCGGAGACGATCTCTTATTTTAACGATGGCGTATCGTCATCAAGTTCTGACATTGATATTTTGGATGGATTGGCTTGGTACAAGGATAACGCTGGCGGCAAGACGCATTTGGTGGGACAGAAAAAACCGAATGAGTGGGGGCTTTACGACATGCATGGCAACGTGTATGAGTGGTGTTTAGATTGGTATGCAGATCTGTTGGAGGACGGAGATAATCCCAAAGGAGCGGAGACGGGGGATAAGCGTGTGCTGCGAAGCTGTGGCTGGAACTTGTATTCCACCGCGGCGGCCTGTCGTTCGGCGGCCCGCAACAAAGACGTGACGTCGTACATGAAATCCTACGTTGGCTTCCGTCTCGTGAGGACCCTGCCATAGTCGAATACGGCTGCTCGCACCCCCTGCCTGCGGCAGGCAGGGCCTTAGGATAAGGGAAAGGAAGACTATGAAATTAAGGAGTGAACTGTTTTTATCCGTGCTGACTCTGTTTGTTTCAGTTGCTGGTTTAGCGCAGGAATACACATTTAAGGTTAAGACTGATCGTCCGGATGCGATCTATAAGAAAGGTGAGAATATCACGTTTTTCGCGGGAGTCTTGGCGGATGGGCGAGCGGTTAGCGGGAAGAACGTGCAGTATGCCGTAACTGGAGATGGAAATCTGCGCACAAACGGCGTTTTTATCTCGACTGAAAAGCTTTATCCAGTTACGGTCAAATTGGATTTTCCGGGGTGGGTACGGATCAAATATACGCTTTTAAAGGATGATGGTACTCTGGAGAAGATACTGAATGCGCGGCAAAAGGAGGTGGCGCTTGTTGGAGAAATTGGCGCGATGGTGGATCCTCTGGAAATTAAGGCGGCTGGCGAGGAGCCGCAGGACTTTGATGCTTTTTGGCAGGCGGCCCGTAAGGAACTGGATGCTGTGCCTTTGAAGGCTGTTATGGTGCCGGTTGAACTTGGTCCAGTTCGCCGGGAGAAGGTTGCGTGTTACGATGTCAAGGTGGATTGCGCGGGTGGTATGCCGGTATCCGGTTATTTGGCCAAGCCCGTTGGGGCCAAGCCAAAAAGCCTTCCTGCTATCGTTACTTTTCAAGGTGCCGGGGTAAGTACGGCCCCTCGACCGCTTCACGAAGCAGAAATGGGCGCAATAGCCCTGAGTGTGAATGCTCATGGGATCGATAACGGGAAACCGGTGGAATTCTATAGGCATCTATCAACAAATGAACTCTATAGATATCCTTACAAAGATATGGATAATCGGGATAAATTCTATTTCCGGGGGATGTATATGCGCGCAATGCGTGCTTTGGACTATATTAAATCGTTGCCGGAATGGGATGGAGAAAACTTGGTTGTAAAGGGTGGAAGTCAAGGCGGCGGACAGTCGATTGCAGCGGCCGGGCTTGATCCACAGGTGACCTTGTGCATCGCCGGAGTCCCGGCACTCAGTGAACATTCCGGCCCATTGGCAAAGCCTCCGCGCCAAGCCGGTTGGCCACGTCTTTACGGCGTGGATGCCAACGGCAGGCCGAATAACGAGGCGGTGTGCAAAACAGCCGCGTATTTCGATAACATTTACTTTGCCAAGCGGATCAAGGCGGAATGTTATTTCAGTACTGGTTTTCTTGATACTAGTTGTGCTCCAACTGGTGTTTTTGCGGCCTACAATAATCTTCCAACTACGATCATTAAAGAGATGACCACCACTCCGTCAGTAGGACATGGCGCGCCGAATACTAAGGGACACGCTCGCTTGAATAGGCTTTTTGATGAGCTGAAAGCTAAGTGATGGGAATCGACGTACAGGATTTAATAGGATTAGGAAAGGCTTTGCAAACAGCAGTTGTTCGGTAGCGGCTCGATAGGCAAGCCCCCCAAGGGCGCAGCCCTCGGCTACAGTGTTTCGCAGTGCGAATTGTCAGCTGATTGCAAGGCGAGTTGTGCGTGTAGTAGCCGCTCTATGAGCGGCATTGCGTTTTTTAGATTTTATATTACAATTACTGGGTATGCAGTTTACAATTTTGCAAAAGAATCATCTTTTCAGTTGATATTTCAACGAAATTCGTATATATATCTAAAGGAAAGCAACACATAAAAAAGGAAGCATCATGCATATCAACCCAAACGTCAAGGCTTTCATGGAAAATTTTCCGCATCAGGCCTTAACCTTTGATGACGTGACACTGGTCACACGCTACGCTGATTTTCTGCCCGAAAAAACATCTTTAGTGACAAAGCTGACCGACCGTATCACCCTGAACATACCGTTTGCCAGCGCTGCCATGGACACGGTCACCGAATCAGGGATGGCCACCGCCATGGCATTGCTCGGAGGGATTGGCGTTATTCATAAAAACCTGCCCCCCGAGATGCAGGCCCACCATGTGCGCCGCGTCAAACACTACCTTAATGGTCTGATCATGCGCCCCGTAGTTTTTCGGGCCACTGATACCTTGGGACACATCAAAAAATATCGGGATGAGCATAAGCTCTCGTTCAGCGGATTTCCTATCGTTGATGACAATGGGCGGCTGACCGGCATTATCACCTCCAGCGATATGCGCTTTGCCAATCGCTGCGCAACCAGTGTCCGCGAAACGATGACCACTGATGTGATTACAGCGCCTCCCTCAACCACACTTGAGCAAGCCTACAAGGTAATGATCGAGAATAAGATCGGCAAATTGCCGCTGGTTGACAACGCCGGCAAGCTGGTCGGTCTCTACGCCTTCACCGATGTCAGAGAGTTGGTTGAGAATGAACAGCCGCTTTACACCCGTGACAGCCGCTACCGCCTGCGCGTGGCGGCCGCCGTCAGTGCAGGCGACCATGAACGTATGGAGCAACTGGCTGCGGAAGAGGTTGACGTGGTGGTGGTTGACAGTGCCCATGGCCACTCCAAAGGCATTCTCGAGATGATCACTTGGATCAACCAGCACTACCCTGGCATTGATGTGATTGGCGGAAATATCGCCACCGCCGAGGGGGCTTTGGCACTCCGCAAAGCTGGTGCAAATGCGGTAAAAGTCGGAATCGGCCCGGGATCAATCTGCACCACGCGTGTGGTCTGCGGGGTGGGTATCCCGCAAATCACCGCTGTTTATCAGGCCGCCGATGCCCTGGAAGGGAGTATTCCAGTGATCGCCGATGGCGGCATCCGCCTTTCAGGAGATGTTCCCAAGGCGCTCGTGGCTGGAGCAGATGCCGTGATGCTCGGCTCCATTCTGGCTGGAACCGCCGAGAGTCCGGGCGAAAAGATCATCCACGAAGGCCGCCAATATGTGGTCTATCGCGGGATGGGCAGCCTGGCAGCCATGAAAGAGGGCATGGGCAGCCGTCAACGTTACGGACAGGATTATGTTGATGATGAAGATCTCACCCCCCAGGGAGTAGAGGGTATTGTGCCATTTACCGGAACCGTCAAAAAGGTGATGACGCAGTACTGCGGCGGCCTCCGGGCAGCACTCGGATACTGCGGCTCAAAAACCATTGAGGCACTCAAAGCACAGGGCATCCTCTACCGAGTCAGCAATGCCGGTGTCCGTGAAGCCCACCCGCACGATGTGAAGATCATCAAAGAGGCGCCGAACTACCGCTCATAACTAAAGCAGCTATCCGCTTGTCTATTTCCCTTGAAACATGCTATTGTTATATCGTGTTTTTATAAATTAATGAATATAACTTAACTCATTCAAGGATCAGATTATGGTTAAAAGTATCGCTGGCTTATGTATGTTATCACTGCCTCTCTTTGCAGATATGGTTTTACATTATAAATTTGAGAATGATCTCTCCGATAGCAGCGGGAGTCAAGCTGCCGCTACAGTGGTGGGTGCGCTTGGCTACACATCCAACATGATGGAGGTAGCTGCGGGCAGCGCGGCTGTTACGCTTGCTGGCGGGGCCAACTATATGACGCTTGCACAGCAGATCAACTTCAGCAGCAGTGATCTATGGAGTGTCGCTTTCTGGGCGAAACGGGGTGAGATCGATGCCGAGCACGGGATGATCATGGGCGATCTTAACAATAACGCCGATTTTATCTGGCTGAACAAGACGTTTAAAGGTTTCCGATTCAGATCTTCCGACGGCAATTCTCTTGACTTCACGGTTAAGCAGGACCTTTACATGCATCACTATGCACTGGTAGTTGAGGGCAACGGCACAATGAGTTTGTATGTGGATGGCAAACTTAATGCGAACAAGAACTGGAGCAATACCAGCTTTCAGGTGAATGCAATTGGAAAAGCCTACATTGCAAACACCTACAACTTCCAGGGGGTACTGGATGATGTCAGGATTTACACAAATAAACTTGATGCAGCTGATATCTATGCTATTTACACGAACAACACTTTGGTGCAAGCCGTCTTTGATATGGACTTTGAAAATGGCCTGATCGACAAGAGCGTTGCAGCAAATAACGGAACACTCCAAGGACCCGCAGCAATAGCGACCAATGATTCCATGGTTACCGTCGGCTCAAAAGCTCTTAAGCTGGATGGCTCCGGCTCAAGCTATGTTTCGCTGGACAGGAAAATCAGCTTCGGAGCGAGCGATAAATGGAGCGTCATTTTTCGTGCGCGTCGGGCAGCGTTGACAACGCATGGAATGATTCTCGGTGAGCGCGCCGATGACACTAATTTTATCTGGCTCAACGATGATTTTGACGGCTTTCGTTTTTGTTCAAGCATAAAGGATACGCAGCACACAGCAGACTTTATCTCACCCAAGGACACCAAGCTACATCACTATGCGCTGTTGGCGGATGGCACTGGCAAACTTGACCTCTACCGTGATGGTGCTTTTGATGCAAGTGTTACCCTAGCTGATACAAGTTTTAAAATCGATTCAATCGGTCGCGCTTACAGCAGCAATGCCTATGACCTCCACGGCGAGATAGATGATATTAAAGTTTATTCAGGCATGGTGCCGCCGGAATACATCCAAGCTGAGTATGCCGCTGGCTGGAACGATAACCTTCTGCTCCATTACACTGGAGATCTAGACTTCAGTGACCAGAGCCTTTCAGAAAACAATGGAACCGGCAACGGAAACGTCGCCATTGAGAGCTCTCCCTCTCTGGTGAGCGTTGGCACTGGATCTCTCACTTTTGATGGGGCGGATAATTCATATATTGCTCTGAACACACCAATAACCTTTGACACCACTAATGCCTGGAGTGTCTCTTTTTGGGCACAGCGTAGTGTGGTGGGGGCTGGAAAAGGGATGGTTGTCGGCAAGCTGGGTAACATCAGCGATTTCATCTGGCTAAACGACAATTTTATCGGTTTCGGTTTCAGAAGCTCCACTGGTGCTACAGTGAATTTCACCACGCCCATGGACACGCTTCTGCACCACTACACGCTGGTTGCGAATGGAGCGGGTCGTATAACCCTTTATTTGGACGGCGCGTTGGTAAGCACTCAGACCGGCAAAAACACCAGTTTTGTTATTAACGCGGTTGGTCAGGCCTATCCCGCAACTACTTATCATTATGCTTTTCAGGGGCAGATCGATGATTTCCGGGTTTATAGCGATGCCCTGGATGCGAATGCCGTAGTCGATCTTTACGCCATGAAATCACAAGCAATTGCGCCCAGTGTAACGGTTACCCAACTATATGTCTATCTGCAGGGCGGGCAATCGAATGCTGATGGACGCGCCGCTCCTGCTGACCTTCCGACAACACCGGTGAATTTACAGCAACCGCAGACGGATGTGGATTTTTATTACCTAACAAAGCTGACGTATCTGTACCCTGCCACCTCCAGCGGTACGATGTTCGGGCCGGAGATCACCTGCGGACGCAGCTTGACAGACCAGCTTAATCTGGATGTGTCCAATCGTGTGGCAATAATCAAATATGCTGTTGGCGGAACCACACTTCATACCGATTGGATTGCGGGTGGCGATGCCACGACCTCGGGTGACGGGCCACGCTATGTCAGTTTCCAGCAAACCGTAACTGCTGGGCTGGCAGCGCTGGCAGCCAAATATCCGGATGCGAAAATCTCCATTAAGGGTATGACCTGGATGCAGGGCGAGAGCGATACCGCATCTAACAGCGGTAGCGAAGCTTATTACACAAACATGACCAACTTGATAGCAGATGTGCGGCTGACCGTAGGTGTTCCGAACATGCCGTTTGTAATAGGCCGGCTGTCAATCAACCAGACGTCTGTTAACAATATAGCCAACCTGCCAGTGGTGCGTGATGCACAAAGTCTGGCCGATACGAGTTATCATTGGGTGGGGCTGGTTGATACTGATATATTTGGGCTGAAAACCGACCATCTGCATTTTGATGCCGCCGGGCAGCAGTCACTGGGTTATGGGTTTGCTGATCAGCTGATTCTGCTTAGCAAGGCACAAAACACAAAGGGAACATTGATTTTGGCCTACTAGCAGTTTGCCGGACTTCTTTGAAGTCCGGCAAACTGCTGTAAAAAAATTCTAGTGAGAGTGGAAGCTTTGAAAGACCGCATACCCATCCGGCTGTGACTGTCTCAACCCAGCTCCAGGATGATGTGATAATGGAGTAGCGCGAGCATCCTGCTTGCAGATGACATTTCCTGTAAAATTGGAACTCTTTTAAATGCCTTTTTAAGTGCTTCCAATCAACAGTTTTTACTCTTGTCCAAACCGCAAAAAACCTGTATTATATCTATATATTTGTGGAGTTAATTTAATCATATGGCTTTTACACACGCTAATCCATCAGCAGGATGTTGTTCATGTTACAGAAAACGATCAGTTTCTGCATAATCTTTCTCCTTGCCCTTGCGGCATGGTCAGCTGCGCTTGTCAACTGCCCTGACTGCTCGAAGCCGGTGTCGAGCCGGGCGGTTTTCTGTCCCTCTTGCGGATGCCCCGGCGAAGCCATTGCTGAAGCGGCTGAAAACTCGACCAAAGAAAATATCAAAACTCCCGACAACTTGCTTAAAATCGAGAGCGACGGTCGTACCGGTTTCGCGTTTCCGGTTGAGTACAATGCCGGCACGGATCCAAACGCGCCGGATCTCTTTGCCAATTCCATTGCAAGTTCGTTTGCCTTCACCGCTAATCTGAGCCCAATCTATGCTGGACCGAGTGCCCCGGAAAACCCGATTGAGGTGTGGGAACTCTCTGCCCGCTTCCTCACTGATACGATCGGTATCTCGCCCGATACCGATGGCGATGGTATGCGCGACGACTGGGAGATCAAACATGGCTTAAACCCCTTTGTTCCAGATGGACACCTTGATCCAGACGGCGATGGGCGCACCAATCTAGAAGAGTACAACGCCGGCACTGACCCGCATGTAGCCGATGCCTGGAGCCTTTCGCTGCTGGCCTCAAGCGCATTTCTGACTGATACGCATGTTCCCTATACTCCTGGCAACCTGCCGTTAGTCGAAGAAACCTATGTGATTTACTTTGAAGGCAATGTCTTTGTCTGTGATACCGGCGGACTCTACTACGACTGGGATGGCGACGGTATACCAAATTGGTGGGAGGCACGCTTCTCTCGCTCCAAGACCGGACTCGTTGCAACGGCTGATGACGACGGAGATGGCTATTCGAACTACATGGAGTTCTTAGCTTACACCGACCCTACCAACGCTTGCTCCCTCTTTGCCATTGAGCATATCGCGCCAAGCAGCGTACCACCTCCAGCAAACCTGCAAGCATTCAGCGCCAATCCGACCAGCCTGGCAGCGCAACCCGAGCCAGCTAGTCTACTGCTCACTTGGAGATCAGCCGCAAATCGCCGATATCGGGTCTATGCGTCAACCGATCTCGTGAATTGGGATGAACAACCGCTTCTCACGGTTGATGGCACAGGCGAGCAGCTGACAGTCGAGGTGCCGCAAGCACTCAGTAAACAATTTTATAAGGTAACTGTTGATCTGCTGCCGTGAAGCGGGTGAAAATTTCAGCAACTTTTCAATAGCTGGTTAGAGAACACAGGCACGCTAAAGCGTGAACTACATACCGTTTTTAGTCGGTTTACGATAACGGCGACGATGCTGGTTGACGATTTCCTGGGGCGGAGTTTTTAATCGTCCACCAACATCGTCGCACAGCATCGTCGACCGATGTCGCTCATAGAGCGACTACTACACATGCGCTGCACTGCGGAATACAAGGGTTGTCGTTCGGTGTAGTAGCCGCTCTATGAGCGGCATTTTGCAACTGGCATGTGAAAAGCTTATCCTAGGGTGTAGTGTTACTTCTACCGTGTCCGCCGTAGCCTTGGCGAAGGAGGATGAAGCAATTGCGGACACTAGGTGTTTATTCGCCAAAGGCAAGTCAGGGGATTTCATTATCTTTGTTTGGCTCATCCGTCTTTGTCCCGCAAGCGGAACTACGCCGGACAAGTACCGCCAACCCTACACATTTCAGCTTTACTGAAGCTTGCATGTCGCGCGGCAGGTGAAAATGCGCTACGCTGTTTTTTAGGTAAAATCTTAGAGATGAAAAATGGGCGTCCACCGCATAGCGGCGGACATACTGAAAGCAACACAGTATATCCTCCGCTATGCGGTGGATGCTTGCGAAGTATATCCGCCGCTATGCGGTGGATGCTTGCGAAACAAGTCGCAATAAGGTCCGAAAGACAAACCTTTGGAAAGAACAATTAATTGTTTTTTTCTAGTCGTCCACTTGGCTGCAAAGACGAAAAAATCAACAATTAACTTCACCGATGGTACATTTGGGACCGATCGTTTGTGGTATACTATAAGTTGATTGGCACCAATCTTGTGATATGAATTTGGATAATCTATGATGAATACAAATAAATCTACGCATCCACTGGCAGAGGTTTTTGGGCATTCACCGAAAGACTTCAGTGATGAAGTTGAGTCTTTGAAGACTGTTAATGTTGCCTCTGTGCCACAGCTTAGTCTCTTTCGCTACCCTGGAGGCAAAACATGGTTTGTTCCGCGGCTGCGTGAATGGCTTCGTAGTCAGCCATCAAAACCCAAAATTTTAATTGAACCATTGTTCAAACAGTGCGCTGCGTTAAAGGGTGATATGATCATGACCTATGACAACGCAAGTGAAGTGATGGAGCTTGCTGCTCGCTATGGGTTTCAAGCCAAACCGATCGCAATGAAGAGCACTCACCATGCGGCCATGACTGAGCTGGTGATTGGAAAGGATTTAGATTGGATGCAGGGAGTCGACAGCGTTCTTGAAGAATCGGCAGTTTATAAAACTAAAGCGTGAGTGGTTGAATAACTTGATTCGTTATACAAAACAACAGATATTAACTCGCGGCTTTTAGATCCAAAGCGCAACGTTCTGCCTTGCTCGGATGCTGTTTTTCAAAGAAAGAGGAAAAGTAGCACAGCCGTCTCGGCTGTGAATTCCGTGACCAACACAGGCGGGACGCCTGTGCTACTTTTCAAACACCTTTCTTCCACTCCATTCTGGATGAAAGTTCCATCGCAAGCAGGATGTTAACCAGCCAATTCCGACGTCTGGAACCTATTTATGCGGGAGGGTTGAAAAAGTCCACCTGCGAAATAATTTTTTGAAATGTGAAGAAGTGCTGGTCTTGGAACGGTCGTGGCTGTAGCCTACAGCCGCATGAAGACACATAACCATCATCAAGCGCGTTTAAACGCGCTCATCAGCGCCTCCGAAGGAGCACTGCCAAGACCAACTAAAACAGCATACACTACATTGCGTCAGATCGTCCAGTGGATTCCGGAGGAACTCACAGGCTGACACGGGAAGCTGGGGCCGACATCCGAACGTTCACGGCATTCAGCCACGTCCTCGCCCTGCTCTATGGACATCTGTCTGGCGCATCGAGTTTGAATGAGATCTGCGACGCATTGCGACTTCACGAAACAGTGGTGACCCGGATACGGGGTACGGTGGCACCGAAGCGCAACACCTTCTCTAACGCTAATCGTACACGTGATCCCGATATTGCTGAAAAGCTTTACTGGGGCGTGTTTGAGCACCTGCAGTCGGTCTGCCCATCTTTCACCCTGCTCGGAACCCTACGAATCTATGGGATAGCAACCCTCCCAAAACCCCTGTTTTCAGGCATTTCCGCATTAAACGCAGACAAAACGCACATTTGGAACCGCCTTTGAAATCACAAAAAATGGTTGCGGCTATGCCTGTATTAAGCTTGTCAAAAGGGCTGCGCTAGGCTCTTCGTGTCTTCGTGGTAAAAAATTATTTCCCGCCAAGGCGCAGAGGCGCGAAGAAGGTGCGCCGCATTGTTTTTGAGGTGAAAAATGTTATGGAAAAACTGTACTTTCTGTCCAAGATAGAGCGAGGTGTTCAGAGTAGGTTTACGTTTTCGCGTTTTGCAGCTATACCGGACACAGAAAGCCTGTACAACAAACTCCGTTTTCCCAAACGCATAGCGTTTGTTGCTAAAGCAGCGGGCTCTTAATCACAAACTTTTGTAATGGTGAAAGCCTTCCGCGCGGGCGCATCTGTGAATCGGTGCATATTACCGGATAACCTTCAAAGTCATTGTTGTCCACCGCATAGCGGAGGACATACTTATATTGCAACCTAAGTAAATCCGCCGTTACACGGTGGATTATTGCATCGATTCACAGATGCGACCTCCCGCACATCACATAGACTCATTTGGTTGCAACAACTAGTTGCTTTAGTGTATTATAATTATTTGAATACACTGTTAATTTTTTGATGATCTCGGAGGTGCTGTGAAAACGACAAAAACATTGATTCTGACTGGATGGGATTCGGAAGGACACTTTTATGCGCACTGCGCTGCACTGGCTCTATTAGCGTACCCTGATGCGGATGTGCGGGGTATGAGCAAGGCACGGCTAGCGGAAGCGCTTACAGCCGCTTGTGGATATGCCCGCGTTTTGATCCTGGGTGTTTCTCTGGGCGGCGACCCGCAGCAGCTGGCGCGGAGTGTCAGGAGGCTGGCCAGGCAGGGGGTGGCCCTGAGCTGGATCAGCGTACTGCCGCCAAGCGCATCAATCGATGATGCAACCCTCAGGGCGCTCTCCCCTTTTGTGCGGGAGGTCTCGCTGCAAGAGGCTGTCTGTCTCTGCCTTAATGTAAAGGACGATTTGGCTAAATCGGTCAAAGCCAACGCGCCGCTGCTGGATGCCGCTGGTTATGCGCACCGCAACCTGGATGATGACTCAATCTTCAGCGCGGCAGTGCGGCATATCGCGCGCGGCGAAGGAACGGAAGCTTGGTCGTCCGATGAACAAGCGCTTGTGCGCAGTTACGCTGCATTGTCGAATGCCCCCCTGACCGGGCATAGCCCTGTGATGGTTGAGGTTCGTCGGCTGATCAGACAGGTTGCCCGTCACCCGGATATTCGAGTTCTGATCCTCGGTGAGAGCGGCACTGGCAAAGAGGCGGCAGCGTTGATGCTCCACCATCTCTCAGCCCGACGCGATAACGAGTTTGTCCCTTTGAACTGCGCTGGCTCCAATTTGCACCTGCTGGAAGATGCTTTCCGGGGACACGAAAAGGGCGCGTTTACCGGCGCGACAGAGGCGCGCTCCGGGGTCTTTGAGCGGGCGGATGGAGGAACACTGTTTTTGGATGAGGTCGGTGACCTACCGCTGGAGATCCAGGCCATGCTCCTGCGCATCTTGCAGGAGGGACGCGTAACACGCCTTGGCGCTGACGGTCGTAAAGGTGGCGGCGAACGCCGGGTGGATGTACGGGTCATTGCAGCCACAAACCGTGATGTCAGGCAGATGGTGCGTGAAGGCAAGTTCAGGGAGGACCTCTACTATCGGCTCAGCGTAATTGCTCTACGGATGCCAGCCCTGCGTGAGCATCCGGATGACATCCCGGCCATTGCCCGCGATCTATGGGGCCGGGGGCGTCGGGATGGGTGGCATTCACTGAGTAAAGCTCAGATGGATGTGCTGGTTGGATATGGCTACCCGGGCAATGTACGCGAACTTGCCAACCTCTTGGACCGGGCCTATGCGCTGGATGAGCGCGATTTCAAGAAACTGCTCGTCGGCTATCAGGATGCGCTGGGCAATGACGAGCTGCTGCCACTCGGACACTCCGACCGGCTGGAGGACATGACCCGCATGCACATCCGCCGGGTCTTGGAAAAGCATGGTGGCAACATGTCCCACGCCGCTACCGCGCTCGATATCTCCCGCAATACAGTCATTAAATACACGCGGTGACAGGGCCGCGCCGAAAAGTTTGCGAAAGGTGCACTTCGTTGTTTTTGAGGTGAAAAATCTTAGAGGTAAAAAATAGGGAACCCCTGGGAGGCTGAGCTCCAGCTGTCCGGCAGCAACCCGAAAAGCAAGACCAACACGTGCGTTTCCCCTTTGTTGAAAACTTCGGCGATCCCTCAAGCGTTTGCACACTCTTAAGCCCGAAGTCAATCTACGGCGACACAAAAACATACGATGCCGCTCATAGAGCGGCTACTACACCAAACAACAACCCTTGCGCTCCGCAGTGCAGCGCATGTGTAGTAGTCGCTCTATGAGCGACACCAAACGGCCAACCTTGCCTGTAACTTGATCACTTGGTCGTAGTTTCGTGCTTGTCACTCGGGGTCGGGGTCGGCATCGGAATCGGTATCGAAAAGCGTACGAGGGCGACCCCGATTCCGATGCCGACCCCGACTCCGATACAGCTGACCGTCAAGTTACCCCATCGTTTTTTCGCAACTTGCCTGCCTGTTCGCACACCTTTTCATCCCTCAATGACCTCCCAATGTCCTCCCTTCTGCGGGCCAACATATTTCAATAGACCGCTCTTAACCAATTTGCTTGCAGCCCGCTCGACAGCGCTGACAGATTTTCCGATTGCAGCTGCGACCTCAGCCAGAGTCAAGTCCTGATCTTGCCGCAGCATTTGAAGGATCATCGCCGGCGTGGTTTTCACCAGCGTTTTAGCCTGCGCTTTCACCAGCGTTTTATGTATCACGTCCAGCATAAACTCAATAGTAAGCTAAAGCAGCTTTCCAACGCAACCAGTTTTATTGACCCGTCTCCGCCAAAGGCTGCATCGCGGCATAGTAGGATTAAGCAGGTGCTACGCGAGCTGCAATTGCCCAGCAGCAGCCTGACTGACAAGCCCACCGCGGTCATGGTCCTCGGCTACAGTGCTTCGCAAGTTTCAAGAGATGTGCCAGCTGGGCACAATGCGAGTCGCAGCTCTGTAGGGCGCGGGCCGTGACCGCGCCAGCAAAGCGAAAGTTTAGTGATTTTCAAGTCGAAGCTGTAGGGCGCGGGCCGTGACCGCGCCAGCGAAGCGAAAGTTTGTGAAAGGCTCGTCCTGGGGTGTAGGGTTGCTTCTACCGTGTCCGCCATAGCCTTGGCGGAGACGGATGAAGCAATGAGCGTATGCTGTTTGTTTATTCGTGAAAGGCGCGCCCTGAGCTTTCATTATCTTTGATTGGCTCTAATGAAGCCGCAGTTGGTGCGCAGCGTTGCTTTTAAGGTGAAAAATCTTAGCGGTAAAAAATGGGTTGCAGCGTGATAGTTTTTCGCTCGTCATCTAATGCCTGAGGGCGCATCCGCGATTTGGTGCATATTACCGGATAACCTTCAAAATCATTGTTGTCCACCGCATAGCGGAGGACATACTCAAAAGTAAATCCGCCGTTACACGGTGGATTATTGCATTGATTCGCAGATGCGTCCAATGCCTGATCCAATGAAGAACACGAAGATTTTTAACTACGAATAACGCGAATTTGCGCGAATGGTGCGTAGCTGAATAGCATTCGTGTCATTTGCGTTATTCGTAGTTAAAAATTATCACGCTGCCAAATTTCCTTACCCCTCTATTTTTCTGCCTAAAAAATAACCTAGCGTACTCTCGATGGAATCGGAATCATCGAGTATCTTAGGGAAGCTTGAACCGTGTATTGCAAAAGTGCCGGTGATCATATATCATTTAAATACAAATGGAGGTAGAAAATGAGATTAACAGCGGTATTTCAAAAACTCCCAGAAGGGTATGCAGCCTTTGTTGAGGAGCTCCCTGGCGCAAATTCACAGGGTGCAACTCTGGAAGAGGCAAGGGCAAATCTCGCTGAGGCTGCTGTGTTGATTTTAGAGTCTAACAGAATCCTCTCTAAGCGATCTTTGGCTGGACAGGAAGTTATACGTGAACCATTAGCTCTGTCTGTATTATGAAACGGCGTGATCTGGTGCGTCATTTGTCAAAACACGGGTGTCTCCTTCTACGGGAAGGCGGAAGTCATTCTGTATATTTTAATCCGGCAAACAACAAGTGTTCTACTGTTCCTCGTCATCGGGAGGTAATAGATTTCACAGCGAAGAAAATCTGTAAGGATCTCGAAATTCCGAGTTTTTAAGCAATCCACTTAATCATCGTTGTCCACCGCATAGCGGAGGACATGCTTAAAAGTAAATCCGCCGTTACACGGTGGATTATTGCATTGATTCGCAGATGCATCCAATGCCTGACCCAATGAAGAACACGAAGATTTTTAACTTGCGGCTTTGCGCGAATGGGGCTTAATTGATTTTTAACCACAAAGAGCCTAGCGCGGCATAGCCGCCGGTCTGCGTGCAACGCACAGGCAGGCAACCAATTTGTATCTGAAACCACAAAGGACGCAGGAAGGTATGCGTAGCACCTTGAAACCCTTCTCGCGGTAAATTATTTTTTGAAACCACAAGGTACTTAGCGCAGCATAGCCGCAACCAATTTTTTGCCCACGAATCTCCGCGAATATTGCACTTTAAATTTTTTCTCCACGTTGTGGAGTCGTTAATCACTAAAAATTTAAAGCGAAGAGCCCCGTGTTAAAATTGCAAGTCATGTTTTAAGAGTGATCTTATGATAAGGGTATTTCAAGCGATTAGCGACCCCACGAAGTGGGGATGAAATTCCCTTATCCTTTCGCGGAGATTCGCGGGCAAAAAAATTTTCTATCCCTCTATTTTTCTACCCTCAAAATTAGTTGTCATTGGTGGTAAATGCAGCATGTAGTTCACGCTTTAGCGTGTCTTCTGACTGGGGCGTGACCCTCATGATGATTGCTAGCTTTTGCGGCACGCCACTTGCTTTCATTCAGCCCTAATGGTATTATTTCGACATGACTGTTAAAGAGAAAATAATTAATACAGTACAGGCTCTCCCAACCGATGTTTCCATAGAAGATGTTATGGAAAAATTGTATTTTCTATCCAAGATAGAGAGAGGTGTTCAGCAGGCTGATTCCGGGCAAACCCTTTCACATATGCAAGTCAGGGAGAACATGGCAAAATGGCTGAAATGAAATGGACGCTACAGGCCTCATCGGATCTTGAAGATATTACGTCGTTTATCGCTCAGGATTCAGAGTACTATGCATCATTTAGATTGGGTGCAAGGCATCGACAGAGTTCTTTAAGAATCGGCGAATTATTAAAACCACAGTCCGCGCAACCAAATGAGTAGCTCCGGTTTTCGACTTTCAATACGGTGAACTCTCGTTAGGAGACTCTACCCTTCAAGGTGTTTTTCTATTAACTCTTTGATGTAAGCGGGTAGTTCCTTCTGAAGCTCCAGAGTCCTTGCTTTCAAGCGGTCATAGCCAGAAATTTCGGTTCCCGTCCATATAATATCAGTACGACGGGCTTGCCGCATTGCAACATGATCGTATGAATCTGGGTAAGCCCAGTAACATTTTTTACAGATCTCCTTTTTTTTGAGGTCAATCCAGTTTGCGCAATGTTCGCAGGACCATGACTTTGCTCGGTTAGCAGACCCTGAAAGAAGCATATAATCCGCAGAATCATTCATGTTTCCAACCTCATCAAACTTCTTAGGTAGTCGTGGTTTCTTCACGCACGACCCTCCAACAAGCACAATTGTTCTCCGCGGGTGTAGCGATAAAGGGCTGGTATATGTGCGAGTTCATCTGTTAATGCTGGCGAGAGATAAAGAGATTCGATTGTAACATCACTTCTTCCTAGCAGTGTCGCTTGGGATGAGCGCCCGGCATCCAGCTCAATTAATGTTAGGTTCAATTCGTCTGGCAGAGCTTTGCCATAGGACTTGTCACCAGTTCGACCGTCGTAACTGACAATGAAACGTATGTGCCTGCTATTAAGCTCCTCTAGTGCTTCCACAAACTCACAGAACTGGACGCTCTCCAAATAGCGTGTGTCGCGATTACCACAAACTCCTTGATATGGAGGGTCCATATATACCAGATCTTCTGGCATTGCAAGCTTGAGTACATCCCGGTAGTTAACAGAGGCGATTGTGGTCTTGTCTTTCAAGAAATACGCAGCCCCGAATATCTGCATCTTCATTGTCCGGGGTTTCATCCCCTTTCGACGATTATCTGGACTCTGGTTGAATTCGCCGCGTGCGTTATAACGAACTGAGGCTTTCACGCAGCGTGCCAACAGGTAAAGGAATAGATGCGGCGCACCTGTTCGGTTAAATTTATCGCGCACCTCAGTGTAGAACAATTTCGGATCGGAGAGCTGATCGTGCCACAGTTTTTCGTACTGCGCGGCCAGTTGCTCTGGTCTGTTAATGATCTCATCCCACAAGTCAATGAGAGGCTTGTTGAGGTCGTTTAGATGAAATGTTTGCGCAAGCCTTGCTTCAGCAGCAGCAATTGTCATTGCAGCTGATCCTGCGAATGGTTCATACAGCACCGCAATGTGCTCGGGGAAATAGCGTAGGATATCAGGAGCAAGATTTCTCTTACTCCCCTGATAAGGTATGGGATGGGGTAATTTTTTTAATTTCATGTGTGTAATTGATAAAACAAATTGTTTCCTGTAAATACAGAAAAACAAGAAAGGATAACTAATGACTCATAGGAAGAATATTAACGCACTGGATCTCGTATTGCAACCGGTAACTGACAGGCTAAGAATTTGGATTGGATGCAAGAAGTCGGCATTGGAAACAAGCAATTCTGCCTGCTTCTCTCCTCAACATACGTATGTCAGTCAAATCAGTCTCGTGCTAGATGTTAGGGATAACCCAAAGATAGGTACTCCAGCACTTTGTGTGCATCACATGCATCTAGAAGGACGTTTTGATCTGGGTAGTTAGCCTGCCAGAGGCAATGGATGCAGGCTTTCCTTTCTCGAACGCCATCTTGAACTTGAGCCGTACAATAGTTTTCTACACTCAAAGGGTACCAATCAGGATTCTCAATCTTCGAGCATTCACATTTGCTTAAAGATGCAAGCGCATGTTCCATTACTCTCTTTATCAATAAAGCGGTGTCTTTGTCCCGATCGCTATCCATCCTCAGACGCTGAACATGCCCAGCACCTCCTGACACATCATCAAAGAAAACAAACGCTGTCCCTTGCCCCTTCATTGGATAAAGTAATCCATCTACTTCTCTAGGGGCTATACCAAGCACATGAGGAATTGCTCGAAGAATTGATGCCATGGCTCCCTTCATCGCTAAAATCCGCCTGTTACTTGCCGACGGATCACTCCCTACATGCCCACTGAAAAGTGCCTCCTTGGCAAAAAAACCAGCATTTGGCAACCAGTAGATGATATCGGTTCGGAAGGTATGCATTAAACTAAGCTCGCCATAAGCTTGACCATTGCGCTGGGTAAAACGCAAATTCCTGAATCCTTCGAATGCAACCCCCCGGTTAAATAAAAGCATCCGAGGGTTCACGGGACGAGCGGTAGATAAAGCCAAAGACGGAACTGAATGTTTCCCTTGCTCATCTTGCGCCGGTGTAAACGCATACTGACGAGTTCCGCGCGAGGTTTGCAGCGTATTACTCATATCCGCAACTGACACGTTCGCTTTAAAATAATCGGGTTGAACTGCAGAAAATGATTCACACTCGTCGCTTTGACACAACTCACACTGCACCATCTCTGTAGTGGATATATGATTGCAAATGCTGCACCTGAAAACGCGGTCAACGGGATCTTGATCATCACCACGAACACCAATGAACTTACTTGATTCATATAATCGCTTGTCTGCTATCACAGATTGCCCTGGCGCATATTCAAACAGTCCCACCTTTAAATCCCGAGACATATCCACATTTTTACCGTAAACATCGTCCTTATCGGGAATGAGCTCTATAATGTCTACAGGGAATCCATATTTAGGCATAATCCCTTGCCGTGTTAAAAACTCAATACTTTGGCGGGTAAAACGACTCCGTTGATATCCGCTACCGGCTCCCAGTGTTTCGAAAACATCCTCACCTGCTTGACGAACGTGTTGCTTAAACAAATACTGTCCAGATTTTTGCCCTGTATGATCATTCGGTCCGCCCAATGCTTCGAAATCCAACTTGCTTGCTTCTCCAAGCGCATAGGGCGGATTAGTCCCTAAAAGCTGAAATATTAAATCATATCCTACATCATACCCCACATTTTCTTTACAAATCCCATTTACGCTTTTCTTGAGCGCATTCATCTCTTCAATATTTTTTCCCCACGACTTTGCGAGTTTGCATAAAGGTTCAAATTTTCGACTACAGAACGGTTTCTTGTTTCCATAAGAAAACTTCAATCCTCCGAAAAGATCCCCAACTTTTTTCCAGCTTCGTCGATAAGGAACGATTTGATTGTTTTTGTGAGGATTAACCGCCAGATGATCCGTTGTTTTTTTCCCACCTCCGTCCAAAGGCTTCGATAACCAAGCCAAAAAGTGATAGAATGCCTCCGCCCGCAAATGGCGTGCTCTAATCAGCCTATTATCGCTGTATATTCTAGGAGTCTGCACATCACCCAAATATAGTTTTTCCGGATGGTCCCAATAGTATTGATCAAATGGAGCAGCAGAGATAAAGGTCAAAGCATACGCCGCCGCACCCGCACGTCGGCCGGCACGTCCGGCACGTTGACGGTAGCTTGCAATATTTGGAGGCAAATTAGTTAGGAAAACCGCAGATAAATCACCCACATCAATTCCCATTTCGAAAGTAGTTGAGCAAGACAAAGCATTTATCTTTCCTCGAACAAACCCCTCCTGATAATTAATTCCTCGCTCCTTCGAAAGTTGTGCGGTATGTTCTTCAATGCGGACGGGGATTAGGTCCCGCTCCAGTTTATCCATTAGCCAGTCATCTGCGGGTGTTTCTCTCGACAACTCAACATCTCCAACAGAAAACTTGAGCTTGGAGAAATTAAACCAATACCCATCATTATTAGGGCGCGAGACAAGCAACCCGTTCTCCACAAGAACCTTGTTCCAAATTGTGCCCAAAACTTCTTTCGCATCATCCGCACTGCACCGACAGCGATCTTGAACCAATTTATTTAGATACCCCGCGCCACCCGTAGCGAACTGATTTAACTCCAATCGATATGGATTATGGATCAGGTTTTCGTTTTCCGGCCAGTTTTCGCCACGCGACACACGCTTCCGAATAACCCAGTGAGTAATTGTAGCGTCGATTAACTCTCTGCACTCCGTCTCAGACAACCCAAATTGATCTGGAATTTTTGAGGGGATGTCGTATTTAAAACGAATTTTCAGTAAGCCTAATCGCAGCAAAGCATGTCGTTTGTTATCGCATATCAATGTCCAAATTCTATATTTAATGGCCTCCGCTTCAGAAAGCTCTTTCCTGTCATTTCCGATGACGGAAAACGATTCGGGTAGATTGTATTTTTCAATACACCGCTTTACAGCACAACACAACTCATCAATCTGCGCACTTTCAGGTAAAATATCTCGTTTTTTAGATTGAAGGATGGCATCTAAAACATAGGCATCGTATTTTTGTTTTTCTTCTTCAGTAATTAAACATTTCGCGCGCTGTTCAATCGGACTGTCCAAGGCATCTTTAACCCCCTCCTGCAAAAACTTCCGGCCATTGTCTCGCAAATAATCGACATGAAATTGATATGCAAACCGGGACGCACCGGAACGGCTATCTGAAAAAGCCAACACCTTTCGACCTTCTCCTGGATGGTTTCGTGCAACCGGGTCTGAACTGGGTTCAACCAATCGAGACAACTCGTCCATTAATGTGTTCTTTGCTGCCATCGAATCAAAAACCACCGGAGTGATAATGCCATATTGGACTTCTCTGCGGCTCGCCTGTTTCGCGCCACAGCGCAGGCATCCTGCAATAAAGGTAGGGTTCTGACTATCCTTAGGTGAGAGTAAATTTACCCGCAAGAGGTTCTCGGGAAGCCCCGCTTCCCCCTCATCAAAAAACTCTCCGGTTTCCGGATTCAGCAAACAGGGCAAAGCATCCCGATTGATTTTCTCCTTTTGCCTCTCATCCTCCACGTCTTTTGGGTCGATATCGAAATTGTTCCAGCTCAATGCGACCATGTATTTTAGCTCTGTCGTTTTGTATGAGGACAAAACAGCCCGATTCCGCTTAATTGGACCATATTCTTTATGCGTTTTCTCTTTGAGATACCCAATGATATATGGCTGTCCGCAGTCACGGCAGACCCCAATCTGAAACACCCCTTTTTCTCCCAGACTCGAAATTGAACAAAAGGTCTTTATTCCTTGACTTTCAATTCTAATTGCAAGCCCGGCAAGCCCCCTCGCAAGTTGATGATAACGCAAATCAAGCAAGGGATGTCTGCTCCCCTTGAATTGAGCAAAACAACACCAATTCAATAAAGAAACTAGGTGCTCTTTCCCGCACTGCAGTTTTGTTGAAATAGAAGAGAGCGACAAAGAATCATCCTCCTTTTTCACATCATGAAAAGCCTCGTTCAATGCGACATGCAACTGGTGAACTTGAGGATGGTTTGCTATGGCTACGGCAACAGCATGTTGCAAGGAAAATATTTCTAGGGAGGATGCCTCTGGAACCAACCTCCTCCAAAATGTGATAAGTTCACTCTTTATCGTTGCTATCTGAGCAGCGCGAAATTCTAATCCATCTTGATAAGCGGCTATCTGTGTGCGAGTTTTTTCACATAAAGTCACAGGCAGTTCCTCAAGTTCAATTTGCTCGAAAACACTTGAGTCCGTTAAAACGTGAAAGGCAGCTTTTAGTAAATAATGAAAAGATTCAAATGATAGCTCTGTAACCCCCTCGACCCAATCGTTCGCTAGATTTTTTTTGTTTCCAACCCTGCGCCTACCGTCAATAACCTCATACTTCTGCGGAGCCAGTGGATCATTCAACACATCAACCCAGTAGTTGTCATCACTTAAGGAACCGCCAGACTCTGCAATTTGACGAAGAAGATTGAGGGTTGTTGTATCTGTCACCTTCAGTTCGCCTTTGTCCTCAAACAGGCTCATAACAGCTGCAAGATTTTGTAGAAGATAATCAACATCACAAACGCCAAGCAGCTCCCCGTTCGCCAAGGTTTGATATGACGCTTCCAGTTCTTTTTGCTTATCAACCCACTCTTGCTCCCCTTCGTAAGCTTTCAGCCATGAGAACAATGAAGCACCCGCTTTCAATCCAAACAACTTTTCTCCTCTTGCCTCCAGCTCCGGCGGGACCCTGGCCCCACGTAACCGTTCAAATAAACCGTCGCCAGCCCTAGACCATTTCACACCAACTCCAGATGGTTTGTAATAGGAAAAAAAACCTTCTTGATAATGCACCTGCTTTGAATCAACAGGAAATATCTTCGCGGCAAACTGCTCACGAACTAATTGTCCACGCGCTTCAAACCCCATATCGCCGCACGGCACCAATGTTGCTGAGGTGGCAATGTATTGCATCAATTCTTTTTTGCTTCCATGCTCTGCTACACGGTTTGACAAGCGTCGCATCAGCCAGGAAATTTCTGTTCCCATGGCACCGTTATAGCAGTGAGCTTCATCCAAAACCACAAATCGCCATTTATCTCCAAACAAGCTATTGTCTTCTGGACGCAGCAGCAAATACTCGAGCATTGAAAAGTTGGTGACTAAAATATGGGCAGGTTTTCTTCGCCATTCAGATCGTCGAGTCACCTCATTTGGCAAAGAAATATTTCGATCGAAGCTCAGTCCCTTTGGAAGATTTGAATCGCAATGATTCTTAATCTCGGCAACTAATGATCCTGACAAATCAACACTCTCTTCATCACTGACCGAGGAAAGCTCCCCTGTATATTTCCCAAACCTAATCTCCGGCATTTTTTTTAGAATTTGACGCAAGCGAGCCAGCTGGTCATTAACTAACGCATTCATTGGATACAAAACCATGACATGAACATCGTTCGTTAACTCTCCCGCTTCACTAAGACGTAACAGATAATCAACGATAGGAATGAGAAAACACTCTGTTTTTCCTGAACCCGTCCCAGTACTCACAACCAGACTTTTATTTTTCCGCACTTCACGGATTGCCTCATCCTGATGCTGATACAACCTCACCTTATCCGGTGTTGAGTCGGCTAGCACCTCGGCAAAAACGGTTGCTGTCTTTTGGAGCAAAACACCGTCCTCAACCAATTCCTGCAACGTAGATCCCGTTTCATAAGGTGGTGTAACCTCAAGACAAGGATCCTGCAAAAAAGGGTGTTCCTTAAAAAAATCAGTTAACTTGCCGCTCAACTCTCGATCCACACGATCAATTGGAAAAGAAAATCTAATTCTCTTTTTTAACCACTCATTTAGACTCTCTGCAATTTCAATTGGATTCATCGAATGCTCCTATTTTCTGGAAAACCAAACTCTAAAAAACTCAACAGCCATCAAGTCGTTCATCAACAAACGATGACATGTTCGGTATGCCCGCAACATCCCTTCCATGAATACTTGATGATCATGATCTACAAAACAATAGCGACGCCGACTAAATGCTGCCAAAATCAAAACCGCCAGTCGGTTAGCGTATCCGCTGTATACTTGATATTTTTCATAACAACGCGTCAATATGGCGTTTATAATTTGATCCCGAGCAAGGGACAAGTTTAATTCACTAATTAGTAGCCAATAAAAATGTTCAAGCACTTCCGAAGAAAAGATTCGTTGGTCAGTAACCACACATGCTTCGTAATAAGCGCATCGATACATCTTCTTGGAGAGATACATCTTGGCCTTTTTGTTTTTCTTGTAATCGTCGGCGCTACACGGGTCCTCTGACATCAGAAGATAAATACCGTCCGTGTCAATATCATGTAGTGAAAATCCTATTTGGGCCATAAGTTGCTGAATAGTCTTTTGCCAAACACCAAAGTATATTGGCCATTTTGGTCCATTTTTCTTTGTTTGTACTCGAGTATTCCTAGAACACTCTTCCACCCCACACACTTCTAAAACTTGCTTGTGAGAATCCAATGACAGATAAATTTTGCTGGGCGGAAAATATTCATTTAGCTCTCGTTTTAAGCTTTGTTGATTACAATTATTTCTCCCTGAATAAAACTTTTTCCATGCATCAGAGCCCTGTCCCAAAAGAGGGAATCGGTTTCTAAAAAGTTCCATAGCAGGAAACCAAGCGCATTTCTGCCATAATTGCGCCACCGTCCCATTCTGTATTTGAGTCCATTTGCCGCAAATGTTCTCAATCCAATCCATATACCTTGAACGCACAGAGAAAACGTTAAATCCTGCCAGCAGTAACTGCTCAACCTTTTGCTCAATGGTTTCAAAGCTTAAGTTGTCATGGAACATTTTTTGAGCCACATTTTTTGAAACCCTTGAAATATGAATACCTGAGTTCACCGAAAGAGTATCGTGCAATGTTTCGCGAAATATTCGCTCATCAAATTGATTTAAAAGGCTTTTAATTAAACCCAACTGCTGTCCAGCCTCTTCAAGGTCTCCAAGCCGATCACTTAGTGGTTCACGCTGCATTGGAATAAAAGCCAATAATTCGGTTGGCGTACGACTTGCCGCCTGCACAAGAAACTCGATCCACTCAGTTTTCCAGTCACTGCCCTGACAAAGAACAGCCCAACAACACTGTCCATTTATTTCAACATTAAAATCATTTCGTCCGGAAACAAGAGTCAACCATCGAACTGGTTGAGCAATTCGAAATTCGTCCAGGATGCAAACATTCCAATCTTTAATACCGACATTGCAAGGCACATAAACAGAAAATTCTTCCGTCTGAGTTTGAATCAATACAGGAATTGCCGGCTCCAATGAAATTTTAGCGACGTCCAAACAGTTGCTATTGCTAAGATAGCAGCAAAGATTATCAACGGTTCCTATTGTTTCCACGTTTTGCAGGCAACCCCGTAGAGCTTGATTCAGCGCAGGGCTGTCAAATCGGATAGAATTCAACCCTTCTTCGAGTTGCCACAGATCAACGTCTCCGAGTTTGAGTTTTCCTTGAGCTGGAGACCACAGCTCCAAGCAGTATTTGTTTAAATCTGGAAAAGAATGGATGGTTTTCATCTGCCCATACTCCCACGCCTGACCAATCCCAATCTTTTTCCACGCAAATTGCACGGAATCCCACGGAACCCATGCCTCTTGTTTTTGGTCCCCTAAAAATAAAACTCCAGTTGTTTTCCCGGGAGTAGCCCATTTCGACTCATTAGGTTTCCAAAAACCATCAATGGCTTTCATTGGCTCGAACTCAATTAATTCATATTTTGCTGGCAAACGAACAATACGTGCCTTAATTTTATTGTAAACAACAGAAACAAAAACACCTTCGGGAACATCAGTCAGCAAAACACTGCATCCAGAGACTAGATAACTTGAGCCTATCACTTTCAAGTTTTCTGCATTGAGAATTTCTTGTGAGTTCAGCTGAAGTTCGACATTTTCATTTGCACAAAAAAGGTCACCTCCACTGGTCTGAATTCTAATCGCCTGATCAACAACCTCAAACCGTGCACGAACACCTACTTTACATATATGAATACCGTCTACAATAAGGCTTTTTGCTTTTTCGCCACGCCGCTGATTAACCGCAATCAGGACAGCAGAAAAACGATATCCCCCAAGAGAAATAGATTTGTGGTCAAGAGATAAATACTCGTCATCAAGTCTGACTTCTTGTATAACCCCATCATGTTTCAAAAGAACCAATTCCGAAGCATGAATCACATCTTTTGTCTTAATCATTCCATCTTCATTGGGAGTCCATAAGCGGGCGATATCCCCTGCCTTACGAAAGATCAGAGGGGCTTTGCTTCGGAACAGCTCCTGTACTGTTTCCTTATAAGCATGCCCCAAAGACACTTCGCATCCAGACAGAAAAGGCAGATCATCAAATAGTTCAGAGAGTCGAATAGTTGGAAAAAGACGCTTATCCTCAACGATTTGGCAGCGAAACCCATCCAAAGAATAGGTGTGAGTTCTACCATCGCACTTAACGGTCAGATTGGAAATATGACCGCCTGCCAGTACTAAACGCTCAACCAACATATCTAGCCTTTTTGCAGACCAGTTAATTACCCACCCTGTGTTTGCCGATGTCTCCCGCAATATGCGAGATAAATTGCTGGTAACAACCTCCTGGAGCCGCGCGTTTTTTGTGTGCTTTCCGCACAACAACTCTCTGAAAAGATCATCTTCCATCTGCAATAAATAATCATACGCAAAGGGCAGTGTTATTTCTTCATTAAGAATAGCTCTATACGCATCCTCATCACTCTCTGCTCGCTCAAACTCTTGTCGGATATGAGATAAAACCCCATAAGCTTGAGAGGTTTTTGCTCCAAAAAAGAAAAGAGACTCAGCCAGTACTTTATGGATATTGAACCTGCGATCACAGTCCGAATCAAAAGCTTGAAAAACCCCATCAAGCGAAGAACCTAACTCCTTATTGATATGCAGATCATTGGCAAACAAATTATATTTCACACCATTGCTTTTCTCAAAAAAGCGCCGCACCAAACACAAGGAAAAAAGAAAGGGGTGTTGTTCAATCCACTGCAAGTGATTATTTCCTGCATTATCCAATTTAGCACTAATAGCCTCATAGAGATCGTCTGAAAAAACGTCAGAATCGTAGGCATAATACAGTAAAGGCTTTCGGGCAAGAGGATCAAAGCCGATCCTATCTTGCACCTCTCTTTCTTTATTCAAAAACACAGTTTACCCTCCATCCAAGAAGCCTAAGCATACTTCATCCTGTTATTATAGCCTTGCTGATTGGGTTTCCCACAACTACGTCCCGAGTACGAATTCTTTCTCTCCCATCAACATCTTAATGTCATAACAATAGTAACATATTAAACTAAAGATAGGGCAAAAGAAAAAAGAAAAACAAAAGCGTACTCATTTTCTCAGCTTTGCAGATGAAATTTTCAGATAATACATTTTGCACCAATCGTTTGTGGTATACTATAAGTTGATTGGCACCAATCTTGTGATATGAATTTGGATAATCTATGATGAATACAAATAAATCGACGCATCCGCTGGCAGAGGTTTTTGGGCATTCACCGAAAGACTTCAGCCCAAAAGCTTTACGTTATAGAAAAAATAAGCTGTGTCCATTTAACAACAGGGTTCCTAGTTGTACCAAGGATAAAGCAAGGGATCCTCTTGGGGTATGCAGTGTGCTATATAAAGATAATCCCGTCATTACATGTCCAGTTAGATTTCGAGAACAATGGCTGATTGCTGATGATGCAGCAGACTTCTTCTTTGGCGCTGATGCTACATGGACTTCGCTCACTGAGGTGAGATTATCGGATTTCTATGGAAAGTCTGCTGGGAACATTGACATTGTTTTGGTCGAATACGACAGTGTAGGTAAAATTATTGACTTTGGGTCTCTTGAAGTGCAGGCAGTCTATATCTCAGGGAATGTTAGAGATCCATTTGCTTTCTATATGCAGGATTGTGCCAAAAATGCAAACATGAACTGGCTAAACCAACCAAACTACCCACGGCCTGATTTTCTTTCATCATCAAGGAAACGACTTGCTCCGCAATTGATGTTTAAAGGCGGTATTTTGAACGCCTGGAATAAAAAAATGGCCGTCGCTTTAGATTCATCATTTTTCAATACTTTGCCGAACTTAATTGATACCTCGAAGGAGGATGCTGATGTTGCCTGGTTGGTTTACGATCTTCTCCTATCTAAAGATGAAATAAACTTTGAACTTCAGAAGACTAAAGTTGTGTATACTAAGTTTTCTGAGGCACTACACACCATCACAAGGCCAAAAGTGGGAGAGATGTCAAAGTTCATTAATTTGCTTCAGTCGAAGGTAGATGAAAAACTTGAAGCTCCTCCGATTAACAACACTATTGAGAATCCTTTTGGGGAGTAGCCACATGCAGCAATTACTTTTTAGCGATGAAGTTGAGTCTTTGAAGACTGTTAATGTCTCCTCTGTGCCACAGCTTAGTCTCTTTCGCTACCCTGGAGGCAAAACATGGTTTGTTCCGCGGCTGCGCGAATGGCTTCGTAGTCAAACATCAAAACCCAAAATTCTGATTGAACCATTTGTTGGTGGCGGGATTATTTCACTCACCGCAGTGTTTGAGAATTTAGTTGACGAAGTTCTGATGGTTGAGCTAGATGAGGATATCGCGGCAGTCTGGCAAACTATAGTTGACGGAGAGGCTAACTGGTTAGCACAACGAATTTTGATGTTTGAGATGACAAAGGAAAATGTAGTAAATGCGCTTGAAATAAACCAAAAGTCGAATAGAGAAAGGGCTTTTCAAACGATACTGAAGAACAGAACTTTTCATGGTGGTATTCTAGCGGCGGGTGCCGGATTTATTAAAAATGGTGAAGGAGGCAAGGGTATACTTTCGCGGTGGTATCCCAGAACTCTTGCAAAACGTCTGAGGCAAATAAACTATGTTAAGGACAAGCTCAGTTTTGTGCATGGCGATGCCTTTGAGGTAATCGCACAACACCAAGATAACCCTCGAGCCGTTTTTTTTATAGACCCTCCCTACACAGCAGGAGGCAAAAAAGCTGGTAGCCGGCTATATAAACATTTTGAGTTGGACCATGATGCACTATTCAAAAAGTGCGCTGCGTTAAAGGGTGATGTGATTATGACCTATGACAATGCAAAAGAGGTGATGGAGCTTGTGGCCCGCTATGGATTTCAAGCCAAACCGATCGCAATGAAGAGCACTCATCATGCAGCAATGACTGAGCTGGTGATTGGAAAAAATTTAGATTGGATGCAGGGCATCGACAGAGTTCTTGAAGAACTAGCGATTTACAAATAATGGATGACTTTGATAAGCAATTAGAGAAACTATGAAATGAAACCAGTTTGTTGCCGCCGGGATTGCTTTGTATAATCCAGACAGACCGGAACTCCCAGTCAACAGCCCCAAGGCCGTCTATCAAATAGCACCTGATACACTGGAGCTCGTGCGCAAGGTCTGGACTCCAGAGTGGAAGAGTGCATTATCAGAACATTTAAATTCTCATGAGCCGTTATCTAGGGGAGATTGCATCGGGAGTTGTCCGATTGGAAATCGGAGCTGCGTTTGTCACTACAAATCTTACATTCCGTAGAAAAAACGGAGTGACTAAACTAACTTTTCACTTTACAAAAGCCCCAGTGCCCTTTACACTTTTTAGCCATCTCAAACCTTAAACCCGATAGCACCAAGGAAAGTCTGTGAGCTTCAAAAGCACCACCTGTTTTAACACACGCAATGGAAAGCCGTTGTCCGAATACAACTCTGAGGTGGAGGCTGAAGGCGCGGCGATCCATGCCAACAAGCAGTACCGGACCAATCTGACTCCCTACCAATGTGACCGCTGCGGTCAGTGGCATCTCTCGCCTCAGAATCGGCAAACCCCCAGCACCAGCTGTAATCTTTGCACCGACGCGTTTGGCCACTCCAAAGAGCTCTACCAAACGCGGGAAACCGCGCAACAACGGGCGAAAATTATCCGCAAAGAAAAGGGTGTTCAACTCTCAGTTTATCAGTGCCCCTATAACACCGGCTGGCATCTGACAAAACGATAATTGGTTGCCTGCCTGTGCGCTGCAGGCAGGCGGCTATGCTGCGCTAGAAATTCCGTACCCAACACAGGCGGGACGCCTGTGCTACTTTAAAACCAACGATATCACGCCACTTGTTTCTACCCCATTCAGAATGAAATTACATCTGCAAGCAGGATGCTTGCACTACTCCATTGTCACTTTCACTTAGTTTAGAGCGCGTTCAAAACAAGATCGCCCACCTCGGTGGTGGTATGGCCCATCTCGTTGGCCAGCTGGCTCTTCATCTTGGGGGTTGTTGCGGCAATTGCGGCTTCAATGGCGCGGCCAGCCTGCTCCTGGCCTAGGCTGGTCAACATCATTGCGCCAGCACCAATCGCAGCCAGTGGGTTGATAGCATTCTTGCCGGTCCACATCGGTGCTGTCCCGCCGATGGGCTCGAACATGCTGACGCCATCTGGGTTGATGTTGCCGCCTGCGGCCACACCGAGTCCGCCTTGCGTAATGGCAGCCAGATCGGTGATGATATCGCCAAACATATTTTCGGTCACAACCACATCAAACATCTCAGGGCAGGCCACCATGTAGAGGCAGGTTGCATCAACATGATAGTACTCGCGCGTCACATCAGGATACTCTGCACCAACTTCTGCAAAAACGCGGTTCCAGAGCTCATACATAAAGGTCAAAACATTGGATTTGCCAACCATAGCCAAGGTATTTTTTTCGCCAATACCGCGCGCCTTGCGGCCATACTTGCGGGCATACTCAAATGCGTAACGCAGGCAGCGCTCAACCTGATCATAGGTGTACATCATCTGCTGGGTAGCTACTTCATCCTTGGTGCCAGCGCGTGAAAGACCGCCAATGCCAGTGTAGAGACCGCCGCTGTTCTCGCGGATCACGGTGTAGTCAATCTCTTTGGGCCCCTTGTTCTTGATAGGGCACTCGACCGATGGGTAGAGTTTGACTGGACGCAGATTGATATACTGATCCAGCTCAAAACGCAATTTCAGCAGCAGCCCTTTTTCCAGAATACCGGGTTTGACATCCACATGGCCGACAGCACCCAGGTAGATGGCGTCAAAGCCCTTCAGCTCCGCCAAAATCGAATCCGGCAACACCTCGCCTGTTCTCAGATAACGCTCGCCGCCCAGATCATAGAAGGTTTTTTCCAGCTTAAAATTGAATTTTTTTGCTGCTGCATCAATGACTTTGCAACCCTCTTTAATAACCTCCGGGCCGGTTCCATCGCCTGGAAGCACCGCAATTTTATATGTTTTGGACATTTGTTTTTTCCTGAATTAATTCGTGTTATTCAAATTTCTGTCGACTTCCATCGACACCAATCGACTTCCACTGATGTCAATTGATGCCTATCGGTCTCTTGACAAAGCAATTTTTTTAGGCGCGGTCTTCGGGACTTAATCCGAAGAGGCCGAAGAGTTCATCGCAGCAGCCCTCCCAGTCGGTCAGCTCGCGCACATTGTCAGGGGTGAGGCGCTCGAGAATCTCGGCGGTTTCACGCTGCACATCCTCGCGCATCTCCCAATCGTCAAGGCGTATGCGGCCTTGATTATCAGTTGCAACCTGAGAGTCGTTATTGTAGAGGCGCTCACGCAACAAACGGCTCATCTGCTGGTGACAGTTTTCATTCAGACCTTTGGCTTTCAGAACTTTATTCAGAGCGCAGAGGTAGGCTGACATAATGGGGATCATCACACTAGCGCGCGTGACCAGCGCGCGGTTGACAGAGACATAGGCGCGGCCTTGGTTCCGGGCGATCAGCTCGTTGATTTCAAAGGCTGTTGCCTCCAGGTGTTCTTTGGCTTTACCGAGTGTTCCGGAGCGGTAGATGGCGTGGGTGGCATCTGGGCCGATATAGGAAAGCGCAATGGTCTTAAAATTATTTGCCAGAATATCCGCAGCCTGCAAAGCCTCAATCCAGAGCTTCCAGTCCTCGCCGCCCATAACCTTGACAGTGGCTGCGATCTCTTCGGCAGTGGCGGGTTCGAGTGATATTTCCGTAATATTACCAGTGGCCACATCAAGGGTGGATCCAACAAGTTTTTCACCCACAGGTTTGATCACCGAGCGGTAGATTTCACCAGTTGACGGGTCGAGGCGTGCGGGTGAGGCCAGTGAATAGACCACTAGGTCAAATGCGCCCATGCCGTTGCGTTTGACTCGATCAATCACCGCCTCGCGGGTGGCATTACTAAAGGCGTCGCCTAGCAGCGTCTCGGAAAAGAGCCCGGCCTCGGCTGAGGCCATGTCAAAGGCCTGGTTGTTATACCACCCTGGGCTGCCGTGCTTCCTGACAGTTGGAGGGCGCTCGTAAGAAACCCCGAGGGTCCGTGCGCCGGCACCGAAGGCCGTTGCGATCCGGGCGGCCAGACCGTAACCGCCGGAACATCCCAGAATCAAAACTGACCTGGGTCCGTTTTCGATACGAGGGCTTTTTTTCTCGGCCTCAATCCAGCGGCACACATTATCAAAACAGCCAGCGGGATTTACGCTACTGCAGACCCCGTTGACAATACGTATTGGTTTTTTCATGTTTATGTTTCTTCGGGGCCCAGAACACAGGTGAACTCCGCCTCAGCTGCCAGCTTGCCATCAACAAAGGCCTGTCCCTGCTGGGTAATAGCGCGGCGGGTGACCTTGGAGTTGACAATCTGCATCTTGACTGTGTCACCAGGGCGCACCTGCGCCCGGAGTTTAACATTATTCACCTTAACCAGAAAGAACAGCCCATTGCGCACAATGCCGGAGGCCACCAGTCCCGCGCCGCCGCACTGCGCCATGGACTCTACCAAAATCACCCCGGGCACCACCGGGTAATTCGGGAAATGCCCTTTAAAGAACCAGGTGTCCGCCCCATAGGTGTATTCACCCTCGTAGCGCTCCTGCGAGCAATACGTGAGTTTATCCACAAACAAAAACGGCTTACGATGCGGGAGAAGATCCTCAGTGGAGCCATCATAGGCCTGACCATCCTCAACCATTTTCACCGGCATACTCTGCTTTACTTCATCACTCATCAGTAACTCTCCAAAATCAGACATATTTCTTAAATGCTAAAACCCCGTTATGCCCGCCAAACCCCAGTGAGCTGGAGAGCGCAACATTGATCTCGCCTTCAACGCCCTTATTGGGAACAACATCTAAATCGCACTCAGGATCCGGGGTCTCATAGTTAATAGTCGGCGGATAGAACCCCTCCTTAATAGCGAAAGCGCACACGATCGCCTCGACCGCGCCTGCGGCACCAAGCAGGTGGCCGGTCATACTCTTGGTTGACGAGACCTTCAGCTTGTAGGCATGCGCGCCGAAGGCATCCTTGATCGCCTTGGTCTCCATTGGATCATTCAGCGGCGTTGAGGTTCCATGCGCGTTGACATAGTCAACTGCCTCCGGGGTCAGCCCTGCGTCTTTCAAAGCCAAAGTAAAGGCGCGTTTCGCACCGGCTGCCTCCGGATCAGGAGCTGTCAGGTGATATGCGTCACCCGTGCCGCCATAACCAGCCAACTCAGCATAGACCTTAGCATTGCGGGTCTTGGCGTGCTGCTCCGACTCTAAAATCAGCATTCCGGCACCCTCACCCATAACAAATCCGTCGCGGTTCAGGTCGAACGGGCGGCAGGATTTCGTTGGGGTGTCGTTATATTTTGTACTCAATGCCTTCATGGCGCAGAATCCGCCCACGCAGTACTCTGTGATGGTCGCCTCAGTGCCACCCGCGATCACCACATCCGCACGACCGCAACGAATCATGTCCAGCGCGACACCGATTGCATCTGTGCCCGAAGCGCAGGCCGTGACCATGGTGTGCGCGGCACCCTTGGCATTGAGCATAATTGAGATATTGCCGGCCGCCTCATTGGCGATCAGCTTAGGAATCATCATTGGTGACAGGCGCCCAGGGCCACGTTCAAAAAGAACCTTATAGGCCTCCAAATCAACCTCTACCCCCCCAATTCCATTGCCGACCATCACTGCCACGCGCTCAGGGTCAGGCAGGCTCTGCTCCAACCCGGCATCAGCCCAGGCCTCTTTCGCGGCAGCCACCGCATACTGAGTGAAGAGTCCCATCCGACGCGCCAGCTTCTTCTCGGCGTAAATCGAAAAATCAAAATCCTTAATCTCAGCGGAAACTTTCGAGTCAACATTCACTGGATCAAACTTGGTAGTTGTTCCAATCCCACTGACACCGTTGCGGATGCTCTGCCACATCTCCGGGACAGACTTACCGATTGGCGTAATCGCTCCAACACCTGTGATCAAGACTTTGGTATTTTTACTCATTGTGAGAACACCCTTCTCTATTTATTTAAAACCAATAGGAATTAACCCTTACTATTCGCTCAAGCAGCGCATAAAAATGGATAAAAACCTTAAAATTACCTAGCTATGGTAAAACTTCACCCATAATGACATTTTTTCATATTTTGTCAACATGGATTTTCGTATCCGCAAGAATTTTTTTATACCGTAATTACACCTCTTAAGGGGCATTACTCAAGACTTGTCCTGCAACAATGCCAATGGTATTATTAGCGTCAGATTAACAATAAGGTTTTATTTATGAAACGATACATCCGATTTGACAGTGTGGGCGGTGCCAGCGGCGATATGATTCTCGCCGCGCTAGCTGCGGTTGGTGCTGACCTGACTACGGTTGAGGAGCAACTCAACCGCTTTTTCCCTGAACACCTTCGCATCCAAAGCGAAGCCGCCGCCGGATCAGGCTTAAACGGCATCCGGGTGTCGGTACACGCGCACCACCATCACCAGCAGCATGACGAAAGCCACTGGACCGATGCGGAACAGAGTCAGGGTGAGCACAGCCACCATCACCATCATCATCACCATCACCATACACATCGCGGTCTGCTGGAAATCTCTGGGCTGATCAACGGCTCAACGCTCTCTGATAAAACCAAGCAGCTCGCCATCACTATTTTCCAAAGGCTAGCTAAGGCCGAGGCAAAGATCCATGGTTCAACCCCAGAAGCTGTTCACTTTCATGAGGTGGGTGCCTGGGACTCTGTGGCCGACATTGTCGGCGCATGCATCGCACTGGAGCAATTGAATGTTGCGGGAGTGTCATGCGGTGCCCTGCCCGCTGGCACTGGCACCATCCAATGCGCACATGGTGTGATGCCCAACCCCGCGCCCGCAACACAGCTCCTGATGGAAGGCCAAACCATGATGCAAACCGACGAACCCTGCGAGCTGGTCACCCCCACTGGGGCGGCTATTCTCACCACCTGGATGCATGAACTCGAAGCTCCCCCTGCCTGCGCCATCCCTCTCAGTAGCGGATTCGGCTTTGGCTCCCACAAGCTCCAAGGACGTCCGAATGTCCTACGCGCCACCCTGCTCAAAGAGCCAGCGAAGGAAGATGCGGATCTGCCCTACGATCCTGCCAAAAAAACTGCGGGTACTCCGCCGCAGGAACACGGCCACACACTCACCCTGTTGGAGACCAATCTGGATGACTGCAACCCCGAGTGGCTGGGGACGTTACTAGAGGAGCTACTGGAGATCGGCGCGCTGGATGTCTGGCACACACCGATTATCATGAAAAAGGGGCGCCCCGCTATTCAGCTAAGCGTACTAGCAGAGCCGAACTCGTCGGAGAGCTGCAAAACACTTATATTCAAATCCACCACCACCTTTGGCATCCGCTCCAGCAACGTCACACGCGCTGAGCTGGAAAGGCAATTCATGGAAGTCGAAACAGCTTGGGGTCGCGTGTCAGTCAAGTGCGGCATCTTGAATGGTCAGACCATCACCCTTGCGCCCGAACACGACTGCTGCGCCAGCCTTGCCAAAGCCGCCGGCATCACCGTTAAAGAGGTAAGCACCGCCGCGGCGTTGATTGCCGGAGATAAAAAAAGAACAGACTCTTAACACTCGCCCTAGCAGGTTAGCTTATGAACGCTCTCAACAGAATCAAAACACGGCCAACAAAATCCATACTAATTTCCGGTGCAAGCGGATTGATTGGCGGCGCACTATGTCCAGCTCTCACCCAGCGGGGACATATTGTGCGAACACTCTCGCGCTCCCACGGGGACCAACTCTGGCACATCAATGATCAAACCTTGAAAAAGGGCGCATTGGATGAGATTGATTGTGTGATTCACCTTGCCGGCGAAAACATCGCTCAGCGTTGGACACCCAGAGCCCGCGAGCGTATATTACGGAGCCGTACTGAGAGCACCCAGTTACTAACTGCCAACATCCTTAAACAGAGCCGTCCAATTGACTTTATCAGCGCATCCGGCATAAACTTTTATGGAGAAACAAAAACCGAAAGACCGACCACCGAGGCTAGCCCAGCTGGCACCGGCTTTCTGGCCACGGTCTGCCAGGCCTGGGAGCGAGCGGCACAACCGCTGCAGCGGGCAGCTCTGCGCACAGTTTTTATCCGCACCGGTGTTGTTTTAAGCGCCCAGGGCGGTGCGCTAGCCAAGATGCTGCCCCCCTTCAGGCTGGGTCTGGGTGGCAGGATAGGGTCCGGCAAGCAATACATGAGCTGGATCAGCCTGTCGGATATTGTGCAAATTTACATCAGGGCGGTTGAGGATCAAAGCCTCGGAGGTCCTATAAACGCCACGGCTCCACAGGCGATCTCCAACCTGGAGTTCACTAAAACCCTGGGACGAGTTTTGAAACGCCGAACCTTCTGCCCCCTACCTGCGGTAATGATCCGTGTGCTCTTTGGAGCGATGGGCCGCGAGACAATTCTGTCAAACTTGAATGTCGCCCCAGACAGACTGCTACACGCCGGCTTTGAGTGGCTGTACCCTGAGCTTGAACCACTCTTGCAGTATGAATTGTGTGCTGCAAAACAAGGTCGGTTTCGCAGTCGATAGGTGTTGCCCTGCAACTCGGAGTCGGTGTCGGAGTCGGTGTCGGAGTCGGTGTCAGAGTCGGTGTCAGAGTCGGTGTCGGAGTCGGCATCGGGGTCGTTTTTACGCGTTTTTCGATACCGATTCCGATAGCGACCCCGACCCCGGGCAATAGTCCAGCTTTGTCGCTGACGTTCGGCTTCACCTTTCTACAATTTTTTGAAGGATTTTTGTTGAGGGGGCATTGTTGCATGGGACATTTTTTTGTCCAATGTGTTGTCGCATTTCATATTACAATTCAGCTACAATTTAGCCATTTCAGAACTCACGCATTTCTCAATTGCTCTTCTCCAATACATTCGGTATTATAATAAGCATTTTAATCAATTATACGAGTTTTGACACATGCGAATACTCTCTGGCATTCAACCATCCGGCAAATTACATCTGGGAAACTATTTTGGCATGATGCGCCCCTCTCTGGAGCTTCAGAAAAAAGGTGACGCGTTTCTCTTCATCGCCAACTACCACGCACTGACGACAGTACACAACAGCATACAGCTGCGGCAGGACACCCTGGATGTGGCCCTCGACTTCCTAGCCTGCGGGCTTGACCCGCAGCGAACAATCTTCTTTCGTCAGAGTGATGTGCCTGAGGTACTTGAACTAACATGGCTGCTCTCCACCGTGACCCCCATGGGGCTGCTGGAGCGCTGCCACTCTTACAAAGATAAGATCGCGCGCGGTATTGCCGCTAACCACGCCCTCTTTGCCTACCCGGTCTTGATGGCCGCCGACATCCTGATCTACCAATCCGATATCGTGCCAGTTGGCAGAGATCAGAAGCAACACCTTGAAGTGACCCGCGACATTGCCCTTAAATTCAACAATGAATTTGGTGAGGTTTTTAAGATTCCTGAGCCGTTTATCCCGGACGAGGTCGCTGTGATTCCCGGCGTGGATGGACAAAAGATGTCCAAGAGTTATGGCAACACGATCGATCTCTTTGCCAGCCCCAAAGAGACAAAAGCCAGCATCATGCGGATCGTAACCGACTCCACTCCGCTGAAGGATCCGAAAGACCCGACCGCTTGCAATGTTTTCGCACTCTATAAACTCTTCGCCACCGAGGGGCAGAAAGCCGAGATGGAGGCAAACTACCGCGGTGCCAACTATGGCTATGGCCATGCGAAAAAAGCACTGCTGTCGCTCTTCACCGAGAGCTTCGAGCCCTTCCGCGCCAAACGCGCGGAGCTTGCCAGCAACCTGGACTATGTAGAGGAGGTACTCCAGCAAGGCGCTGCAAAAGCACGCGCCGCCGCCAGTGTGACACTTGACAAAGCCCGCGCTGCGGTTGGCCTGTGAGCAGAACAAGAGTTTGAGCTTTAGTAACAACCGCCGCGCGTTTGGTGAAATGCCTTTGAATGTAATTGAATTGAATTGAAAGCGCTAATGGAGTTGAGAGAATAGTAGCTAATGTCCATTGAAAACATACTTGCAGATGAATACAAGGTCAATCTGGAGGTCTTTGAAGGCCCCCTGGATTTACTGCTTTATCTGATCCGCCGCGAAGAGGTGGATATTTACAACATCCCCATCAATCTCATCACCAGCCAGTATCTGGAGTATCTGCATGTGATGCAGATGCTTGATCTGGATATTGCCGGCGAGTTTCTAGTGATGGCATCCACGCTAATGATGATCAAAAGCCGCATGCTGCTGCCAGTTGACTCGCGCTCCACCGAAGATGATGTGGATGAGAACTGGATTGATCCGCGCCTGGATCTGGTGCGCCAGTTGATTGAATACAAAAAGTTCAAAGATGTGGCACTGGACTTACAAACTCGCGAATCGCTACAGCTGGAGGCATTCATCTTTGGCGGCGATGGGCCGATCTTTGAAAAAGAACCCCTAGACGGGGCGCAAGCACTGGGCGACATCGGGCTGTTCGACCTGCTGACCGCCTTTCAGGATGTTCTCGCGCGCGCGCCAGAAACAACCCTGGGGCATATTGAACCAATCCACTGGTCTGTACCCGACAAGATGGAGTATATCCAGGAACTAACCGCGGCCCAGCAGCACGTTCGGTTTTCGCGTCTTTTTAACCCTGAATCGCACCGCAACGAAATCATTGTGACCTTTCTGGCTCTGCTGGAGCTGTTGCGTATGCATCAGATCGTGCTCCACCAAAACGCGGCCTTTCACGAAATTCTAATCATGAGCTATGATGAGGCGCGGCATGCGCCGCACGTAGAACCCAACCCAATCACAGGAGTGTACAACGATGTCAAAATCTGATGGACTACTCATGGCATCAAGCCTGCAACAGGTGGTCGGCGCGTTAATCTTCGGTGCCAATCGCGCTCTGACCATCGAAGAGATCCGCAAGTGTCTTATCACAGTGGCGCAAGCCGACACCGAAAAAGATGAAACTGTCAAACTCTTCGCAGAGACCTCACCGCGCGAGATCCGCGATGTAGTCGAAGGCATTGCAAAAGAATTCTCGCGCATTAACATCGGTGTCGCGCTGGAAGAGGTCAATGGCGCCTTCCGCTTCCAGACACAGGCGGCCAGTGGGCGCTGGCTGCGGAATCTATTAAAAGCCGACCGCCCCAACCGCCTTTCGCGCCCGGCACTGGAAACGCTCGCCATCATCGCCTACCGCCAGCCTGTCTCTAAATCAGAGATTGTCGCCATCCGCGGCGTGACGATTGACCATATCATCAAAATTCTGATGGAGTTGCATCTGATTCGGATTGTCGGGCGCAGCGAGCTGCCTGGGCGACCATTCCTCTATGGCACCACCCCGACTTTTCTCGAGCACTTTGGTTTAAGCAGCCTGAAAGAGCTTAATGAGCTGGAGCCCACCCTGCAGCGTTCCAAAAAATCTGAGCGGATGGCCCTGCATACCAAAAGTGCTGAAAAAGAGGGCGAGAGCAACGAGAGCGCGCCTTCACTCTTCGATCAAACTCAAGAGGCGGCTGATAAAGAGAGCCTGGTCGAGGAGATCCTGATGCGCAATGTGGAGGCATCAGAGGCGGCAGAGGTCGAGGACGAGGAAGAGGTCTAAAGTTCGAGAGTTGTCTCTAACTGTAATTGAAATGAAAGCGAAAATGAAGTAGTGCAAGCATCTTGCTTGCAGCACTCTTCCTTAATCCGGCACCAAGTAAGATATGAATATGCCAAATAACGCGCACGTCCCTGGGAGCGCCGACGTCCCCGTCGGCATCGCTGAGACCAAGGCCGAAGAGGACGTCGGCGCTCCCAGAACAACCAACACCGCGATTACCAATAGAATAACCATAAATGGTCTTTTCCATGGTTTAAACGGGAGCAACCGCAACAACTCTCATTATGGCTGTGCTCTGTTTGGAAGACACGTTTCCGGCTTCGAGCTTCGCTTTTACGCCGTGACAAGAAAGCGTGAACTACATACCGCTTTCAGATCGGTTGGCGATAGCGGCGACGATGCTGGTGGGCGATTTCCCGCATGATCCCAATCGTCCACCAACATCGCCGCACAGCATCGTCGGCCGAAGCCGCTCTATGAGCGGCTTATGTCGCTCATAGAGCGACTACTACACCAACCTCTTCTAAACGTTCAATAGACAACTTTTTGAAAAGAACAATTAATTGTTTTTTCTAGCCCCCATAAGCAGCTATCCGCCGCCTGCGTGCTACGCCACAGGCAGGCAACTAGATTGAGTTTGTTTAATATGCGAAAGTTACTCGCCCTCACTGAAGGTTGGAGGCTTAAGAGCCCGCCTGCCCTAAGCTTGCCTGTGGTGAGCTTGCCGACTGTCTAAATGGCTGCTTTAGCTTTAAAGGTTGTCAGCTGGCTTCAACTCAGGCGCGCCGATCACAGCTCTGATACGACTCTCAAGATCATTGATCTCCGTACTCTGGACCAGATGGACACCTTGATCCTGCGCACGCCGGCGGTCAAAACTCTGTGCGCCCCTCAGCGCAACCAGGATTGAAAAGGTATATGTCCCGGCGAAATCCTTAAGCGTGTCCAACCTATAAAGCAGGCTGGCACCGCAGTCATGAACTGGAGAGGTGTTTGCCTCAACAATATACAGTTTGTTTTTGAAGAGAAAGGCCGCATCCAATTCGCTCCGCCGTCCAGACTCACTTTCGATCTCAACCGAAGTCGCGAAGTCCTGCAACACAAGATCTTTATGAATACTTTTGAGCGTCTGGTGCAGATAGTCCTCCAACCAGCCACCTTTACAAAAACCGCGATCCTCATCACTGGCAAACTCAATCATACCATCACCAACCTTGGAAATAAATCCATGTTTAGCAAACAGCTCAAAGAGCTGAGCCTCATCTGGAGTGATGTTTGCTTTCGCCTTTAATGAAAAGTGATTTTCCGCGCCAGCTGCCAATCGGTTAAGATAGGCAATATGTTTCCCATACTTGTTGAAGTCAGCCAAAATCTCCCGGCACAAAGCGTGCGAACCGCTGATCAGCTTAAGGTTTTTCTCGCGCTTGGCAAGCACTGTGTAACCATGGATCTTAAAGAAATCCGTCAATTTCAGCTTATCACGCAGCTGATGAAACTGAGCCAGCCCGCCGCTTAACTCCACCAGCTCGCTCTGTGCTGGTAAAACATAAAAGCAGGTGAATCGTTTGCCTGAAAAAACATTTTGAGCAACACACGACATCAGCTTACTGCCGCCGGAAAGATTCACCGCAACCTCAGCAGCGCGAGGGCTCAGTCGTGTGGCCAGCTCCTGGAATTTTTTCTGCATCTCCTTGAAATCAGAGCCGCCACCCACTCTGAAAAGCTCACCGCGTATTTTTTTCGTCTCCAAAAACTTGATCATCCGCGTACCAAGACCACGGTTGCGCACTGCATCGCTTTCACAGATAATAACCAGCTCCGGCGCGGTAGTATAATCCAGAACCGGCAGAACATTCGGCAAAACCTGATCCGACAAAATGACCACATGTGTCTTGAACTTGCTCATCTTGATCTCCCTTAGATTTGATTAACGGTTATTCTCTCAGTTCCTCTCAAAAAACACAAGGATTGAGATTAGGATTGAGATTAAGATTCAGCCCGCGCTGCGCAGGGCGGATTGCAAGTCGTTTGCAAGACCTGCCGTTCGGTGTCGCTCATAGAGCGACTACTACACATGCGCTGCGCTTTGAAGTGCAAGCCGTCGCGCAAGTCTTGACATTCGGTGTAGTAGCCGCTCTGTGAGCGGCATTGCGATGTCAATTAATGGCAAGTCACTATAACGCGTCGAACTTATAGGCAAGTATTAGAGCAAAAAAAAGCGCCTTACGGCGCTGTCTTCACAATCATGCGGGGCTGTCGCCCTTTGGCTGTAAAATTGTATAATGGTCGGAGCGGAGGGATTCGAACCCTCGGCCTCTTGGTCCCGAACCAAGCGCGCTACCAGGCTGCGCTACGCTCCGTTGTTACTCAAATCTTTTAAGCTCGTTCAACAACGATCTCGGGATCAATGGAATCGCGCAGAGCGCGTTCAATGCCTTGCTTGAGAGTCATCTGAGCATGCGGACATGAACCGCAGGCCCCACGCAGTTTAAGAGTCACTGTTTTGCCTACAATTGAGACCAGATCCATGTCTCCGCCATCGGCCTGCAACATGCCACGCATCTCTTCCAATTTCGCTTTAATCTTATCTTCCATGATTCTCCCTCTGTTAAAGTGGACCATATAATGCCTTAATTTTTGCCAAAGGTCAACACCACACCTTAATTTATTGATTTTTTTTGTTATTCCAATTTCAGCGGCGACTCGGTATAGTGAACGCATGAATTTACAACTATGCACGTTTGCTTCCACACTCCTGCTTGCAACGCTCACCATGCCCGCGGCAGATGTCACCATCACATTTCCCCCTGCAAAAAGCACTCTCGCCGGTGGCAGCCAGACATTCGTAATTGGCAAGGTCTCCCCGCCGACAATGCAATTCGAGATTAACGGAGTGCGGATCACCCCTTACCGCACTGGCAGCTTTCTGACGATGATACCAGTCACACCCGGGAAAAACACGCTTCGAATCAAAGCTGGCGGTCGTGAGCGTGAACATGTTTTCTATCTGCCAAAAGCCGCGCCGCGCTCGCCTCAGCCGAAAATTGAACCCATCTTTCCTGCGCAATCCTCTGGGGTGCAGACAGGCCAGAGCTTTAGCATTCGCTGCAAAGCCCCGGCAGGCAGCGCAATCAGCGCCCAGGTAGGCGAACGCATACGTGTTTTGAAGTCAGAGACCAGTGACCCGACGCTATACTCGGCTGAACTGAACTTTTCCAGCGCGCTTGAAAATCTCCCGGTCACCTTCTTTTCGCCAACCCTGCCAGATGCCCCGGCAGGAAAGCTGAGTGCCCTTGCCGGCCCGGTTGCGTACACTGTCATCGGGAAAATTTTTGAGACGCAAGCCCGCCCCGCGACAGGCGCGAACGATGTCCATCTCCCCCCTGGCTTTAACCTAATCAGCACCAGTTATGCTGGTTCCAGCCATACAGTGTGGCTTGAAAACGACCCCTATTACGTGGATCAGCGCTATCTTAAGCAGATTAAAATGCCGCCTGCTCTTACTAAAACGCAGACACTGCCAGATTTAGGCGCTGGCTTCGGCCCCCACCCGCCAAAGAACAAACGCCCGAGTGAAACCCTGATTGTTCTCGACGCCGGCCATGGAGGATCTGACCCCGGCGCGATCGGCCCCTCAGGGTTGACCGAAAAAAAGATCAACTTGATTCAGGTTCGAGCAATTGAAAAAGTCCTCAAAGAAGCGGGCTATCAGGTTTTACTGACGCGCGTGGATGACAGATACATCGGCCTCTATGACCGTGTTCGACTGGCCTATTATAAGCGTGCGGATGCCTTTATCTCTATTCACTATAACTCCTGTGGCTCCACCAGCAATCCACAGGAGCGACGGCACATCTCCACCTACGCTTGGAACGAGATCGGCAAAACATTGGGCAAGGCAATACACACTGAGCTAGAGAAAATCTCACCCGCCCGCAGCATTGGTGTGCAAGCGGGCAATCTGGCTGTCTGCCGCAACCCCGCCGTGCCATCAATCCTGCTTGAACTTGATTTCATTACAACTCCAGAGGGCGAAGAGCTGATTCAAACCACCACTTTCCAGCAAAGTGCGGCACAAGCAATTCTGAAAGGGCTCCGCGCCTGGAGCGGGCAATGATGCGGGAAAACATTTCCCGCCAAACTAGGTAGAGTCGCTTCACTCCGTGAGTTGTAGCGCGCAGCACGGTAGCCGAGGGTCCGTGACCTCGGGGGCTCGTTCATCGGTTTGCTGGCTGACAACTGTTGTCTGCATCAAGCCTTTGCCCGCCGTGCTCAGGCCAGCGCAATAGCCAGCGCCTGATTTATATCGGCCTTGATGTCCTCGATGTTTTCGAGGCCCACCGAGATGCGAATATAATCATCGGTCACACCGTTTGCCTCACGCTCCTGCGTGTTGAGTTGCTGGTGGGTGGTTGAAGCCGGATGGATGACCAGTGTCTTGGAATCACCTATATTGGCCAGATGCGAGAGCAACTTCACGTTGTCGATGAAACGGATGCCAGCCTGCATGCCGCCCTTCACCCCGAATCCCAGAATGCCGCCATAGCCAGCCTTGAGATACTTGGAGGCCATGGCATGATGTGGACTTCCCGCCAGACCGGGGTAATTCACCCACGCCACTGCGGGATGAGTGCTCAGCCACTGTGCCAGTTGGAGCGCATTCTTGGAGTGGCGTTCCTGACGCATTGGCATGGTCTCCAGACCCAACAGAAAATCACGCGCGTTAAAGGGGCTCAAGGTGGCACCCAAATCGCGCAGCAGAGTCACGCGCACTTTTATAATAAAGGCCACATTGCCCATACCCGGCACATTTTTAAGCGCATCCCAGTAAACTATTCCATGATAACTCGGATCAGGCTCCGTGAACTCAGGGAACCGCCCGTTATCCCATTGGAACTTTCCTGAATCAACGATCACGCCGCCGATTGAGGTGCCATGCCCCCCGATATATTTCGTGGCCGAGGCCACCACAATATCCGCACCATGCTCAAATGGACGCACCAGGCCAACTCCGATGGTGTTATCCACTACCAATGGCAAACCAGCTTCGTGCGCAATCCGCGCCAAGGCTTCAAAATCAGGGACATCCAGCTTAGGGTTGCCGATGGTCTCAATATAGATCGCCTTGGTCTTCTCCGTGATCAGAGCCTTGACACTCGCTGGGTCAGTGGATTTAAAAAACTTCACCGCGCGTCCCAGCTTGGGGAAGGTGTAATGAAAAAGCTGATAGGTGCCGCCATACAGATTATCCGCTGCAATGAACTCATCCCCGCTGCGGCTGATGGCCAGTAAGGCGGTCGAAACAGCCGCCATGCCGGAGGCCAGCGCCAATGCGCCAGTTCCACCCTCGATTGTGGCCATCCGTTCCTCAAAAACCGCGGTCGTCGGATTCATCAGCCGCGTGTATATGTTGCCAAACTCTCGCAGTGCGAACAGATTGGCAGCGTGTTCGCTGCTTTTAAAAACGTACGAGGCCGTTTGATAGAGCGGAACCGCCCGTGAACCAGTTACAGGATCAGCCACCTGACCTGCATGAATTGAAACTGTATTTAATCCTTGCTCTGTTTTGCTCATTTTTACCTCCTGCTATTCAAACTTTATCTGTGCCATGTCCAACAGCTGATTATCGAAATTGGCAAAGGCGCGCTCTGCTAAACCAAACCTAAACTGTACCACTGTGTGACACTATAGCATTATTTTCGGACGGGTGTAAACACGAATTTCAGTAATTTTTTGCACGCTTGGTGGCTTGGTGACTCGGTGACTCGGTGGTATTGCTTACTGATTCCGACTTCGATGCAGCTGACCGTCGAGTTACCCCATCATTTTTTCGCGGCGCACTGCGCGGCGGGCTTACTTATACCGTGTTGACGAAAATGACTTATCCCGGTGTTTGCGATCATAAAACATAGCATTGGAAACCGCCGAGGTGTGGTCGTTCATCAAACCACGCTGTTTGCCACGCCACCCCTTGCGCCGACCGCAGACCGTTACATTATAGCGTCGTGTCCAAAAGAGAGGCAGATCCAACACAGCAGCGACGCGATATAAAAGCCGTTCCAGCCACTCAGGTATAGAGCAGCTCTCGGCAAAACCATCCTTCTCCAGCATCTGTCGGAGCAACTCCACCCAGAAGCGCCCGCTAAACTTCACTCCCAGAACATCAAACCCTGATTTCAGCAGACTAAAAAGTTCGCGCTCGCTACAAGCGTACTGTGCTTCGATCCTGCCGCGGTGTCCTCCCAGCAGGCGAGCGAGCGCAAAGAGCTTGCGCCGTGGAAATGTGATCAAAAGCAACCCCCCGTTGTCCATAATCCTGTGACACTCTTTAATCAACATCTCCAGCGTAACACCATTAAAGAAAACGCTCCCATTGGCGACCACCACAGTATCAAACTGCTTCTCTTCAAAGGGAATATCTCCTTGCGGCCCCAGAACCACAACCTGATCCGAGCCCAGAACCGATGCTACCAGAGCGCCTCGCTCCTTGGTGAACTCAGCACTCACCCAGTATCCCCCCAACTGCCGGAAAATTTGGCTGACTCCCGCATGTGTGAACCCGAGATCCAACCCGACCTTTACGTTCCTGTCATCTTTACAGATAAAATATCTAACTGCAAACAGTTCACTACGCAACGGCCAGGAATCAATACTTCGGACCAAAACGCGCTTAAACATATCCTGCCTGATTTTCATTGTGCGAGTATACCATCTTGCGCAAATCCGCGTCAACATAATGCGAATGATTGGCAAATTAATGTTTAATGTTTGTGTTGGCATCCTTTTCTAGTTTTTGTCATACTGTATTCATAAAGGAAATAATATGCATATGAAAATAAAATCGCGTGTTCCAACTATGCTGCTTCTGTGCGGCGCACTTGCCATTGCGGCATCGCGCGTTTCGGGAGAAACGATTTACGAGAGTGTGTGCGGCGAAGCCCGACAGATCTCGCGCGGGTCGCTTGTCGAACCAATGCCGCGCGGACAATGGGAGGAGACTCTCACTCGGCGACGCGCTATGTGGCATGAGATGCTCGGCCTGTCGCCTATGCCGGAACGCGCGCCGCTGGAGGCGACTGTCACCGGAGTGCTCGACCGGGGCGATTACGTGGTCGAAAAGATCCACTTCCAAAGTTTACCCGGCGCGCATGTCATCGGCAATCTCTACCGGCCGGCCAAAGTGACAGGTCGACTGCCTGCGGTTCTCTATGTTTGCGGCCACTCTAAGGGCAAGGTCAACGCGCCGTACCAGGCCAACCCGCGCTGGTTCGGGCAGCATGGCTATGTGGCACTAGTACTCGACCCGATCCAACTTGGCGAATCGCAGGGTCTGCATCACGGCACTTACAGCAAAGGGCGATGGGATTGGCCCAGCCGGGGCTATACGCCTGTGGGCACGGAGGTCTGGAACGGAATGCGCGCGCTTGATTATCTGGAAACCCGCTCCGATGTCGATCCGGATCGGATGGGCGTGACCGGGCTGAGCGGCGGCGGCGTGGTTTCCTGGTGCCTTGGCGCGGCCGACGAGCGAGTGAAGGTTGTCGTGCCGGTATGTCAAAGCGGGAGTATTGAAGACGTGGTGGTGGACCGAGCGGCTGACGGCCATTGCGATTGCGCGTTCTGGATCAACTACTATCGCTGGTGCTGGTCCGATATTGGTGCGCTGATCGCCCCGCGGGCTCTGCTTATTGCATCCGGCACGGAAGATGTGCTGTGGCGGCCTTCGGGCTTCCGCGACGTTTCGCATCGCATTCGCCACCAGTACGCCGCTCTGCAAGCGACGAATAAGTTCGATCTGGTCGAAGACCTCACGCCGCACGGCTACACACCCAAGCTGCGCAAAGCCATCTTCACTTGGTTCAACACACACCTGAAGGGCGATCCGACACCAGTGGAAGACGATGTGACCGACTTTGTAGAGCCGGAGGAGAATCTGCTGGTCTTCGGCGGCAAGCTGCCAGAAAACGACCGGATGCGGAATGTTGATCTCCTGCTGGTGAAGAAAGGCGAGGCGCCTGAGGTGATTGATGAAGCCCACTGGCGCACACACCAGCAAACGTCACTGGCCCGGCTACGCGCCTTGACGTTCCGCAATATACCGGAGGACTGCACACCGCGCGTCTGCGACGTGCGACAGAACGGCGGCCCACGGGTCGGGGTAAGCCTCGCCACTTACTTCTTCAACACACACGATAGACTCACCCTGCACATGAAGACCATACGCCATGCCAATGCGCCGCGACCGACACCCACGGTGGCCTACGCCATCCAGCCGGAAGCCAAGAACACGTTTTCCGGCTACTGCTCCTCGCGCCCGGCCATTGCCGCGCCGCTGGCAACGGCAGGCGTGGAGGTTCGGAATACGGGTGTCACGTCGGTTGGGCCGGGCTACCTGTGGTCCTTGCGTCGAACCTATCCACTATTGGGCCAGACGCTGCCCGAGCGCCAGGTTTGTGACCTGCTTACCGGCGTTGCGCTGCTGCGCCGGGACTCGGCGACCGGACCGGTGGTGTTGTTCGGGCAGGGATACACCGCGCCGCTGGCCTTGTACGCGGCTCTGCTTGATGCCGAGGTAAGCGAAGTCATCCTGGCGGACTTGCCAGAAAGTCACGAAAATCCGGAGACACCGGAGTTCCTCGGTGTCCTCCGCATTGGTGAACTGCCGCACAACCTCGCTCTGCTATGGCCTCGCCCTATAACGTTCGTCGGCTCGATACCTCCGGCTTACGCATATACGCGGAAGGTATACGATAAACTCGGCACTGGTGACCGCATCCGCATGGTCGGCAACCTGCGCGATTGGCAGCCAGCAGTGAGTTCTGGACAATAGAGCGGTAGAACCGCGGGGGACGTTTTTTCGGGCTGATCTACGTAATATCGATTATTAGAAAAATCCTACAAACTGCCAGGCTAATCTCACTGAACACCGCTGGTCTCCCATTCCCGGATTTTCCGAAGCAGCGCCTCTCGCTTATTGAGCAGGGTCTCCGGCAAACGGTCATAGTAATGCGGGTGCTGAAAAACATCGGGTACCAGCGCGACAAAAGGTGCCGCACGATCACCATATTTCCGTAACGCGCTTTCGAAAAGCGCAATATCCTGCATGCCGTCCCGTAAAACCTTCAACCTCAGCGACGGAAGCGGTTCACCCTCCTTTGTTCGAGGAGGATACACCAGAAGGCCATTCCCATAATGTGTTCCGCCACCGGGAAATTTGTAAGCCGTCCGGTACGCGCTACCGCTCATATCCAGAGAATCCCAGAAATTCGTACCCAGGCTCTTCCACTCTGAATTGCCTGACCAAATAAACAAACCCTTGGCTTTGTAGTGCCAGGACATCCAAAGAGCCAGCCTGTGCTCCAAAGCATCGTTGTCAATCTCCATGTTCGGCGCACGCGTCAGAGGTGCGCGCATCTGCCAGTTCATCGGCATATGACAGTAGTAATGCCACAATTGGGGTTTTGCGACAGGGGTGAAAGACCTCGGATCGTAGTTCGCGCTGGAAATATCCGTCATCCAGATGTCACAACCCTGGCTCATGTCAGCATGATATTCAGAAGCCAGGAAAATCTTTACCCCGGGGAAATCTTTCCAGAGCGCCTGAGCCCAAGGGATGTTTTTCTCACGAAACGTTTTTTCGGATGGCTCATCAACGTTGCTGTAAACTATGAAATGATCAAGCCACCCTTTTTTCAGCAGAAAAGCATAGAGTTCCGGTTCAGGCGGTCCAATCTGGAAAACACGCTGTCCTTTATCCATCAACGCCCGCACCTGCCGCTCGAATTCATCCGGATGATCCTTGCTCCACAGTGCCGTCAGTTCTTTCCGGGTCAGCGAGCTAAGCCGATGTTCCAGCGTCAGGTCGCACATCGCGTCGAACTGAGTCGTGCTGAGTTTGCCTTTGTTGAACCACGCCACGAGATTAAAGTCTGCTGAATCGGAACTCATTTTGACTAGCTCGACCGGAACCGTGAAGGTTGTCTGGTCTCCCCCATCCGCAGCCACCCTAACCTCTACCCTGAAACTACTCTGCCCAAAATCATCGGGGATTTTTACGTCCACCCAGAAAACACCCGCCCACACCCCTGACAGTTTACAATCATTTTCAGGAACCAGCGGATCCGGCCAGACTTCGCTCTCAAATCTGGGGTACGATGCCGGCCCCAGCGTGATAAACTCCTCCCTGAAAATCTGGACAGGTGTCGGCGATTGGGTGGTGACCGTATAGCGGGAAGCCTTTGCTCCCATATTGGGCAAAACTGCGATTTGGAAACTGACTACAGAACCGGCTGTCCCCCATAGCGGCTTTGTCTCCTTTGCCTTGCCGGGTACAATCATCTCTGTACCTCTGAACCAGTACTTGTTTCTCCATATTTTCACGAGACCGTGTGTGTAGCCCACCGCGAATGATGCGTTCGTCGAGTTCTCGAAATAGTTCTGAAACCTCGTCATCTGATCTTTAAAAGGCAACCCCCACGGGTCAACCGTGTTTGCCAGCCCTTGTTCCTCATCCGGCCAGCTCTTACGATCAACGGCTTCTGACAGTGCGACGAGAGTTATCCCACAGAAAAGAGTGGCAAGCACAGCTTTTTTCATTTTTATACCTCAATTTCCCGATCAACGGGGTAACATATTCAAGGGCAGCCTCACCTCGCTCGATAGCTTTCAAACAGGGTGGAGCGCAAGAAACAACCCTTGATTCTTAATGCTTTATCTTTATATGCCCGCACCCGCAGGCAAATTAATCTAATTTTTTTTCTAAAATCACAGGCAGCATACCACCTTTGCCAATCAGCATCAAACACAATCTATGCATAGTTGTGCATGCCGCTGAACAAGCGGGAGAGATTGATCCAGGTTAAGGTCAACACCACAAATAACAGTCCGATCCAGAGAAAGGCTGCCAGCAGACGCGGCTGACGCATCCCGGTTTTCAGACGCAGATGAAGATAACTGCCATAAACCATCCAGGTTGCCAGTGACCACATCTCTTTTGGGTCCCACTGCCAGTAATGACCCCAGCAGATCTTGCCCCACAACGAGCCTAGGATCAGACCACTGGTAATCAGCAGAAAACCGACCACCACAGTCTGACGGGAGGCAGCCTCGGCTGACCTCAACGCGACTGGTGGACACTCCCTTTTAAACATGGGCAGCGCCATCAAAGCAGCGCGCGCCAACATGATATAGCCCGCCACATAGCTGGCTACATGCGGAATAAAGAGCGAACTCTGAAGGGCAGGCGGCAGGCGGCGAACCTCCTCACCAAAAATAAAACCAGCAGGAAAGAGAATGCAAAGCCCCAGCAATGCGTCCTTAACTGTTGTATCAATCCCGTTCTTCCGCTGGCTAAGCTGCGAGAGCGGCCAGAGAAAGGCGGCCATACACAGAAAAAATTCAAACAGGTTTTGCATCGGCGGATGACCAGTGTGAATGCCGCGCCAGACAACCGCGCTGACAGCGGTCAGAAAACCAGCAGCCCAAAACCCCTTGATCAGCACCCGTTGCCGCCGGACGCTGGCAACCAGTGTGGCTACAAAAAAGACCATTGTAAGATAGATCAACCCCCCTTGCAGTGTGGTTTTGATCATCATAATTTCACCTCCTGATGCGGAGTTGGTGTAGGAGACCCGCCCTTAAACAACCTGATACAGAAGAGCAGAATGCCGACAAACAAGGTGCCGTAACCAAAATATACCAGTCGCAGGCCGGGGTCACGGATAAACTGAAGCACCGTGTATGTGACTGGCTGCCCCTGCCTGTTCTTGCTCTGCCCCCAACTCATCTGGTAGATATGGTAGCCGCAGACATAGGCTGGTTGGTTGACCCGGATGTTTTTTGTGTAGGGTTCTCTGTCAGGCTCAGTGATCGTCACCCGGCTGCGATACTCCTTTATAGGCGGCATGCGTCCGGCACTCTGATCCGCACCGCTGCCCGCATAGTAATCAACAAAAAACTTATCCAGTTTAACTGAAAAAGGAAGCTTGCCAACATAGTTGGTCAGATAGGCACCCTCCCAAAGGGCATTCATCACATCGCCGTCCACCATGGCGATCGAGCCCTTGAGCGGGCCCTTGTCGCCTTGGTCAAGATACGGGGCGGTTTGCCCGATCAGCCACCCAACCACCACGCAGGCGCAGCCAAGGTGCATCATCGCGGAGTGATAGCGACGGCGAAAAAGGGTTAACCCACCGCGCAGGATCAGGAGCAGCGCGAGCAGGGCGGAGAGTCCCAGTGCTGGAGGCGTGGCCATGATCTCGCCCGCTCTCTCTGCGCCGACGGACGCCAGCGCAATCGAAGCAGCGGCGAGAATGCAGCAGATATAGACCGCCATCCCCAGACCTGTGACTTGATTAATGTACTTTTTCATGTGTTTGTCTTTTAATGGCATCAAGCTCAAGTTCAACCAGCAAATCAGCGCGGCAGACATCTGCCACAATATTGATGTGCGGCAAATTCTCTAAATGATTTTGCTTGAGCCACGCGTTCCAATCAGCCAGGTACTCCGGTTTTTTGAGATACATCACCGCTCGAGTCGTGTCACTCCAATCCATGCCGCGGGCTTTGAGAATGCCCTCAACAACATCCAGCGTGAGCTGAATCTGTTTCGGAACATCACCCACAAAAGCGGTGTCTCCCCCAGACTCAATGCTGGCGGTTCCGGAAACAAGCAGCGAGCGGTACTCTGGTGTGCCGATCTCGACCGCACGTGAAAAAGAGCTGCCGTAATCAAGTGCGGCGCACTGCAACGGCGAGTCAACCCGACTCACATAGACCTCATCGGCTTTGGGTTTAACTGCAATAGCGTTGGCCGTGAATGCGGCTCCGTAGAGGTTGGCTGAGCCAATCCCGGTACTAGCGGGAACCAGACCGGCATAAACCTTACGGGATCGAAAAAACTCGTCGCGAGCGTGGTTAAAAGAGTCGTACCAGTCAAGAATATCATCCATATAAAGCCAGGTTCTAGCAACATCATCAAAGGTCATATCCGCATCTTTCAGGGCATCCTCAATCCCTTCAAAGACCGCAGTCGTCTGAGCTTCACGTGAGAGGGTCAAATCAGGGGGTAGAATGCCTGTCAACAGGCAGTACTCAGCGTACGCATCCTGATAGCAGATACCGACTGTGCAGCCATTGCGGGTGATCAAGCGCGACTGGACGCCATCAACGATGAAACGATCATAGACCGGCGGCAACTCCCCATTGCCACCACACAACCACATTTGCGGGGTCTGGGTTCCTTTAGCGCCCACGCCGGCTTGCTGCAACTGCTCCAGAGATCCCCATCCCGTAAGCGAAAACACCTGGCCCCGCGCCACCTCCGGCAGCCCCTTTTCAACATCAAAGGCTCCATGCTCACTGACGCGAATAACTCCCCCATTATTTATTTTCTTAATTCCCATTTCTGCCTTCCTTAAGTTATTAATATGACAGAATATACTCTGCCAACGCCCGAATCTCATCATAAAGGGTGATAATAAAGGTCATCAGCCAGTCACTTTTATAAGGTGTCAAAATACATCAAAAGCCTTTTTTTTGTCAACCACTAAATGGGTGTAATTTAACTTTGTTGAATACTGTGCTTGCCCGCAGACTTGAGTGTTTTTAGGCTAACTAAAGATTAATCTTGAAAAAAAAGCGGTATAACCATATCCTGATCTTCTTTTATTGCTATCGGAAATCATAATTATGCAGCACCTCTCATTTATCTTTAATATTCTTCTCGTTTTTCTTTTTGTCAAACTTTGCTCTAAAAACGAAGCCGAGTTTTTTTTCAACCCTTTTGTCGGTTTTGTGACCACTCGGATTAACAAACTGCTGGAGTTTCTCAAACCAGTCCTAGTCATGCCAGAGCAGATGGCTGTTCTCGTGATAGCCACATTCCTGTTTCTCTTTAAAACACTGTTGTTTTCACGTCTGAGCACTGTGATCAGCATCTCTTTCGGAGAGTGGATCACATGCACCCCCATGACGGAGATTCCAGCGCGAGCAGCGCTGTTGATTTTCAGCCTGTTGAACACCATCACCTTTGTTTTTAAGTTCTGGAGCTTCTATTTTCTGACATCTCTGATCGCCGCGCCACTGCGAAAAACGCGTGCCTCCGAGGCATTCAGCTATTATGCGATGCCTTTTTCTCTCCTTCCGCTGCTCTTTCAACCCTTTGTGCTGCTGCTATTACACACTGCTCTGGCGTATATCTGCACCAGCGTAGGAACCCTAACCTTTCTGCAACCAGGCGCCGATGCGCCGGGGGTGATAGAGCTGACCACAGCCCCATTCGCCATCCGGATGGTCAAAACAATCTGGCTGGGAATGCTCTCCTTCAGCGATACGATCATAACTATGGTTCACGTCCTGTTTATCGGCATTATTGGCTCATTGGTTGCCACTGCCCTGCGGAAAAAAGAGATGATGACCCTGTGTAACGAAACCACTGAGCTCATTCTAGGGCGCTTCAGCCGCAGCAGCGCAGCACGCGGCGGCCTCGACTTCACTCCGATCATCTTCTTTTTCGTAGCACAGTACGGCTACACGATCATCTGCACCTTTGTTACCAACCTGATTAACACCCCGATCCAACTGCCATTCTAAGAGAGCAACAAAAACACGAAAATGAATGATAGTAGTAGTACAGAAACCACTTCACTCCCCAGCTGGATCAGCGCGATCCCCGAAGGTTGCCGCCTCACTGTGCGACTCTCCCCGAGTGCTTCACGCTCAGAGATGGCAGGCGCGGAAGAGAGCTGGCTCAAAATACGGTTGGCCGCGCCGCCGGTTGACGGCAAGGCCAACAAAGAACTAATCCGCTTTCTCTCAAAAACTTTGAAAACCCCCCAGCGATCCATCACCATCTGTTCAGGTGCCACCTCCCGACTAAAGGGCATTAAGATCAGCGGCATGCGCCCAGAGGATTTTTTACGCATAACCAACTCCAAACCCTGAAAAACCAAACTCATGAAACAAATTGCACTTCTGATTGGCTTAACCCTGTTATCAGTCAACACACTGTGCGCTGAACGATTTGTCTTTGACATGCCGGAGGCGCATGCGCTACACCTGCAACTGCTCGCAAGGATGGGCAATGCACATGCCAGCAAGGATTATTACGCAATGGAAGCCTTCACCCACCAAGGTGTCGCGTTGGGCACCGCCGACAGCCTATGGACCTACAATCAAGCCTGCGCCCTGGCACTGCAAGACAATCGCGACGAGGCAGCTAACCGACTGCAAGAGGCCATTGACCTCGGTTTTGATGATCTTGAACATATTAAAGCTGACTCTGATCTAGACGCGCTACACAACATGGAGAAATTCACCGCGTCCATCAATGCGCTGCAGGCCAAACTCAACGTTCCGGGGTACACTAACACCGCCTTGCGGAAGATTATCGCCCTGCCGCAGGATGCTCACCATAATGTTTATCAGGCGGCCACCAATACCATCTGGAGCTTCAGCGCCGGACTCTTCGAGACCTTCCTGTCGCTCCCACTGTCCTCACCCACGAACACCCCGCCTGTCATCATCTATGCGAACCGCGATAACGACGAAACATTGGTTGACACTGAAAAATATCCAGAGGTTATGCGGCTTCAATACTCTGCGGATGTTAAAGCGCGCAATCTCCATCTGGGCCAACCCAACACCCTTTTTATTGATCAAGAGCGCAAATCGCTGATTCCGGTGGTTGGCAACTCCTCAATGGGTTTTGTCACCTCCGCTTACTGGCGCTGTCAGCCGCGGGCGCTTTTTATCGACCCGGCCCGCATCCACGCGCAGGTTTCTCTGCTGGTGGGCAACCAGATCTATTGTTATCCCGCCTACAACGATTACAACCTCGCAACAGGCGACCTCTTTCCTGCCAATGCGCCTTACTATATCGCGGTTACAGGTGCGAAAAAATCAGAGAAATTATTTGCTGAGGCGATGATCGCCGCACTGGCCGCCATGCGGGGCGAGACTCTGAATCGCCTCGCTCAAACAGGACTCGTAACCACCACGTTGCAAGCGCTGCTGCGCAAATCACAAAGGGCGGTCGCCACCCCCGGCGATTATCTGACAGGCATCGCGCACCCGACCGCGTTTCAACCAGAACAACTTGATGTCGAGCGACTGCTCAGCAACGCGCGCGCCTTGACACCTGCCAATATCCCCCCAGTGCTCTTTATTGCCGTGAAAGACCGCTCAGAACTTGATCCTGTGCGCGACATGCCCACTCGCATCTCCTCCGAGGAGCTGTTCAGCACACACCTGGCGGTTGCCCGTATTTTCAGGGGCTTCCCGTTTAAACGCCGCTTGAGTGTGACAACCTCCTGCACAGAGGAGAGTGCGAAGATACACGCTGTGATTCTGCAGGGCGACCCCAATAAAATTTCCATCACAAAAAGTACCGAGAATGAGGGGGAGTGGATCGTTGAGTTTTCCCACCATGACCCTTACATGACCCCTGTCGCAGGTGGTAAATCCATCCTCACCTCCCGGATTGATATCGGGTTTTTCGCTGATAGTGAAAGCAATGTATCCATGCCAGCCATGCTCTGTTGCACCTTCCCTAGTAACGAAAAAAGAGAGTACGATGCAAACGGGAAATTGCTCTCCATTGACTACCGCCGCCACTCATTTCCTGGCACCGATCCAGCCCTTAGCTACCCGTGCGACTGGAAAGATGAGTTCAGGCACGACCCCCAAGGCCGCATCATTGGATGGACCCGCACCCGCGCACTGCAGAAAGAGCAGTTCACTGCCCATGGCGATTTGGCAGTCGAGTTTGACGGTAAAAACCGGCCAACGCTGGCCCACAGAATAGCCTATATCCCGCGCGTTGTGAGCAACATAGAGCATAAGAGTGAATCTCCACCCTCACTGGCGCAAGTTGACGATAAGATCGAAGTCCATTACAGCTATGCTTCCGACGATGACCTGATCGGCACACCTGATCGCTGAGCAGTTAATGAAAAACTAAAACTGCTTTCAATTTTATCGGAGAATCGGTATAATTAAACTTTCACAATCTTAAAATTACAAGAATAATTTATGAACCGATTCGATTACAACAAAGCAGATAACTACAAAAAGCCACGCAAGTGGTCATTCAAGAACCTGGCCCAATAGAAAGTTTGCTATGAATCTAGAAAAACTGCGGTTAAAATTATCACCTTGGCTAATTGCGCGCATCTTCGCGCCGCTCACTTTTATTGTGCCGCTGGCACTCTACTGGCTCACGCTTTACAAGAGCATTTACCCGGGAGAGACAGCTGCCCTGACCGCCGTAGCCGCCAAGATCACACAAACCACCTATCTCTCCAACCCGCTCTTCACTTATATCAGCCAACTGGTGGCACAGATCCCATATGAGACACTCCCAGTGCGGCTCAACCTCCTCTCCGCCATCTGCGCGGCAACGGCGGTGGCTCTCTTCTACCGCCTGGTGGCGCGCATTATTTTCATGCTCGCCTGTGAAGATTCGGGCGGTTCCATGAAAGCTCTGCCGCCTGAGAGGATAGGGGATGATGGCGAAAGCAAACGCTACCACGGAGTTGGCGCGGCCGCCAAAGCACTCTCTCAAAACGCGGTTGAATCGGTCCCGGAAGAGGTTCAAATGCACAACCAACGGGCCTCCTACACTGCTATTCTGGGAGCACTCGGCGCCTCCGCCGCACTGGCATTCAGTGGTCCATTCTGGTTTACAGCCACAAGACTATACCCACACACCTTTGACCTGATGCTCTTTTTTCTTGTGTTAAACCTGGTGATCTCCTACGACCAAACAGGGAGATCCCTCACCCTGCTGGCCGCAATTTTCCTGCTGGCAACCTGCTCCGTTGAATCCGCCCTGTTTCTCATTCTGGCACCTATTGGCATACTGTTTCTCTACCGTTCCATGAAGCTCAGCGAGCAGTTCACAACCGGCAAAGTTTTGCTATGTATCATTGCCGGTCTATCGGGAAGCGCTCTAGCAGTTGTGTTACTTTGGAATGCGGCGAGCTGGTGCGTCAACATCGAGATACCGGCATTGCGCCCACTCCTGAATGTGTTTCAGGCCACCATGCTCTCGGAGGTGGCAGGCTGGATACCACGCTACGGCTGGAGCCGAATCTTTGTTCTGCTGCTACTGCCGTCTATTCTCGCTTTCTTTGTTTTTGGCCACTCTTTCACCATCCGCAAACCATTTTTGTTTCTACTCCAGTTGCTGCTGGTCGCAATGCTGATCCCCTCTCTGCTCAATATGCCCTTTGCCCCCTGGGGAATTGCACGCCAGATATCTAAAGTGCCGGTGTATTCCTACGTGATCATTGCCCTGATCACGGGCCTGTTGATCGCTGTATGGCACCTGATGCGCGAGATGTACATTGAAAAGCTGGACGATGAACTGGATTTTTACGAATACCGCGACAACCCCTTTGTCTGCCGAGTCGGATCATTCCTCTGCTGGCCACTCCTGCTGCTGGCGCTCTTTGTTCCGTTCCGCAGCTACACCGACATTGACCCCAGCGAGGGCCTCTTTACCTCTGAAGTTGCGGAGCGACTCTTCCAGCAGCTGGAAGGCAAAAAGCTAGTGCTGGACATTCCCTTCCTCAAACATGAGATACTGATTGCCGCGCATCAACACAACCAGACACTCAACCTCTATTCAACCAGCGCCAGTGAAAGCGGCAAACTCAGCCAAATGAGTATTGAGCAGATTAAAACTGATCCTAATCTAAAACGCTTCCTCCCGCGTCTGATCAACGCGGCTGAGATATCGCCATTCTCGTTCATGCGCGAGTGGCTGACCATTGACCCGCAAGCCTGTACCCAAATTGCGGTTTTCAGTAACCCTGGAAGATTGATTAATTTTGGATATATCGCAGTGCCACATGGGTTCTTCATGGAGCTTCTGCCTGCCGGGAGCGAACTGGACACCAAAAAGCTGATCACAGAATTCAATGATTTTTTGGCGGCCATGTATCCGTATATGTTCTCTGAAGTCAGAGGCGAAATCAAGTTGCTGACCAACCACAGGAACGCTTATCGGCAACAATTGGCCATGATCGGCAATGAACTCACAATCCTGCTGATTGAGCGCAAGCAATACCAACAAGCCGCTGATATCCTGAATCACTGCGCCCTGCTCGCCCCAAACAACCTGAGCGTGACACTCAACACTTACCACCTTGCAAAAGATCTGGGTGTTAATCGGGATACCATTAAACACATCGAACATAAACTGGCGGAAATCCCCTCTGACAGTGCGCTACTCAATACCTCTACCGCCGCACTGCAAGTCCAAAGTGGAACGCTGGCCGATGTCGCCATCCTGGAGTTCGCCAAAAAACGCTTCTGGACAAAAGCGAATCTATTCAAAAATCTCTCCATCAATCAGAGTGATATCGCCTTGGACCCCATCCTCGAGATCCTTAGCAAAAAACGTGAGTTGTACCGTGCCGTGGCTAAGGAAATCGCAGACAATGAATTAACCGAGGCTGATAGCCAGTTGAATATTCTGCTGGACTTCGACGACAAAGATCATTTCGCTCTGATCAACAAAGCCAAGGTTGCTATCCTGCAGAAAAATATCCCAGAGGCTGGCCTCTGGATGGATCTCGCCAAGGAGAGTGCGGTTCCTCCAGCCAAACTGATATGGCATGAGGTGGCACTGCTGATGCTGACAGACAAACTAGATGAGGCCCGGGAACGGCTGAACGAGGTTATCCCTGACCACGCTTCCAACAGTGAACTGTGGGCACTGCTGGCGGAGATACTGATTTCCAAAGGCGAGTTCGCTGAGCTTCAGAGCAGGGTCTACCCGGCACTGAACTCAGCCAGCAGCAACCAGGAACACTACATGTTTTACGTTGTCCGAGGCTATATTCTTAAACGCAGGGGTGAACAGGAGTATGTCGCGGCAAGAGCCGCGTTTCTTAAAGCACTCGAAATCAATAGTAACCTGCCCGAGGTCCAGAGTCAGCTGCTTGATCTGGACGCAGTGCTGGGAGTTCCCGCATTCCTTGAGCAGGATGCGTCCAAGGTCCTGATCGATCACCCCGAGCACCCGCGCGCCAACTGCTTAATGGGCAGAGTCAGGCTGAGCAGGAATCAACTTGATCTGGCTGAAGATTTCTTTGTCAGAAGCCTCGCGGCGGAGCCAACCTCCGAGGCGCTGGCCGGTCTAGCGGAAACAGTGCTGCGCCAAGGCGACGCGCCTCGCGCTGAGGGCTACATCCAACAATCGCTGGCGCTCGAACCCGCTTCCCTTGAGACCTTACACATTAAAACACATATTTTGCTGGCATTAAACAAAGTTGACCAGGCCGCTGAAGCATTTAGCACCGTCTATGCAGCTAAGCTGAATGACAACGACGTCAAGCTGACAATGATCCGCCTGCTGATCAAGCAGGATCGCCTTGAGGAGGCTGCCATGGCGGCATCCAATATGCTTGAGCAGGAGGACTACCTCCCCCGCCCAATTGTCAAACAACTGATGAGCCTCGCAAAACAGCTCTCGCAAGAGCTGACGCGTAAAACCCCGGACTTACCCAAATGAAGTTTATCCGCCGCTCTTACGCTTATATACAATACCTGATGATCAGATTCGCAGGCATGCTCTTTGACCTTGTTCCGGCAGCTAAAGCCTACAACCTGGGAGCGTCGGTTGCGCGCCGCCTTTATCCAATCTTTAAAAACCGCCGCAAGGTGGCAGTCGACAATATACTACTGGCGGGAATCACCGCTGACCCCCATGAGGCGGAACGCATCGCCCGATGCGCATTCGCACATCTGGCGGGACACATCTGCGAGGCACTGAAAGTCAACCAGGTGATCAACCAAAATAATTGGCGCGAGCATGTCACGCTTGCAATTTCAGAAAGCAGCCGACACATGCTCTTTGATGAACTGGATCAACCCTTGATCATCCTGACCGGCCACCTGGGGGTCTGGGAGGCGGCGCTTTCCATCATCTCCTTCACCCGTCCCATGATCGCGATCGCCCGTAAAATGGACAACCCGCTTGTTGAACGTTATCTAAAAGACAACCACTTCCGAGGCGAGATTACGATTGTCGATAAAAATAAAGGGTTCACCCCCGCCATCATTCGTAAGTGGAAAGAAACCGCCGCGGCCATGACACTGGTCATGGACCAGCACGCCGGAGAAAAAACCGGGATGGATGTCGATTTCCTGGGCCGGCCAGCTGGCACCCACACCTCACCAGCCCGACTCCACCTGCGCACCGGTATACCGGCCATTGTCGGCGCAGTCATACGCGAAGCCCCCTTTCACTACAAATTCATCAGTGGCGAGCCCATCCAGTTTAAAACAACAGATGATAAAGAGCATGATGTCAAAGCACTCCTGACCATGATCAACCAGCAGCTCGGTGACATTATCCGCGACCACCCGGAACAATACCTATGGGCCCATAAACGCTGGCGATAGACCGAAAAAAGACGGCGGATAAAAGTTTTAAACTTTTACCCGCCGCCAGGGAGGACATATATTAATTATTATGACAAACATGACCATTTTTAATCATGCGGCACCTACACGGGGGAAGTGAAGTGCCAGCTGTCATTTTGATCAACAACCTGGGGAAGGCTGTTTGATGAGTGCATATTACTATACACACCATGTGATGTCAATAGGACGCACCCACTTTTTTTACTTTTTTTTCATTAATCCACCTTTTTAAGTGATTATTCATAAAAATGAGCCTTTTTTGTTATTTTACTCTTCGAACTCACTCGAAAACCTGCTTTCAACTGAAAGCAGACTATCGGCTGAACCTAAATCATCCGGAAACCGTTTTCAAAGCGTATATAGTTCACGCTTTAACGTTTATTCAGAACCGGGGCGCGACAAAGTTTATCCGCAACTCGAAGTCGGAGTCGCTATCGAAAACCGATTACCATATTTAAAAGTCAGGAAAGACAAATATGCAACACCCCATGATGAACTCACTATGAACTACCCCCCCATCTCCATCGAACTCCCTGCTTGGGTGCAACCTTTGATTGCAGCCAAGGGCACATTCTTCCCTTCTATTGAGGAGCGCATGGCCCTGGTCATAGAACTGGCCGCTCGTAATGTCACCGAGAAAACCGGTGGCCCCTTTGGCGCTGCAGTCTTCAGCATTCAAGGTCAGCTGATCGCGCCAGGAGTCAACCTTGTCACGTCTGCAAACTGCTCCATCCTGCACGCTGAGATGGTGGCGCTGGCACTGGCACAAAAGACGCTCGGTCGTTTTGACCTCAGCGATAATGGTAAATTCAGCTTCGACTTAGCCGCCAGCACAGAGCCGTGCGCTATGTGCTTTGGCGCCATTCCCTGGTCGGGTGTCAACCGGCTGCTCTGCGGAGCCCGTGACGCGGACGCGCGCGCGATCGGCTTTGACGAAGGACCCAAGCTCCCTGATTGGCAGGCTGCCCTCCAGGCGCGCGGCATCACCGTGATCCGAGATTTGCTACGCCCTGAAGCCATCGCAACCCTGCAAGCATACGCAGCCTCCGGCGGGGCTGTTTATTAATTGGCAGGGGTTATGGCGTTGAAGGGAGGTTGTGCCGCGTTGTTTTCTGATTGAAACTAGTTGCTGAATACACGAGAAGAGGTTAGCGATGCTGCGCAGATCTGGCGAAACTGCTACTGCATACCGAGCCTTCGGCGCATCACCTGCCGGCAGGCCTCCGCCATCCGGCGCGCTTCCGCCAGCATAGGCGAGTTCGGTGATACAACTACATGACCACTCGGCATGATCTTTCCCCCATTTTGGTTGATGAGGTTATTATAAGATACTTTTTTCCGACAAGGGAGGCTAAAATGCCTCTCTTGATCGGAAATTTCCCCTCTTAACGCCTTGATCATAAAACTGTTACAAAACTGGAACAGGCTCTAAATAGACTCTGTCCCAAAAAAGCAATTTTTGGGATGCCAGCAACTCATAAAAATCGTACTTGCAGCTCATTGCGTGAAAAATATTGCCAGCAACTGGACTTTCCGCAAACACGACCTAGCTCAT
>JBAYXX010000002.1:0-115335 GCA_041673345.1 Kiritimatiellia bacterium
TGCAGATTTTAGTCGCTTAGAACAATTAATTATTCTAAGCAAAAAGTTGTCTATCGAACGGTTATCAGGGTTTAGTGTAGTAGTCGCTCTATGAGCGACACAGAGGTTAGTGTAGTAGTCGCTCTATGAGCGACACATGCCGCTCATAGAGCGGCTACTACACCCGATGCTGGTCGACGATTTTCAAAGAGCTACCGCGCTATGGCAGGGTCATCACAAGACGCAGGCCAATGTTAAAGTCACCGTAAGCCGGGGCAGGTTTGTTACGTACCGCCGAATGACAGCTCGCTGCGTTAAGATACCAGCTACCGCCCCGATTCACGCGGTCAGAACCCGACTCCGCCCCAACAGGATCGAAACCGCCCTCCGGCGTGTCTTCATACCAGTTCAGACAACATTCCCACACATTTCCATGCGTGTCGTACAGGCCCCACGCATTCGGCAGATAGGAACCGACAATGGCCGTGCCGTTCGACGCACCGCAATCCCACCCAGGAAGATCCCACGCCGTGCCGTTCCAAACCTTACCGCCGTTACGCTCGTAACGCCCCAGCGCGTCCATCTGCGCGTTGCTGTGTGTGCCACTAGGTGTCCCCGCGACCCCGTCATTAAAATAGGTCGTTGTCCCGGCACGGCAGGCATAATCCCACTGCGCCTCAGTCGGCAGGTCGAAGTCCTTCAGCCCTGTCTGTGTGCGCAGCCGCCCCAAAAAACTGGACGGCAGAACCAAAGCACCTGTCCCTGGCCAATTGATTGCCGGAACGTTGTTCGTCGCCCCCCGGATAGCGTTGTACGAAACCGTCTCCACCGGACGGGTCATGTAATATGCCGGATTATTGAGCTTGCTCGGCTTCGCCCCTGTGACCAGCTCCCACTGCCGCTGCGTCACCTGAAACACTCCCGCGTAGAAGTCCCTTGTCAGCGTGGTGGAGAGTGTGGGCGGATAATTCCCCATCTTGAACGTACCTTTCGGAATGCGACGCAGGACGAGCTTATCGGTCTTATAAATGTCGTTAGTCGTCACGCCGGTCCAAACCACGGAATTGACAACCGTCCCGTCGTTGGTCACCGGATTACGCACCCACGTGCCCCAAAGACCATTCGTGAGCTCCTGCTCATAGACATATTCGATCTGTCCCTCCGCCCCCGCCTGCTTGGTCAGATCCACAATCATGTAGAGTGGCGACAGGGCCGGGGTAAGTGCCACTCTGAATTTCGGCAGAACCCCATTGTTGGTATAAGCGGTCATTGTCGGATCCCAGATGATCCGCCGCACACCGCATAAAACACCATTAATATCGCCGGAAAACGAAGCTTCCGGCAAGCTGAGTGCTGTTTCGCCGTTGTACGCCTGGATGGTGACATCCACGCTCTGAGAACCCTCGCACTTGAGTACGTAGTTGATGTCAACCAGCCGGCTCCAAGGCCACCGCTGTTGGACCATGACACCGTCGATTGTCGGTTCGTCCGCCATAGCGCTCACTGACACAAATATCGTCATAATGACCGCCGCTACGGTCAAAACCGCCGCTGCTCTAATTACTTTCATGTTGCTTGTCTCCTTATGTTGTCCAGGCACACAGGCGCGCACCGCATTGATTAAATGATCTGACTTAATAGTAGAATAGATATTATATGAGTTGGGAAGAGAAGGCAAGTGCTGTTTGCAGTACTATTTGCAGATTTTAGTCGCTTAGAACAATTAATTATTCTAAGCAAAAAGTTGTCTATCGAACGGTTATCAGGGTTTAGTGTAGTAGTCGCTCTATGAGCGACACAGAGGTTAGTGTAGTAGTCGCTCTATGAGCGACACATGCCGCTCATAGAGCGGCTACTACACCCGATGCTGGTCGACGATTTTCAAAGAGCTACCGCGCTATGGCAGGGTCATCACAAGACGCAGGCCAATGTTAAAGTCACCGTAAGCCGGGGCAGGTTTGTTACGTACCGCCGAATGACAGCTCGCTGCGTTAAGATACCAGCTACCGCCCCGATTCACGCGGTCAGAACCCGACTCCGCCCCAACAGGATCGAAACCGCCCTCCGGCGTGTCTTCATACCAGTTCAGACAACATTCCCACACATTTCCATGCGTGTCGTACAGGCCCCACGCATTCGGCAGATAGGAACCGACAATGGCCGTGCCGTTCGACGCACCGCAATCCCACCCAGGAAGATCCCACGCCGTGCCGTTCCAAACCTTACCGCCGTTACGCTCGTAACGCCCCAGCGCGTCCATCTGCGCGTTGCTGTGTGTGCCACTAGGTGTCCCCGCGACCCCGTCATTAAAATAGGTCGTTGTCCCGGCACGGCAGGCATAATCCCACTGCGCCTCAGTCGGCAGGTCGAAGTCCTTCAGCCCTGTCTGTGTGCGCAGCCGCCCCAAAAAACTGGACGGCAGAACCAAAGCACCTGTCCCTGGCCAATTGATTGCCGGAACGTTGTTCGTCGCCCCCCGGATAGCGTTGTACGAAACCGTCTCCACCGGACGGGTCATGTAATATGCCGGATTATTGAGCTTGCTCGGCTTCGCCCCTGTGACCAGCTCCCACTGCCGCTGCGTCACCTGAAACACTCCCGCGTAGAAGTCCCTTGTCAGCGTGGTGGAGAGTGTGGGCGGATAATTCCCCATCTTGAACGTACCTTTCGGAATGCGACGCAGGACGAGCTTATCGGTCTTATAAATGTCGTTAGTCGTCACGCCGGTCCAAACCACGGAATTGACAACCGTCCCGTCGTTGGTCACCGGATTACGCACCCACGTGCCCCAAAGACCGTTCGTGAGCTCCGACTCGTAGACATACTCGATCTGTCCCGCATCTCCCGGCGACTTGGTCAGATCCACAATCATGTAGAGCGGCGACAGGGCCGGGGTAAGTGCCACTCTGAATTTCGGCAGAACCCCATTGTTGGTATAAGCGGTCATTGTCGGATCCCAGACGATCCGCCGCGCGCCGAATAAAACACCATTAATATCGCCGGAAAACGAAGCTTCCGGCAAGCTGAGTGCGGTCTCACCGTTGTACGCCTGGATGGTGACATCCACGCTCTGAACCCCCTCGCACATGAGTACATAGTCGATATCCACCAGCCGGCTCCAGGGCCACCGCTGTTGGACCATCACCCCGTCGATTGTCGGTTCGTCCGCCATAGCGCTCACTGACACAAATATCGTCATAATGACCGCCGCTACGGTCAAAACCGCCGCTGCTCTAATTACTTTCATGTTGCTTGTCTCCTTATGTTGTCCAGGCACACAGGCGCGCACCGCATTGATTAAATGATCTGACTTAATAGTAGAATAGATATTATATGAGTTGGGAAGAGAAGGCAAGTGCTGTTTGCAGTACTATTTGCAGATTTTAGTCGCTTAGAACAATTAATTATTCTAAGCAAAAAGTTGTCTATCGAACGGTTATCAGGGTTTAGTGTAGTAGTCGCTCTATGAGCGACACAGAGGTTAGTGTAGTAGTCGCTCTATAGCGACACAGGGGTTAGTGTAGTAGTCGCTCTATGAGCGACACATGCCGCTCATAGAGCGGCTACCACACTCGATGCTGGCCGACGATGTTGGTGGACGATTGGGATCATGCGGGGGCTCGTCCACCAGCATCGTCGCCGTTATCTAAACCGGAGGCGCGGCTGACCAGACTGCGTAACCTGATCATTCGCGTACCACCTTAGTCACCCGTATAGCGAAAGATTTCCTTGTCTCACACCTCATCTCACACCTTGTCAAGCCAGACTAAGTGCGAGACAAAGTTCGCAACAAAGCTGGCCTATTGCCCAGGGTCGGGGTCAGGGTCGGGGTCGGTATCGCTATCGCTATCGGTATCGAAAAGCGCATAGAATCGACCCCGATGCCGATACCGACCCCGACTCCGAGTTGCGGGGCACCACATATTGACTGCGGAGCCAACCTCTTACAGGTCCGGTTTCCAACCGGACATGTCCGATTGGAAATCGGACCTACGTTGCTCCCGCGCTAAAGGCGCGCCTCTTCATTCGCACACTTACGCATTCGCGTCCCTCTCCACTCCGCGCCTAGTGCGCGGATCTAGCCCCTTACAAAAGGGCAAGACAAACATGGTTGTTTGCCCTTAAAACTTGTTGTCGGTGGGCCAATCCTAATCTTCGTAAGTTATCGCATACAAGCAAGCTGCCAGCATTACTTCATATTGTTTGGCAGCCAGAGAACAATCTCAGGAAACAGCACCAGCAGTACGCTCACACCAACCAGCGCGATCAGGAATGGCATGCAACCGCGAAAAACCGTCTCCAGCGAGATACTGCGGTCGATGCCGCTGACAACATAGGCGTTCACACCGACCGGCGGTGTGATCACCCCCATCTGCGTAACCAGCACGATCATCACGCCAAACCAGATCGGATCATAGCCCAACTTTTCAGTGACAACCGGATAGAAGATCGGTATGGTCAGGAGAATCAGTGCCAGCGCATCTACAAAGCAGCCGGCAAACAGATAAAAGAGCATGATCATCAGCACCACAATCCAGGGCGCCACCGGCAGAGCCGCCAGCCAGGTTGCGAAGTTGGTTGGTATATTTGTGATTGCCAGAAAGTGACCGAACATAGTTGCGCCGGCAACAATCACAAGCACCATGCACGAGGTGCGGATCGTTTCCTGGGCCGCTCGGAAAAGCATCTTCCATGAGCAGTTGCCGCCGCAAGCTGCAATCACCACCGAGCCAGCGGCGCCCACCGCGGCACCCTCGGTGGGAGTGAACCAGCCGGCAAAGATCCCCCCCATGACAAACAGAAAGAGCGCCACCATTTCGGCCACACCCAGCAGTGCCTTAAACCTCTCAGCCAGCGGTACAGAGCGTGTTGCAGGTGCAAGCTCAGGTTTCAGGGCGCATTGTATGGCAATTGTTAGGCAGAACGCCATTGCAACCAGAATGCCGGGCAGGATGCCCGCCATAAACAACTTGCCAATCGACTGCTCAGTCAGCACGCCATAAACAATGAACACAACGCTAGGCGGGATCAGCATCCCCAGGCCGCCGCCGGCGGCCACGGTACCGCTGGCCAATGCGTCGTCATATTTGTATTTCTTCATCTCAGGCAGTGCCACAGCCGCCATAGTAGCAGCTGTGGCTGGTCCTGAGCCGCAGATCGCGCCAAAAGCGGCGCAGGCGCCTACAGTGGCCATTGCCAGTCCACCCCGCAGTGAAGAGAGCCAGCTGTTGGCCGCGGCAAAGAGCCGTCCGCTGATTCCGGCATGGAAGGCCACCTGCCCCATGAAGACAAAGAGCGGAATAACGGTCAGGCTGTAACTGGCGAAGCTGTCGAACATATCAGCTGTGAGGATGGACATCGCGGCCCGTCCTGAGACCGCCACGGCAAAACCGCAGATCCCGATCACACCCATAGCAAAGGCCACTGGCATACTGCCAAAAAGCAGCAATAACATAAGGATGCAGCCCAGAACACCTATTTGAACCAGTGTCATGACTTGATCAGCTCCCGCCCAGGATATAAAAGATGGTAGATAACAACCAGTGCTGTCACCGCAAATGCGAAAGCGATTACCCATGGGAGCCAGAACAGAGGAATTGCAACGGTATCGGTCACCTCGCTGTTTTTCAAAAACTGCAAACCGCAGCCGACCGCGGCCCACGCTGCAAAAAGAAGGCTGACCAGCATGATCAGACGCATCAGGGAGTCGACCACAATCCGTCCCTTGCGGTTCAATTTGTGAAAGAAATACTCAATCGCCACATGCCCCTTCATGGCGGTGGTCAAAGGTACAGCGCAAGCGATGGTCAGTGCGCCGCAGACTCTGACCAGATCGTACGCGCCCTTAACCGGAAACTTTAAAACGCGCAGAACAATATCGCCGCATGTAATCAGAGTCAACGCCGCTAAACCAACGCAAGACACAAGGGTCATGACCTTAACCAACACAACCACGCCGCTCCAAAAAGCATTTATTGCGGGATGCGCACTCAAATGGATCTGCTTGTTCATTTAGCTGGGTTCGCCCCCGCCACCTCGGTCAGCAGCGCCTTGAGAAAGTCATCTCCTGCAACCTGCGCTTTTTTGGCGCTTTCCACATACTCCCGCAGCAGAGGCGCGACTAGGTTGGTCCACAACTCCCGCTCCTCGAATGAGAGCGTGAAAATCTCTTTGTCGAGCGACTTGACATAGGCGCGACCCTCAGAGTCCGCCGCACTCCATGCCTGCCCATGTTTGACAACCCACTCCCGATTAACATCTAAAATGATTTGCTGGATATCGGTTGATAGTTTGGCCCATGTCTCTTTATTCATTGTCACAAAAAACGCGGTGGTATAACCAACGCACTGCGATTCGGTGACGCAATTGATCACCTCGGCCTGCTTCCAGCCTTTGAGTGTTTCAATCGGACACATTGTGGCGTCAACCACCCCCTTCTGGAGCGCCTCGTAGGCCTCACCCTGGGACATGCTAATCGGTGAACCGCCCAGTGCCTCAACCACCTTGGTGCAAAAACCGGTGGCGCGCACCTTCAAGCCCTTCAGATCAACCAGCGATTTAATCGGTTTCTTAGAGGCTAGAATTCCAGGGCCATGGGCATGCACATACATCATCTGCGTATCCTGGATTTCTAGCGGCCTAAACTGCATCACCAGAGCGTTAGCAATCCGTGTGGCGGCCGCACCATCCGGATAGCCGACCGGCAGATCAAGCCCCTCAAGCATAGGAAAACGTCCGCGGCTGTAAGCAAAAGCGCTCTGTCCAATGTCCGATGCCCCATCCACAACGCCCTGGTAGCACTGCGGAGCTTTGGTCAAAGAACCACCGGGAAAAACCGTGATCTTCACCCGGCCCTCTGTACGCCGATTGATCTCCGCCGCCCATTCAGCCGCCAGCTTACACTGAATATGGGTGGGCGGGAAAAAGACACTATAGGTCAATTTCACTTTCGAATCGTCGCTGCTAACGCCGCACCCCGAAACCAAAGCCGCAGCAGCTAAAACCATCAGCACAAATTGAATCATATTTTTCATCTTCACACTCCTGTCCTTGCCTATAACTCGGCCATTTTGTCGCAGTTTCGTGCCTATAACTCGGGGCCGGGGTCGGTATCGGTATCGGTATCGGTATCGAAAAGCGTACGAGGTCGACCCCGATTCCGACCCCGACCCCGACTCCGATGCAGCTGACCGTCGAGTTACCCCATCGTTTTTTCGCGGCGCAGCCGCGCGGCGGGCTTGCCTGTAACTTCGACTTTTTCTCGTGACGTGTCACTAGTCGCACATAACTGAAAACCACCGTTGTTTGATTAGGATTGTGATCAGGCTGGATGCAATCCTTATCTCAATCTTAATCTCAATCTTTGTCTCAATCTTTGTCTCGAACCTTGTCTCGAACCTTGTCTTTCCCAGACACTTGGTCGAAGTTTCAGCACTGTTTAGGGAAAGGCTGTTTTTTGACCTAGGGACCTGGTGACTTAGTGGCATTGCTCACTGACCACGGCTCCGGTGCAGCTGACCGTCGAGTTACCTCTATCGTTTTTCTCAGTGAGCGGCTGCCGGAGCTTTTTCGGGTTCCGGTTCCTTGGCTGGCGGCTCTTTGGCTGGCGGTGTCTGCTCAGCTGGCCGCGCCTCTGTTTTCTCACCCGGTGGCGGTGGCGGGCCCTGAAAAGCAACGGCCTTTTTCGCGTCAATGTAGGCAACCAGCGCTCTGATGCGCTTGATCTCGCTATTGACCTCAGCAGCTTCCTGCATTTTACCGCCCACGGTCAGGCTTTTTTGAAATTCCTGTAGTTCATTCAAATAGCCTTCGGTGCTGCTGACAACCGCATCGGCAAAAACACGTTTATAGTGCTCTTTTTTCAAGCGAAACTCATTTTGCAACGTTGCCAGCGGCTGCAAATAAAGCTGCAAATGCTCAGGTGCGATCTCCAGATCAACCTCAAAGCGACTTATCTCATTACAGGCCTGCTCCCATCCGTCATAATCACCAGCGCGTTGAAAATCATCCCGCAAATTTGCCAAGCGGTTGAGATATTCCTCGGGCCACGCACTGATCCGCCCCGCATGTTTCACTGTTGCTTGATCGATCGAGTTTTCATAGCGTTTGAGCATCTCGGTAATCACGCCCACGCGGGAGTCACCTTTGGAGGCGAGCAGAACATCCCTTGGCCGTTCTGGATTAGCAATCCGATCGCTGCCAGCCACAACCGCTTCAGCTTCCACATAGTGCTGGGCTGTTTTCGCCCGGTCGATTTCGCTGTTCACCACCGAGGCGAACTCGATTCGTCCCTCTTGGGTGTACTTCTTTTTCATCTCAGAAAGTATAGTGACATGCATCTTGCACTCCTTCACCAAATTACGGCTATGCATCAACTTCTGATCCTTGAGCAGTGTGAGGTACTTTTTCACCAGCAAGGCAAACTCAATCGGCTCCCGGAACTCGGTGGTGGTCACACTGCCATCACGCTCAAAACGGGTCAACTCGTTTTGGACAATCTCCCACCCGTCATAGTCGCCGGCACGCTGATATTTATCCAGCAAGCTCTCCAGTTCGCGCTTGTATTCAACGGGCCAGACCTTCAAAAAATGACGCTGCTGATCATACAACGCGCTCAACTGTGCCTGATATTTGACCTTCTGAGCTTCAAGTTCAATCGGATTTTCCACACTGACACGCTTGTCTTCACTGCTTCTCTCGCTATAATCTTCAAAACAGGAGGCAATGCTGCGGTCGCCCACCCACAGCACAGCATACCTTCGAAAAAGCGGCGCTGCCACGCTCCTCTCATAAACCCACTCGGCAGGTGAATAAAATATTTTTGTGAAATCGCTTAAATTCCCTTTTTTGAACTGAGCGACAAGCGGCAGACTCAGCAGGTAAACAAAAATTACCACGGCCAGCACCATCAAGCTGTAACGCAAGTCGCCTAGCCGGTAATGAAGGTTGATCGAACGCCGCAGTTTGAGCACTTGAGTGTTGTCTGTGGCTGCCGTTACCTTCAGATCATCACATATCCGCGCTGCCAAATCCCATTCACGGTTTTGCAACGCTTTCGTAGCGCGCGCCAGATCCCGCCGCACCACCTTATCAGGCAACTCTTGATACTCGCTCTCAAAGGCCTTCTTATCCTCGGCCATCTCACGATACTGCTCGATGAACCGTTTAGCGCGCTCAAAATTTTCAGCGCGAATTTCAATTGGGATCTGCTCTTTGATCTGCACTCTTTTATTGATCGCGCTGTTGGCTTTGAGCCGCAAATCTGATATCTCCTTCAAAACATTCCGACCCGACGGGCCTGCTGGCTCAAACCCGTGTGTCCGGTCGGCATACGATATGACCCGCTCAAAACGGTTCAACTGTTCCTGATGTCGCATTTTCTTCAGCAACGAGATAATTGACTCATAGGAGCGCGCATCAGCCCCGCAGTGGTTGCAGTACTGGACCCCGAAAAAGGTGTCCGCTCCGCACTCGGGGCATTTCTGCGCGCCATCCCATCCGCACTCAGCGCAAAACTTGATACTCATGGGATTGACGCTGTCGCACCACTTGCAGCGCCAGGTGGTTCTGACCGTCGGAGTTTCGACCCGCGTACGATTAGCGATTTTATGAAGCTCATCAGCAAATTCACTGGCGCTTTTCCACCGATTTTCTTTATCCGTGGCCAGCGCTTTGACTGCGACCTCACGCAGGCCAGTCGGCAGGTCCTGCTCCCGGAAGTAGCGTGGATTCTGGCCCGTAATCATGAAATACAGCAAGGCTCCCAAACCATAGACATCGGCTCGCTCATCCGACATGGCCGCATCGGTCTCCTGCTCAGGTGCGCCATAACCAATTGAGAGCAGCTTCTCGCCAGGAACGGTAATCTTGGGTTCTTCTTTACGCATCAGGCGCGCCAAGCCAAAGTCCACAATCTTGGGCTCGTTGCTTTTGTTCATCAGAATATTACTGGGCTTTAAATCACGGTGTATCACCCCGCAACTGTGCGCATAAGCCACTGCGCGGGAGATCTTGCCCATCAACTCAACAGCTTCATCGGTCGAGAGCTGTCCATGCTCTTTGACGTAATGCTCCAGGGTCAGCGGTTTGTTCGGCTGAACCAGCCCTCCGGCCTGCAATGGCGAATGCGCCGAGCTGTCGTCTGGACCAGCAATATATTCCATCACAATAAAAGGGCCGTCAACATCCTCGCCCAGTGAGTAAATATGAGTGATATGAACATGACTGAGTGCCGCAACCGCACGCGCCTCATGCAGGAAGCGCTGACGTAGCGATTTAATGGACTGGGCCATATGGTTGAGCCGCTTGATCGCTACAAACCGCCCTAGCCGCCGATCACGCGCGAGATAGACCACCCCCATCCCGCCGCTGCCGATTTTGCTGTAAATCGTGTAATGCTCAAAAAGTTTGTCATCACGCGGCTCATCAAATGATGCCTCGCTCCCATTTGAATCAACAACCACAGTTGTTTGCAGATCATCCTCAGGCGCAATGCGCTCCGTGGAAGGGTCATTTGCATTATTTTCGTTTTTTTGACTCAAAGAAATCTCCACTACGGCCAGCTTAATATTTTCATGTTGAATTATAAATTATACATTTTTATCAGATTAAGGTCAATTATGCTTCACAAGAATATCCAGAATGGCGCGGCCAAAGCGCTGCACCTTGATTGGCCCCATGCCTTTGACCTTCTGCAGCTCGTCAAAATCTTCTGGCCTGGCTGCTGAAATGGCCTCAATCGTCTTACGATTCAGCACATGAAACACCGGAACACCCAGTGCCGCAGCCTTGCCGCGCGCCCAATCACGCAGTTGCTCACAGAGCGCCTCACTGCCCGCCGTCAACTGAACCGTTGCTGAAGCACTCCCCTTTTGCGCGCTCTTTCCCGTGGCTTTGGCTCGGCTGCCACCCGTGGTCTGGGCTGGCCAGCTGACCTTAAAGTCAACCTTGCGCAGCATGACTTCGCGCCCCATGCTGGTCAGGGAGATCATGCGGTAGAGGTCAGGTGTCTGTGCCAAGCATCCCGCGCCCTGCAACACCGTCAGCAGGGCCATCAAATCCTTGATCGGCCAATCCGCCAACAGGGCGTAGGTGGATAGTTCCTGCAGCTGGTGGCGCTCAATTGCGTCATCGCGTTCGCCGTGCAAAACAGCGGCCACGCGCCGAGCGCCAAAACGCCCACCCATACGCGCCACACAGCTCAGCATCTTCTGAATGACAATCCACTGCTCCTCGGTGGGTGCCTTCGCACTGCTCTGCAATCCTGGTTTGCCGCACCTGTCGCAGCCTCCGCATCCCCCCCGCTCAATCCGCTCCCCGAAATAATCCAGCACAAAGGCGTGACGGCAGCTCGCACTGTCAACAAATCGCAGCAATAGCGTCAGCTTGTTCTGATCACGCTCACGCTTCTTTTCCATGCCTTTCATCTGATGCGCCAAGCCAGCGAAATCCGCATCCGGATTGAGACGCACAGTGAACGAGCGGTTTCCAGGCTGGATTTCACGCTCTATCAACCCGGCGCGCTCCATCATCGCCATTACCGAGCCCACGGTCATGGTGTTCTTAATACCCGCCTGACCTGCCCACTCTTGTTGAGTCTGGGTCACCTCGCCGTGCGCCATGCAACTTTGTTTAACTGCCTGCCACAGTTGATGAATATCGCGCTCTGCCGGGTTAGCTCCATCCAAAAAAAATTGCTGAGTGCGAATATCCGCGTAATTGAAAAGCAACTCACACCAGGCTGGCTGCCCCTGGCGGCCCGCGCGTCCGACCTCCTGATAATACGCCTCCAGACTTCCGGGGATATCCCAGTGTACAACAAAATTCAGGTCGCCGCGGTCAACTCCCATACCAAAGGCGTTGGTGGCAACCACCACGGGCGAGGTCTCTGTCATAAAATGGTTCTGCGCTTCAGAGCGGTTGTTATCGGTCATGGCACCGTGATAGGTCAGCGCTTTGACCCCACTCTCCGCCAACATGACTGCCACCCGTTCGACCATCTTGCGGGTGGCGCAGTAAACAATGCCGCAACCATACTCCTTGATCACGGCTTTCAACCGAGTGAGCTTTTGTCTGTGCGTAGCGCAGCGCGACACTTTGAGATAAAGATTTGGACGGGCAAAGCCAGTCACAATAACAGAGGGGGCTGGGCGGGTGATGCCATCCATCCCCAACTGAACTGTGATATCAGCACGCACCTCAGGGGTGGCGGTGGCAGTCACGGCCAAGATGCGAGCCGCAGGAAAATCGCCAGCGACGCTTTTGAGATTTAAATAATCAGGACGGAAGTCGTGGCCCCACTGGCTGATGCAGTGCGCCTCATCAATAGTCAGCAGGGAAAGCTCACACGTTTGCAGCACCTCACGGAAACGTTGGTTCCTAAAACGCTCAGGCGCCACATAGACCAACTTGAAACGACCGCTGCGCACGCTGTTCAGACGCCGCGTCATCTCACCGGCGCTGATAGAGGAGTTGATAAAGGTGGCTGCAATCCCCTTGGACTCCAAGCCATCCACCTGATCCTTCATCAAAGCGATCAGCGGTGAAACAACGATCGTAACACCAGGCAGCAGCATGGCGGTGAGCTGATAACAGAGGGATTTTCCAGAGCCGGTCGGCATAACTAGAACAACATCATCACCTGAGAGTACCTGGCGAATCGTCTCAATCTGCCCCTCACGAAATGAGGCGTGCCCGAAATGCTTCCGCAAAGCCGTAGTGAGCTTCTCTTTTGTCCACGACTCCTGCATGGTCAATGGACCTGCTGACAGGGAACCAGATGGCACCAGCCATGCACATCGACAGCCTCACCATATTGAATAGCCCTAACGCTGTCGTAAAGTTTTTGCAGCACAGGGCCGCAACCTTCTGACGGACCAGTACAGAGCACACGCTCACCTCGTACGATCTCGTGAACAGGTGTCACCACCACTGCTGTACCACAGGCTCCCACCTCGGCCATATTTTCAATTTCATCAAAGAGTACCGGCCGCGCCTCAACCTCCATGCCCATGTCACGCGCCAGTTGCATCAAGGTCAGATTGGTGATACTGGGCAGAATTGAGTGCGAAGCAGGGGTCACATAGACCCCCTGTTTTGTGATCCCCACAAAATTGGATGTGGCAAACTCCTCGATGTACCGGTGCCCTTTAGCATCCAGATACAGCTCCACATCAAAGCCCTCGCGTTTAGCCATTTCGTGCGCATACAGGCTGGAAGCGTAATTTCCCGCAACCTTGACATGACCGACCCCTTGCGGAGCAGCACGGTCATACTCATCGTAAACCACGGCGCGCACTGGCTTCAAACCGCCCTTGTAATACGCGCCCACTGGAATGACCATAATCAAAAAAGTGTACTCTGGTGAAGGCGCAATCCCGATCTGAAGTCCTGAACCGATCAACAACGGACGAATATAAAGCGAACCACCGGTGCCATACGGAGGGATATAATCTTCGTTGGCCTGAATCACACGCTCCAAGGCCTCCAAGTAGAGTGCCTCAGGCACCTCTGGCATGCAGATGCGTCGGGCGGTCACAGCCATGCGCCCGATATTGTCCAGCGGACGGAAGATACGCACTGAACCATCACGGCAGCGAAACGCTTTCAACCCTTCAAAAGCGGCCTGGCCGTAATGCAAACACCCAGCGGCGATATGAATTCCCATCTCGGAACTCTCATAGAGTTCGCCCTTGCTCCAGACACCCGCACGCCATGTGTAGCGGATATGACACCGCGTGTCCATGTATTTAAACCCGAGTTTATCCCAATCGATATTCTGCATTATTTTATCTCTGTTTTTTATATCAAAAAATTCGGGCTTTATAATAGCTGATTGTGGAAAAACTGCAAGTCCAGAGTTGAGCTGCATGACGTAAATTATGGTTACTGAGGAATATGCCCTGGATGCTTAAATTCTGTTTTCAAAGAAAAAGAACAAGAAGAGTAGAATAAAAACGGAATAACTCAGATTCCCTTGTTTTTTACGACAGGAGTTGAGAGAATAGCCACCAAAGCAGCCAAACCGTAACCAAACTCACATACATTTACTACAGAGGAACCCATGGCTTTTGATCAAGGAACTGTCAATTTTCGCCTTTTTTATCTGCAGAACACGCTTAACACCTCCGTGTTATCCAGTTTCGCGGATAACGCAGCCCCCCCGCTAGCCACTCTCGACCGCGACCCTATCTCGGGCTGGGTCACCGGGCGGCACCTGCTCGACCGTGAGATCATAGAGGAAAAGTGCATTTTCGGCCCCTACCTTTACACCATGCTGATGAAAGCCGAGCGCAAGGTGCCTGAAGCTTTGCTTAAAGCGCACTGCAAACTGGAAGAGGAGGTTGAGCTGCGCGCCCGCGGCGTGGAATTTCTCTCGCGCACAGTGCGCGCTGAAATCAAGCAACGGGTGATCGATACCCTGCTGCCAGATATGCCTCCCACCCTGACCAGCATCCCCGCAGTGATTGACTTCAGCCAAAACCTGCTGATTGCCGGTGCCATGTCAGACAAACAAATCGATGCCTTCAGCCCTGTTTTCAAACAGACCACCGATACCCAGCCCATTTTGCTGACCCCTGAAACAGCGGCTATCAAGCGCAAGCAGGTTAACCACAATGACCTCGCGTTAACCAGCTTCTCTCCTGATCTCAACGTCGAGCCCCCGCCTGAGACTACTCTGGGCATGGATTTCCTGACCTGGCTCTGGTTTAACTGGGAGAAAAACGGCGGTGTCCATAAAAATTCCGACGGCGAAGAGTTCGGCTATATGCTGGAAGGACCGCTGACCTTCTACCGCGAGGGCGAGGGCGCGCACGAGGCGGTGCTGCGCAAAGGCACACCGCTGAACAGTCGCGAAGCGACCACCTCACTGATCTGCGGAAAAAAACTGCGCAAGGTCAAATTCACCCTGGCCCACAGCGAGAAGATTTATACTGTTGCCGTTGATGCGGAATTCGCCTTCCGCGCCATGAAACTCCCAAAAATCGAGCAGATGGAGTCCAGTGGCATATTCCAGGAGCGCATGCGCCTGATTGAGATCTTCTTAAAGGACTGGTTCACGCTCTTCGATAAATTCCTTGATATCCGGCGCGATAGCAGTGCCTGGGACGCAACCGTCAACCAGATACGCCAGTGGATCCTCCAAACCGAAGCGAAGTAACGCCTGCGCAACATGTTTTTAAGGACCAACATGTCTTGCCTTTGGTAAGGGCCTCGATCCGCACTGGGCGCGGAGCGCAGAAGTGCTAAAGTGAAAAGGTCGCGTCTCTGGCGCGGAAGCAACGTAGGTCCGGTTTCTAACCGGACCTACTGGAGTTCGGCTTCGCCTCCGGTTTACGATAACACTAAACCCCGATAAACGTTCGATAAACAACTTTTTGCAAAGAACAATTAATTGTTTTTTCTAGTCGCTTAAGCGACTAATGAACAGTTACTTTTGTCACCCTGCCATGAAAACCGATCCTATTGACCCACAAATCAGCCTAGCGCAGCATAGCCGCAACCAATTCTTTATCTCTCACAGAGGCACAGAGTTCTCTGAGTTGTTTCAGAGTTTCCACCAGCAAAGACTCAAAGGCGTAAAGTTCGGGCTCGACGTTCCCAGTTTTCCACATTTTTCACCTCTAAGATTTTTCACCTTAAAATATTCTCTCAGTGCTGCGAAAAGTTCAGCTACTCTCTGTGTTCTCTGTGCCTCTGTGAGAGATAATAAACGTACAAAAAAAACAAGAATATGAATGATAGTAGTACAACAATGTGCTTCGGCGAGCTGAAACTGACCATTGAGACCCCGCCTGACCTCGATCAACTGCTGAAGGAGGCCGCCGCGGAAAATCCGCAAGGTGTCGATTCTATCCCCTACTACTCCGTTTTATGGCCCTCCGCAATTGCCCTGGCCGAGTATCTGCATCTCAACCGCACTCTGATACAAGGCCAGAGGGTCATTGAACTGGGGTGTGGCTTGGGTCTGCCCTCTATCTTAGCCGCGCGGCTGGGTGCCACGGTCACAGCCACCGACTTTCACCCAGGCAACAGTCAATGGCTCCAACACAATGCCAAACTCAATCGAGTTGACCTGTGTTACGCCCAGCTTGACTGGAACGCCACAATTGCCGCCCAGCCCTGCTTGCCAATGCCCCCCGCCCCCTTAATCATCGGCAGTGATCTGATCTATGAGCGCGTACACATCGCCGCGCTGGTCTGCGCTATCAACGTCCTCTGTCAGCCAGGCGGCAGCGCGATCATCGCCGACCCTGGCCGCGAACATTTATCCCTCTTTGTCAGTGCCATGGAAAAGAGTGGCTGGCGCGCTACGTTGCACCCACAAGGCGAAATTTTTGTGCTCCATTTTCAACGGAACTGAAGATGCGATTCAACTTTGTTGAAGCGCAAAGAATTCAGGATTCAGAATTCAGAATTGCAAAGCGCGCAATCCTATGTTAATTTGTCATTGATTTTCAAGTAGTTAGAGGCTAGCAGGTCGAAGTTATAGGCAAGCCCGCCGCGCGGTTGAGCCGCGAAAAAACGCTAGGGTAACTTGACGGTCAGCTACATCGGAGTCGGGGTCGGCATCGGAATCGGGGTCGACCTCGTACGCTTTTCGATACCGATTCCGATAGCGACCCCGACCCCGAGTTAGAGACACAAAACTACGGCCAAGTGATCAAGTTATAGGCAAGCCCGCCGCGCGGCGCGCCGCGAAAAAACGATGGGGTAACTCGACGGTCAAACGCATCGGAGTCGGGGTCGGGGTCGGTATCGGGGTCGACCTCGTACGCTTTTCGATACCGATACCGATACCGATACCGACCCCGACTCCGACCCCGAGTTAGAGACACAAAACTACGGCCAAGTGATCAAGTTATAGGCAAGCAAGAAGGTGAAGAGAGTCATATGATGTTTTCAATACCTGGTAATACCGCATGGCAGAGATTCAATGTGTTCCTAGCGACTGGCTTCGGCATTGGATTAATCACACCCATTGCACCAGGCACAGTCGGCTCGCTGCCAGGCGTGCTGCTGGCCTGGCTGATGGCTACACAGAATATCCCTCTGCAAATCCTGACATGTATTGGGCTGACCCTGATCGCGGTTCCCATCTGCCACATTGCAGAGCAGGTGTTACAGAAAAAAGATGATGGACGCATCTGTGCTGATGAGTGGATGCTATTTCCCATAGGCGTGATTGGCATTCCCTTGCACAGCGTGCCCCTGCTACTGCCGGTCTTCTTTTTGGTCATACGCTTCTGTGATATCACCAAACCGCCACCAGCGCGCGGTTTGCAGAAACTACAAGGTGGCATTGGCATTGTGATTGACGACTTCTTTTCCTCGCTCTACGCTCTCGCCTTTAACCACCTGATCTACTTCGCTTACATCTATTACTTTGGCTGAGTGCTAGTATAAAATTTTCATGCAAACAAAAACCCAACAATGGCTACAACTGCTTGCGCTCACCTTGACCCATGCGGTGGCGGACACCTATGTGGGCATCATCGCCCCAGTGCTGGTGCCGATGCAGGAGCATTATCAGAGCATCTCCTTGTCGCTGCTGATTGTGATTGCCTCCATGATCGGCTTTTGCTCCAATATTTTCCAGGTGCCGATCGGATACATCCGGGCAACTTGGAGCACACCGCTCCTGATTGCCGTCGGCGTACTGCTGGCCGGCACATCGGTTTTTATTCCCAACCTGCCGGCAAGCAGCTTTTCAATCTATGGCATGATCGCTATTGCTGCTGTGGCAGGCTTCGGGGTGGCCACGGTGCATCCGGAGGGGCTGCGGGCAGTGCATGGACTGGACTTGATATCGCCCTCACTCTCGACCGTGATTTTTATGGTGGCGGGTTTCTGCGGGTTTGCCAGCGGCGCCTTTTTATCATCCACCATTACGCAGTACTATGGATTAACGAACCTGCGCTGGCTCTATCTGGCGGCTCCCTTGTCGCTCATTCCGCTGCTCGCAACCCGCATCAAGCTGCATGTTGACACCCGGCGCAGGGAGGATGCGCCCGAAATCAGCAGCGAAATGCCCTCGGTTCCCTTTCTGCCGCTGCTGTTGCTGGGGAGCGTTCTAGCGACCTGCGCAGCGATTCAGGCCACTCTGCTGCCAACCTTTCTGCACAAGGAGGCTGGTTATTCGCTCTCCTTCAGCGGACTCTCCTTCACCCTCTTTGGCATTGGCGGAGTTGTTGGCGCAATCACCTGGGGTACGCTGGTGCCTCGTATCGGACACCTGAGGTTGTTGATTGCAAGCAGCCTGCTGGGGGCGCCGCTGACCGCGCTATACCTGTGGCTAGCCCCGCAGAGCAAGCTGGCGGTTCTGCTATTAATGTTCACCGCCTTCATTGTTTACATCGGCTTTCCGATCTGTGTGACATTGGCGCGCTATGCCAAGTCATCACTCCATTTCAGCCAGCGCATCGGCCTAATCAGCGGTGCCACCTGGGGGGCGGCGGCGGTCTTTATCTGGATTATCAGCCCGCTTACAGCCAAAATCGGATTCGCTCCTCTGCTGCATCTGATTTGGGTCGGATATCTGATCGCCTGCGGGCTTGCAATTTATATTTTACAGGCAGTAAGGGGCTAGATCCGCGCAGGGCGCGAAGCGGAGAAGTGCGCGAGTGCGGGAGCAACGTAGGTCCGATTTCCAATCGGACATGTCCGGTTGGAAACCGGACCTACTGAAAGTCGGCTTTGCCTCCGGTTATTGGGCGGAATTTAAGCACCCGCACAGCATCCGGCGGCAGATTGAAAAGCTCACGACGGCCCTGAAACGCCAGCTCGCCGCCCTCCACCAGCTCACGACACCCGCCCGCAGCAGGCAACCGCGCGTCCAGTGTGACTGTCGCGCTCTGCGGCTTCTGCGAGCCATTGTACACCGTGAGATAGATAAGACCGGGCGACTCTCCAAAGCGCTCCACTGTCACCGCTTCATTATCTGAAACAGCGCGCGTCAGCGGCTCCCAGCCAGCCTCGGCCACCAGTCGGCAGAGCGGCACATATTTTTTGAACAGCGGACGATCGCGGTTGTACAGCTCCGGTCGCGAAAAATAGTGGCCCGTAGAGGCATCGCCGCTGAAATACCCGGGAAACATGCCGTAAGCCAGCGTGCGTTGCATAAACTTTTCAGAGTGCTCATAGGAGAACTTAGAAAAGTCGGTGTTCATCAGAAAGCAGAAGGGCTTGCCCCGACACATGGCTCGGCGGTAAAGCAACTCCTCATCTGACATAGGGCTCCATTGACCAGCACGATTCCAGTTCGACTCTGTCCCCAACACATCCAGCAACGGTGCCAGCCAGAACCAACTGATCGGCGTAGCGTTGGCCATCATATAGCGCCCCCGCCGATGGATCTCCTGCTGCATGGCGCGCACATATTCAAAACCGATCATGCCCTTGAAGACACCGATCTTCCATGACTGCAGAGCATAGCAAAGTGGACGTTCCATGCCCGCGAAATGATCCCGCCTGAAATCCATCACAGCAGTCACATAAGCCTCCGCAGAATCCACATACTCTCCATCAAGCTCAGCCGTGCGGGAGGGCCCATACTGCTTATCAATGTACTTGGAATTCCATTTTTGTTTAAAGTCCGTGACCTCCCCCGCAACACCCGGCGCCGAATTCATACTCCATACCACACCATTGCACCAGGGCGTATCGCGTACTAATCCGGAAATCCCCCCCTGCTCATCCTCAAACGCGCTACTCTGCCAAGCCAGCGCCGCGCGATTCCCGGTCGCGGCCAGACGACGGGCCTCCTCCTCGGCACGGTTCAGTATGCGGGGGCTAGAGCCGTCGAGCGCCATCCACCAAGTCATGGGCTCAGTGTAACGGAAGGTCAATATATCATGCGCGTCATCCCAGGCGGTCTCATTGTCCCCCTCTTTAAAGCGGAAGCCGAAATCCTCCCATCCCTCAACTTTACTGATTGACGCAAAGGGCATCCAGATCCCCTGCTTCTTGACACGCGTTTCAAAGGCAGCCGGATAAATCGCATAATAACGGGCCAGCGCGCCGCGAAATCCGTCGACCGCCTCAAAATCAAAGAGGACAATACTGAAAGAGGCCTGCGGTTTTTCAAGGGCAAGACCAATGTCGCACGCCAGGAAAAGCTCACGGCTGTTCGGCTGACAGCCTATCCTGAAAAAGAGCGGGGTGGCTGGATCAAGGCCGATCGCCCTCCCTTGCCCACCTACGGATACGGCCCCAAATGGGTAGCGTGAGAGCAAGCCAATTGACCCCGCCATCTGGCGGGTCGCATTCATCACCTCATTCATTTTATCCCCAAGCGCCACCGTCCGGCGCGGATGATGAAACCATGTCAAAGCCTCACCCTGCAGCGGGCGGGTAAAAACCAACGTCAAGGCGCGGTCTTTCCCAGTCAGATCCGCCAGCGTGACATCGTAGAACGTCACTCCCGGGGCTGTTCGCTGCCGGGTGGTGAGGCGCACCCCCAGCGCCTCCTTCTCCAAGACGACAAAACCCGATCCAGCGGCTACATCCCGCAACAAGAAACCACACTGCGGAGGTATAACCTGCTCAACCGCAACTCCATCAAAATACAGCATTTTGTTACGCAGCGTGCCAAACTGAGCCTCTTTAAACATGACTTTACCGGCGCGGTTGCGAAAGAGCAGATAGAGACTCACCGAACGGATCGGCTTATCCGGTTTGACTACAACCTGCCGTTGATGCCAGCCTACCGCCGGATCCGGGTCAAAAGCCGCGCTCTGCCCCCACAGGTAGGTGCCATCCATATACACAAGGTCAATATAAAGCGAAAACTCCGTGTTGGCTGCTCCAAAGACCCCCTCCGCACGGGCCCAGGCCGATGCGGCGATCGGTAAAGCCTCGCTTTGATTCAGGGTAATCGACCACATCACACCACGTTTCACCTTATCGGTGCCACCGTTATCGCAGAGATAGACATTGTCCACACGCTCAAAACCAGCTTCATAAGGCTTAGCGCTCTCGGCTGTCAGCGGGTCCAGTTGCGCGTTAACCCCCAAAGAAACCGCCTGTTTGACAACCACTCCATCGGCCGCAGCGGAAAAGAGAGCTGCGAAAAGAGTCCAGATTAAAATCATTTCTTTCATATTATCTCTCCAAATACATACGTTACCCGCAACCCAAAGGTTTCAATGAACATACCTACCCATATACCCGCCAGCACTGGCATTGGAAAAAAGAATTGCCTACCCATAATCTTAATTGTTTAATGTTATCACTCCCCCCGCAAAAAACAATAGCAAAAAATTATTTTTGAGCAGAAGCTTGACTGTGACGGGTTATGATGCTATTTTTATCGGAAATGGCATTATTTTATCTTATGCTAAACAGACTGAGAAAAACAACTCAAGAAGAAGTTTTCAATTACAAAAACACAAATATAAGGGATCAACTATGAGCACACGGCGCAGTTTTATCAAGGGATTTGGGGTTTTAACCGGCGTGGCCGCGGCCGCACCTTTTCAGAGTGGCTGCCAAACTACATCCAGACCAACCAAAGCCCGGTATATGGGTGATTTTACGGCGCCCAAATTGGCGACCGTAAAATGCGCGTTTATCGGCGTGGGAGGCAGAGGTAGCGGACACTGCAACGACTTTTCAAAAATACCCGGCACCCAGGTGGTGGGCATCTGCGACCTCTATCAGGACTTAGCTGAGAAATCCGCCAAGAGCATTAAAGAGCGGGGCCATAATCCCAAGCTTTACTGGGGTGATCCGAACGCCTATAAAAAGATGCTGCAAGAGACTAAACCTGACATGGTGGTGATTTCAACCAACTGGGGAAACCATGCACCGCAGTGCATTGAAGCGATGAAGGCTGGCGCCCATGCGTTCTCTGAAGTTCCGATTGCTCTAACAATTAAAGAGATGTGGGATATTGTGAATACATCCGAAGCGACACAAAAACACTGCATGATGCTGGAGAACGTCAACTACGGTGAAACAGAGCTGCTGTTTTTGAACATGGTGCGCCAAGGCCTGCTGGGCGAGCTGCTGCATGGCGAGGCCGCCTATATCCATGAACTGCGCGGACAGATGAAGCAAGTGGAGCGCGGCACTGGAAGCTGGCGGACCCCTCAGTATGCCCACAGCAGCGGCAACCTCTACCCCACCCACGGACTCGGCCCGGTGGCGCAGTACATGAACCTTGCCCGCGGTGAGGACAACTTCGCCCGCCTGGTCTCCTTCTCATCCCCTGCCAAAGGGCGCGCGCTCTACGCCAAAGCGAATTTCCCTGCAGATCACAAGTGGAATAAGCTCGACTTCAAAGGCGGCGACATCAGCACCTCGATCATCAAAACCGTTCTGGGCCGCACCATCATGGTGCAGTGGGATGAAACCAGCCCGCGCCCCTACACCCGGCACAACCTGATTCAGGGCACTAAAGGCACCCTGGCCGGCTTCCCTGACCGCCTGGCAATTGAAGGCGTGGGCAATTACCACAAATGGGCCGAGGGCGAGGAGTTTAAGAAGGCCACCGCAGAATATGCGCATCCGCTGCTGAAACGCCTGAAAGAAACGGTAGCAAAAGCCGGCCTCTCAGGACACGGAGGCATGGATGGCATTATGCGCTGGCGCATCATTGAATGCCTGCAACAAGGGCTTCCGCTGGACCAAAACGTTTACGAAAGCTGCTTCTGGTCGGCTGTCGGCCCGCTCTCCGCGCAATCGGTAGCTCAAGACGGAATGCCGCAGAAGTTCCCTGACTTCACCCGCGGTAATTGGAAAAACACTAAACCGCTGGCAGTGGATATTTAAGCTCTCGGTGTTTAGGGATACTAGTCACAATCCTAATCATAATCCTAGGCAAGCTTCAGCCGACGATGTTGTGCGACGATGTTGGTGGACGATTGGGATCATGCGGTAAATCGTCCACCAGTATCGTCGCCGTTGTCGTAAACCGACCTCTGAATTCTGCGTCCAGTGCGCGGATTTAGCCCCTTATCATAAGGTTTAAAAAGATGAAGCGAGGGTGATCATGAAACTCATTGCATGTACTGCCGCGGTTTGCTTGGTAATTGGTCTGTCAATTTTTACAACACAGAAGACAATCGAAGCTGAAGGGCGCAGAACACGCAGCTTTCTCCCAGGGGTATTGAACAATCCTCTGGGTGACGGAGATTCGCTGGTCAGTAAAGTTGATAAACTCAACGACACCCTCATTTCAATCAATAAAAGACTGACCCGGCTGGAGGAGTTCTCCAGCCGCGGCAGCGTAGTTGACAGCAGCGAGATCATGGCAGCGGTGACAAAAACCAGCGGTGAACTCAGCCGCATCATCGCCCAGCTCAACACTTTGGCCTCTGAACAGGATGGTTTAAAGGTAATCCCCAGGCAGTTGCAGATCATTGATCAAAACATGCGCGTCATCCTGCTGGCCAAGGAGAGCGTGGCAGCCGAGGATAAACCGCCGGAGAAGGAGATCCTCGCCACGCTGGACTGGATTGTCCAGAAGGTCGACGACATCAACAGTTACTTTCCCCCGCTCTATACATTCTTGGGCGCTGTTTACAGCGGTGGCGATCCGCGCCGAGAGATCGCCGGTTATCCGTCGGTTGACAAACGCCTGAATGAGGTGATTCTACGGCTCGAAGAGCTGCAGAAAGATATGTCTGTCACCACCAAAAATGTCTCTCCCCGCATCATTGAACCCACAAAACGACCGCGGCCGTTTGAGCGGGAGTGAAAAATTTTCAATAACTTTTCAACAACCTCTGTTGCGCAGGCTGAAGCCTGAACAACAAACAAGTACGTCACCAATATCCGTTTGTTGTTCACGCTTGTGTGTCTATATCTCTGGCTAATTATTGAGAAGTTACAATTTTCACGCCTAATCCCTCCTCCCTGCTTGATGATGGCTTTCCGCTGTGATACTATTCGCACTTTGTTTGAGGTATTTGTAAAACGTCCCACTTGGATGGACGGAGACGCGCCTTTTAAGAGGTGCGACATTGGTTTCAGATGCCTCGTTTGGGAGTAAGTTTTAGCAAGCCTCTTAGCAGGAGTCAAGATGAACATAGCAATCGGATGTGATCACGGTGGATTATCGGTTAAAAACGCGGTAAAATCATATATAGAATCAGCTGAACACACAGTCTTTGATCTGGGTACCAACACTCTAGATTCCACAGATTACCCGCAGTTCGCCATTAAGGCGGCGCAGATGGTGATTGCCAAAGAGGTGGAGATGGCGATTCTGATCTGCACCACCGGCATTGGTATGAGTGTAACCGCTAACCGTTTTTGCGGGATCCGCGCGGCTCTGTGTACAACTGCCGAAACCGCGATGATGACGAGAACTCATAATGATGCCAATGTACTCGTGCTGCAGGGCAAAATGAAAGAAGCTGAACTCCTCTTGATCCTCAAAGCTTTTTTAGAAACCTCCTTCTCGGGCGGCGAGCGGCACAAGCGCCGGATCGCGCAGATGGAGCGCACCGGACGTGTCGCTGAGACCTCCTGCCTGGCAGCGGTTGACCCTGAGGTCAACGCTGCCGTGCTGGAACAGATTGCTCAGGAAGACTCTACCATCAACCTGATTGCCTCTGAAAACACCGTCACGCGCGCTGTACGCGAAGCCTCTGGCTGTGTATTGACTAATAAATACGCCGAAGGTTATCCCGGGCGGCGCTGGTACAGCGGATGTGTGCCAGTTGACACAGCAGAGACTCTGGCGATTGAACGGGCTAAAGAGCTCTTTGGCGCAGATCATGCCAACGTGCAGCCGCACTGTGGCAGCGCCGCCAACATGGCCGTGTATTTCGCGGTCTTGAACCCAGGCGATAAAATGCTCTGCATGAGCCTGGATCAGGGCGGCCATCTAACCCACGGCAGTCCAGTGAACTTCTCTGGTAAACTTTATGAGATCGTCCCCTACTATGTATCCAAGGAGACAGAAAAACTTGATTATGACGAGCTGATGGCGATTGCGATGGAACAGCGCCCCAAGCTGATTGTGGCAGGTGCCAGTGCCTATTCACGGACGCTGGATTTTGTCCAGTTCCGCGCTATCGCCGATGCCTGCGGGGCCATGCTGATGGTTGACATGGCGCATATCGCCGGTCTGGTTGCCGGTGGTGTCCACCCCAACCCAGTCCCCTATGCTGAATTTGTAACCACTACCACCCACAAAACCCTGCGCGGTCCACGCGGCGGTATGGTACTATGCAGAGCAGAATATGCCCAAGCGATTGATAAAACTGTCTTCCCTGGATTGCAGGGCGGCCCACTGGAGAATATCATCGCCGCCAAAGCGGTCTGTTTCAAAGAGGCATTGCAACCAGAATTCAAAACCTATGCCAGTCAGATTGTGGCTAATAGCGCCACCTTGGCGCGCACCCTGGCCGAGCGCGGGCTGACCATTGTGTCCGGCGGTACCGACAACCACCTGGCCCTCGTCAATGTTGGTGCAAGCGGATTGACAGGCAAAGCAGCGGCCGCAGCTCTGGATAACGCTGGAATTATATGCAATAAAAACACCGTTCCCTTTGATCAGAAGAGTCCCTTTATCACATCCGGCATCCGCGTTGGAACAGCTGCGGTGACCACCCGAGGGATGTGCGAGGCTGAAATGAAGGTCATCGGCGGATGGATCGCTGATATACTGGGTGACATTAACAACCTTCAATTACAAGATACAGTACGCCAGGAGGTTGCCGCACTGACAGCGCAATTCCCAGTGCCCTAAGGGTCATCTATTTATGCGCCAATATGGAAGAATCCTATGAGAGAGCGTAAAAAAATCTATCTGAGCGGACCGATCATGGATGAAAGTCCAGAGTTGGCTAAAACTTGGCGAGAGCGGTCCACGGAACAGTTGAAGGGCGACTTTATCATGCTCGACCCAATGCGACGGGACTTTAAAGACCGCGAAGTCGACAGTGCCAACGAGATTGTTGAATTTGATCTGCAGGATGTGCGAGATGCCGACATACTGCTGGTCAACTACAATAAAAGCTCCATTGGCACCTCTATGGAGGTGTTCTATGCGGCTCACGACCTCGGAAAATTCATTGTGGCATTTTCGCCCTTCACCTTTCAGGAGTGCTCACCCTGGATGGTGCGCTACTGCACCAAGATTCTACCCTCATTAGAAGAAGCGATTGCATACATACGCAACAACTTCATTACCAAGCACGTGCGCTAGTCGCTTAGGCGACTAGAAAAACCAATTAATTGTTCTTTCCAAAAGGTTGTCTATTGAACGTTTATCGGGGGTTTAATGTAGTAGTCGCTCTATGAGCGACACATAGGTTAATGTAGTAGTCGCTCTATGAGCGACACATAGGTTAATGTAGTAGTCGCTCTGTGAGCGACACATAGGTTAATGTAGTAGTCGCTCTGTGAGCGACACATGCCGCTCATAGAGCGGCTACTACACCCGATGCTGGTTGACGATGCTGTGCGACGATGTTGGTGGACGATTGGGATCATGCGGGGGCTCGTTCACCGAAGGCGAAGCCGAACTCCACTAGGTCCGGTTTCCAACCGGACATGTCCGATTGGAAACCGGACCTACGTTGCTCCCGCGCCAGAGACGCGACCTTTTCTTCTTCACTCCGCTCCCAGTGCGCTGATTTAGCCCCTTACCAAAGGGCAAGACAAACAACCATGTTGGTCCTTAAAACATGTGTTGGGACACTAATCCTAATTCCAATCTTAATCTCAATCCTTATCTCTTTCGATCAGCCACAGGCGGCCATTGTTTGATTAGGATTACGATTGTGATTGTGATTAGGATTATTCACAGTACGCGGCTTTAAACATTACGCTTTGCCGGGAACCGGCGCGCACTCTTCTTTTGGCAGCGGAACATCTTTGTCAGACTCAAAATCCAGCGCAGTAAAGCTGTTATTCATGTTGTAATAGGGTGAATCTTGATTGGTCAGCAGATCTGACATGCGTACTGTACCACCCGTGTATGCCGCCATCACACCCATCAGGGTTGTGGCGGTTGCCATGGCGACCAGCTCACCTTCCTGTACATAGTTGCCACTGACCAGACCAGTCAGGAAATCCCAATGCTCCATAATCAGACCGTTGGCATCGCGTCCCTTGATTGCATCCTCATCATAAACAACCTCTTTGCCGTCAAAGCGCTTGATCTTGCCCAAAACATCAATGGTGCCATGCTCCCCCACCAGCGAGGTGCAGCAACGGTCAGAGCAGCCATTGATCTGACGGGCGATAGCGTGGATGTGCAGGTCATCACCATAATTGTAATCAACGCTGAAGCAGTCATAGGTATTGCCGGTCACGCGGCGGTGACGAGCCCCGATTCCCATGGCAGTCTTAGGGACACGTCCGATAAACCAGTTGGCCAGGTCGACCTCATGGATGGCCTGTTCAACAAAGTGGTCACCCGACATCTCGTGGAACATATACCAGTCATTAGCCATATAGGAAGCGTTGGTGTCTTCAGCCCGACGGGGACGGATGTAGCTGCCTATTCCACCATGACAGCGGTAGACCACCCCGCCGCGAATCTCACCAATGACTCCGTCGCGAATCGGCTTAATTTGGCGTAGAGCGCGGTTGTTATGACGATGTACCGTGCCCGCTAAAATCGAGAGCTTGGCTGTTTGGGCATCTTCCACAACCTTCAAAAAGGCGCGCAACCCGGCAGGGTCGGTTGCAACCGGTTTTTCGGCAAAAATATGCTTGCCTGCCTTGACACAGGCCTCGGCATGCAGAGCCCGGAAGATCGGTGGCGCGGCCAGCAGCACGATCTCCGCATCGCTCTCCATCACCTTTTTATAGCCAGCGGCACCGCCAAAGGCAAACTTCTCATCGCAACCATGGCTTTTGCAAACCTGCTTGGCTTTATCTACGAAGAAATCCGCAGCAGCCACCAATACTACCTTATGTCCCATCCGCTCGGCAGCTTTTGTAATGTCGTTCACCGCCCCACTGCCTCGGCCGCCACATCCCACCACTGCCACCTTGAATATCCTCTGCGATTGTCCCAGCACAACTGCGGGTGCTGCCGCTAACACACTGGCTCCGGCAACAAACGAACGTCTTGTAACTTTCATCATCTATCCCCTTTAATAGTTAACTGATCTCTAAATAGTTAACAGCATACACATTTCTGCTGTTTAAAGGCAATCATAAATTAACTGGTTGCGGTACAAAGCTGTTTTAGATACACTAAGACACATGTTAAAGATTGTAATGATTTGTGCGATTTGCCTCATAATCAACGGATGCGCATCTTTCGGGTTTAAAACTGAGAGAAAATCCCGCTTTGTAGATGCCGATGCCAATACGGTTTATGTGGAGTATGGCAAAGAGGAGCGCACGGAAACGCTGCCCAACGGAGCTGAGCTGAAATTTGACCGCAAGGTCAGGGTCACCTTTCAAAATGGAAAAAGGATCACACTTTACCAGACTTTAGCTCCTTCGGGGGTGCGCTATCAATCAGCTGACAAGAAATTTATTTTTGTTGAACGGGGCCCCTATTGCCAGATACTGGAGAATGGATTCACGATTTATCAGGGCTTATTCAACAAAGATTGCACTGAGAAGAAGAAAAAATAGCGACTCTGAATTTGTCTACCGCACGAACGGTCGCTCTTTACTAAATTTTTTAAAAACCAATTTAAACTATGCGCATTAACACCACCACCATTGATTTGCATCACACCCGAGAGCTTCTAGATCAGGGCCAAAGGGTTATTCTCTTTATCCGTCATGCGGAGCGCCCTGCGATCTCTATCCATGATAAAGAGTTTGGCCAGCATCTGCGATTGACTGACAACGGCGTTGCTGCAGCACGTCAAGCTGGATCGTGTTTTGCAGGTATTGATCAGGTGGATTTCTTCGCTAGCCCCATGGAGCGCTGCCGCCTAACTGCCAAATACCTTGCCGAGGGAATGGGTGTCAACGCCAGCACCACGGACACCCCGCAGATTGGCGTTCAGGGCTTCTACGCCCATCCGGATTCGCATGCGCTGCATGCATTGATGAAACAGCAAGGTTTTATGGAGTACATGTTGAACTACCTGCAGAACGGGACAGCCCCCTACTTGAACCCAATCCAACAGTCCACCGACGAAACCATTGCGTGGATGCAGGGTGTCAGCACCGCGCAGCTCTCCATCTTTGTCAGCCACGACATCTATATCAGCGCTTTTGTCACCGCACTGGGCATCCGCACCTTCACCGCCAACAATTGGATCGGATTCTTGCACGCTGCTGTTCTGAGCTTTGATCCAGTGCAACACCGCTGGACAGCCCACTACGCTGTGCCCTGCCTAGGTAATCACACAGAGCCAGCCAGCTTTATGCAATAACACTAAAGCAGTTAGCCGCCGCAACCAAAAGAGGTTGTATGATGTGCGAGAGCAACGTAGATCCGATTTCCAATCGGACTGTCCGGTTGGAAACCGGACCTACTGAGGTCAGCCACGCCTTTGGTTTACGATGGCGGCGACGATGCTGGTGGACGATTTTCAAGGGCGGTGTTTTTAATCATAATCCGCTATCGTCGCACAGCATCATCAACCGATGTCGCTGGTAGAGCGACTACTACACATGCGCTGCACTGCGAAGTGCAAGGGTTGTCGTTCGGTGTAGTAGCCGCTCTATGAGCGGCATTTTGCTACAGGCTCATGAAAGGCGCACCCTGGGGTGTAGGGTTGCTTCTATGAAGCAATTAGCGTATGCCGAGCGATTGTTCGTCAAAGGCGCACCATGGGGTTTCATGATCTTTGTTTGGCTCATCCGTCGTCGTCCCGCAACCCGGCTTCGCCCGCAAGCGGGACTACTCCGTGGCATGGCGGAACTATGCCGGACAAGGGCCGCCAACACTACACATTTCAACTTTAATGAAGCCTGCAAGTCACGCGACAGGCGGAAGTGCGTGAGCAACGTAGGTCCGATTTCCAATCGGACATGTCCGGTTGGAAACCGGACCTACAGACGGTCGGCTTCGCCTTTGGTTGACGATAGCGGCGACGATGCTGGTTGACGATTTTCCGCATGTTCCCAATCGTTCACCAACATCGTCGCACATCATCGTCAACCGATGTTATAAAGTAATTGTCGATTGATAAAAAGACTCAGCTTGTGTTTCTTTGGCGATTGAAAGCCACGAAGGCGGAGTATCCAAGCGAACAGAGCGCAGTTCTTTCGGTTCAATTTTTTGTAGTCCGCCACCATAACTTCTGCCCGCCCTCTCAATGGATTCTTGCGAGATGGAGTTTAGCGCATGCAGTAACTCTTGTTTACGCGCAGGGTCTTCTTTAAGGAGCCGAAGCAGCGGTAACCGAGGATATAAACAAATAAAAACATTGGTGACTATCCCATTTGAATTATTTAGGAAAAACCGAATTGGACTTGTATTATCTGCTCTGCTTCTCCCCATATAGGTTGAGAGATAAAGAGGTGGATCACGTTTTTCTTGAAAAGCCTTCCCGTAATTCGTATATAAGAATTCACTTGGAATAAGCCATGTGGCAATACCGCCCTCTTTGAGCAGGTTGTGCGACAAAAGGATATAATAAATATATAGACCTGATAAACCGCTGACTTGGATTTTCAACTGTGATAACACTTGATCTTTCAACCACTGTTTTTGTTCACCATCAATATTGTCCACTTTTATTTAAGCCAGCAGTGAATGAAGCAATCCGGCAAGCTAAAGAGAAAGGAGTCGAAAACTGGCCCAGCTGATTACGGGCCAGAGAGCTCTTAGAGGCATCCACGGCCTTTTGCCGACGGAATCTCTCCGATTCTTTAAGCAATTCAGGAGAGAGTGATTGGAGATGATCTGTCAGCTCAAGTGCATCAATGACATCCTGTGTTCTTAATCTTCTTTGCTGTCTGTATGTTGCAGGGGCAAACCGCAGAAACCAATCATTATAAAAATCAATTGATTTTAAACTGTCAGCTTTCCATAAATGTGGTTTATCTAAGTTTACAGGCATATTGTGCACCTAAAATTGAGGCATTCTTTATGTACAATTTTTATTATACACTATATGTTTAAATATTTCTCAAATACTTTTATTTAACCAAGATAAAATCTAAACTTTAGTTGCTATTCTCTCAACTACTGTCGCAAAAAACAAGAAGTTCAGATGATCGTCTGCAAGCAGGATGCTTGCACTACTCCATTATCACCTTTAGAGTCACTTCTCAATAACCCGCTTTGGAGCAGCCTTCCTCCTTCGCCAAGGCTACGGCGTGACAAAGAAAGGCTGGACAACAAACCTTACGGGGCAGCCGTTTGTTGTTCACGCTTCAGCGTGCTCTTTGCTGTCTGGCCAATTATTGAGAAGTTATCTTTGTTTCCCCAAACGCGAAGCGTTTGTTACTAAAGCAGCGGGCTCTTAACCATAAACTTATCAATGAGTACGCATAGCCTTCGCGTATTGAATAGCCTCATTTGGTTGTGGCGACTAGCTGCTTTAGTGCCTTACTTGGATATCTCGACAACCAGCAACTGGTTTGAAATGTAATGATTCAGCGAACTTTCGCCTGCGAAGTCGCAGGGAATCCGCACTCTTTGCACACAGGTTTTATCCCCGGACTCTATGATCAAAGTCAGGATATTTCCAGCGACCTCAACCCTCAAATCCTCCTCATTCACCTCTTTAGGAAGTGAGAAGCTCACCAGATATTTGTTATCACTCTCGCGCATATCCAGAGTCTGCCGGACCGGCAGAGCTGCGACCTCTGAGCTAATCATATTGCGTGCGATCTGTGTTGCCTTGCCTCTCTCGTAGGCAACCGGAGCCACGCTCACCGCCTTATTGCGGCGTTCAAACCTGCTTTGTTCAGGTTGGGAGGGGGGGGCCAGATCCTCTGAACTCCTTTCTCTTGTACATTGCCGGGTAGTTTTCCGACTTGCATATGAACTAAATATCAGCAACGAAACAAGTGAAAAAATCACGATTAACATCAGGATGTCAACCAGCACCCAGGCTTTTTTAAATACTTTCAATACTCTCACATCAAATCTCCGACAATCCGTGTTTTGATTTATGCAAATCCTGTGCCACACAGGTAAAGTAGTCCTTAGAGTCTTAAAACCAGCATAACCGCGTCACCATGACACGCGGAACGCGCCACTATGTCACATCAAGCTTGCTAAAACTTTACCTAATGGTGTATTATGTAAGCTTTATCTAACAATGGCACACCCTTTGCTATTATGGGCGCAAGAATGAAATTGAGTAGACTGCTTAACCACAATCAATCAAGTATGCGGCTGGAAGTTATCCTTTTAACGGTAATTTTTTCAGCTTCTTTGCTTGCTGGCGGCATTTTATTCCTCCTGAAATCCCGTCATCAGCACGCGGCTAAGGTCGAGGCCACCGAGAGCGTGATTGACCAGGGAGACCAACTTCTCAAGGCGCTGGTCTTGAACACGCGTTTGCATTGCACGACCAACCCCTCCCCCGAACAATGGCGCACCTTCTCCTCCATGGTTGATCGCATTCTGGCTGTGCGTAAGGATATCCAATCCATATCCATTCGCAGTGGAGATCTGACGCTCTTTCACCGGCAGGCGGACAGCACGCTCTTTCCCGAACAGAGCCTGAGTAATGACCTTCTGCAAAATCCGACGATCATGTCGCGCGAGACTATTGAGGTCGGCGGCCAGCCTGAACCGGTGTTTGTCTTCTCGCGCAAGACCTCCTCTGACCCCAACGACAACATCGTTCTAGAGAGCACTTTCAAGCAGAGTGCTGTCACAGATAAACAGGCGATTGCCCTGCGAATGGTTAACTCACTCTTTGTTTTCTCGCTGACGCTACTAATCTCCGCCTTCTTCCTCTCAGCCGCGATCTTGATTGTGGCGCTGCTCCGTGACCGTAAACGTGAAGAGCTCTCAAGGCAAGAGGAACACCTGGCCTTCTCAGGGGTGATGGCCAATGGAATCCTGCATGATTTCCGTAATCCCATGTCAGCCGTCAGGCTTGATGCTCAGATGCTGGAGCGCGAAATTGCCCGTAACGAAGGTTTCCGTGAGGCACGCGTCATTGAGCTATCCAGTCGCATTTCCCGCGCCATGGGGCGTATGGATAAGGTCTTCACCGAATTTCTCTACCTGGCCAAGCCGGCTGACGAGGCACCGGGGAAACTTGATCTGCCGCGGGCGGTCACAGAGTGCGTTGAGATACTGACCCCGCGAATTGAACAGGCTGACATATCAGTTCAAACCGAGATCCCCGCTGACCTGCCATCGCCCTGCGGACAACCGTTTGTTTTCAAACGAGCCCTGTTGAACGTGCTTATGAATGCCATCTACTTCTCGCCGCCGAAGGGGCGCATACTGATCACAGCCGAGAGTACGGGCAACCAAGTTTTACTCGACATCAGTGACCAAGGCCCAGGAGTCCCTACCAAAAAACGTAAAGAGATTTTCAATTTGTTTGTCACCGGACGCCCCGAAGGTACAGGGCTGGGTCTCTTTCTGGCGAAAACCGCCATCCAACGCTGCCAAGGCGCGATCGCAGTAGTTGACAGCGACAAAACATCCGGAGCAACCTTCAGGTTGTCGTTGCCAGTAGGGAAGGGTTAAGTTCTAGAGTTCTAAAGTTCTAGAGTTCTAAAGTTACTTTAAGCGTGTTTGGGTTGACTGTGATAATGGAGTAGTGCAAGCATCCTGCTTGCAGATGAGATTTCGCCCGGAATGGAGTGAAAGAATGTGGCGTAACAGCGATGTTTTAGGTAAAAAGCGGAATGGTAAAAAACAATGAGCAGTAAACCGACAATTTTGATTATTGAAGATGATCCCGACAATATGATGTCTGTCAAAGATGTGGCTGAGGACGCTGGTTTTGAGACCCTCTGCGCCATGACTGGCATCAAAGGGGTTGAGATCTTCCGCGCCTCCCTGCCGGATATTGTGCTGAGCGACTTGGTGCTGCCCGACATCGACGGATTTGAAGTGCTACGACGCGTTAAAAACTTTAAAAGCTCGATTCCCTTGATCATCATGACAGCCTACAGTTCGGTTGAGTCTGGTGTGCGCGCCATGCGTGAGGGTGCCTATGACTATGTCACAAAACCGCTGGACATTGATGACATACAATCAAAACTCAGGCGTGCCTATGAGACCTCCCTGCTGCGCAAGAAGGTTGACACCCTCTCGCGCACCATCAAAAAACGTTACGCCACCTCCTCAATCATAGCTGAATCCAAAGGCATGAAGAGCGTTTTGACAAAGATCGAGGCCCTGGCAGATACCGCGGCCACAGTTCTGGTACGCGGTGAAAGCGGCACTGGCAAAGAGCTGGTTGCACGCGCCCTGCATGTTGACTCAGTTCGTGCCGACGGCCCTTTTGTGGCAGTCAACTGCGGCGCCTTTGCTGAAAACCTGTTGGAGTCAGAGCTTTTCGGCCATGAGCGCGGATCTTTCACCGGCGCAATCAACACCCATAAGGGGGCATTCGAGAGGGCGGACGGGGGAACTCTTTTTCTGGATGAGATTGGCGACGCCCCGCTCTCAGTGCAGGTGAAACTGCTGCGGGCGCTTGAGCTTAAAGAGGTCCGGCGTGTTGGTGGTAAAGAGACCTTCAGTGTCAATGTTCGTCTAGTTTCGGCGACCAACAAAGAGCTAGAGGAGATGGTGGAAGAAGGAACCTTCCGTGAAGATCTTCTCTACCGGCTGAATGTTGTGTCGCTTGAGATCCCCCCCCTACGGGAGCGCGTTGCTGATATACGTTTGATGGCTGATCGATTTATCGCTGCGGCGAGCGTTGACAACAACATTCAGGTCAATGCGGTGAAACCCGATTTTTATGAGTATTTGGAAGCCTACAACTGGCCAGGTAATGTGCGTCAATTGAAGAATGTGGTGGAGTCCGCCGTGCTGCTTTCTCCAGGGGGCGTGCTGACCGCCGGATCGATGAACCTGCCCCGCACCTCAGCCCGCCATAAGGCGAGCGAGCCCAACGCCCCGGACACTGACGCGTTGCAGTTTCCTAAAGAGATGACCCTGAATCAGATTGAGCGGATCATTCTCGAAGAGCGACTGAAAACTAACAACGGCAACCGTACCCTCACCGCTGAACAGCTTGGCATCTCGCGCCGAACCATTCAGCGCAAGATCAAGGAACATGAGCTGCCGTACTGAGAGTAGAGGACAGAAGACAGGAGACTGGACAACTTTGTCGGAGGCGAATGGAAGATCTACATTCTGAATTCTGACTTCTGACTTCTGAATTCTTGAAAAAATGTAATTTTTTCAGAGGTGACAGAAATGAAAGTTTCTGGTATTTTTCTTGGTTGCGGATGTGAAAAATGAGTGCCTTTTTAAGCTATCATTAAAAAAAACAACTGTAAACCATGACGACAACAAACATAAATGAGGATAAAGGATGCTGACCGTAAGTAACCTTACAAAAAACTTCGGACCGATTCAGGCGGTCAAAGATGTCTCCTTCGCCGTCAAAAAAGGCGAGGTGCTGGGATTCCTAGGGCCCAACGGCGCGGGAAAATCAACTTCAATGCGTATGATCACTGGCTTTCTACCACCAACATCAGGCACGGCCTCCATCTGCGGCCATGACATTGTCGATGAGCCTGTGGCTGCCAAGCGCTGCATTGGGTATCTGCCGGAAAACGCCCCATTGTACAACAACATGAAGGTGACTGAATTTCTGAATTTCATCGGAAAAATCAGAGGTTTTGAAGGGGCTCTCTTAAAAACAAAGGTTGATGAGGCCATTGCCAAGAGCCGGCTCGAACCTGTTTACAACCGCGCCATTGAGAACCTCTCCAAGGGTTACCGCCAGCGCACCTGCTTCGCCCAGGCGATCCTGCATGACCCGCAGGTGCTGATTATGGATGAGCCCACCGACGGGCTGGATCCCAATCAGAAATTTGTTGTGCGCCAGATGATCAAAGAGATGTCCACCGATAAGGTGATCATTGTCTCAACCCACATCCTGGAGGAGGTGGACGCGGTTTGTACCCGCGCCATCATCATTGCCAACGGACGTCTGGTTGCCAACGGCACGCCCGCTGAACTGCGGGCTCAAGACCCGCAGGGCCGTTTTGATATGGTCTTCCGCAACCTGACATTGATAGAGGAGAAGAGCAATGACTAACTGTAAAAATGTGCGAATTATTTTCAAACGTGAATTCAAATCCTATTTTGATTCACCCGTAGCCTACGTGTTCCTCGTGGCCTTTCTGGTGCTGGTCGGATTCCTGACCTTTGGTTTGAGCATGTTTTATGAGAGGCGCCAGGCCAACCTGACACCTTTCTTTATGCTGCTGCCCTGGGTCTACCTGCTATTAATTCCAGCCTCCACCATGGGACTGTGGGCTGAAGAGCGCCGGACAGGCACGATTGAACTGCTGCTGACCCTGCCCGTAACTTTAATAGAGGCGCTGGTCGGAAAATTTCTGGCGGCCTGGGCTTTTATAGGTATTGCACTGGGGTTGACATTTCCAATTGTCCTCACCACCCTGTGGCTGGGCTCCCCCGACATTGGCGCAATCTTCTGCGGCTATCTCGGTGCATTCCTGCTCTCCGGGGCCTGCGTGGCGATTGGCGTCTTTGCCTCGGCTCTCTCACGCAGCCAGGTGATCGGCTTCGTGATCGCGCTGACCATTATCCTGTTCATGCTGATGATCGGATTTGACCCGGTGATCAATGCTATCGCCCTTTGGGGGGTTCCAGCATCCATTGTGAACGGCATCGCCGCCTGCTCGCTGATGCAGCATTTCGATGCCATGCGGCGCGGGGTGATCGACTTCGCTGATGTCGGTTATTATATCGGTGTCATGGTGTTTATGTTGAGCGCGGCGCATTTTGTCACTGACAGCCGCAAAGCCTCTTAACCTCGATTTCTAAAGGAATTGTAAAATGTTAAAAAACAAAAATTCTGTCTTTTCAAAGATCAGCGGCGGCATTGCCGGACTGTTACTACTGCTGGTGATCATCGGCGCGGTTAACCTGATTATCTCCAATCTGCGCCTCCGCATGGACTTAACAGCTGAAAAACTCTACACCCTTTCCAAAGGGTCCAAAGAGATTCTCGGCAAACTGGAGCATGATGTCACACTGAAATTCTATTTCAGCTCCAGTTCGGCGGAGATGCCCATGATGCTAAAAACTTACGCCAACCAGGTGCAGGATCTCCTCAAGGAGTATCAGATTGCTGGCAAGGGCCGGGTAGCACTCGAGGCCTTCGACACCAAGCCCGACTCTGATGCTGAAGAGTGGGCACAGCGTTATGGCATCGAACCTCAGCAGACATCCATGCTGGGACAGCCGGTTTACTTTGGGCTGGTAGCTGTCAGCGGCGACACCGAAGAGGTGATCGCCGGATTCTCGCCGCGCACTGAATCAACGCTGGAATATGATATCACACGCCTGATCACTCGTGCGGCCTGGCCGGAAAAGCCGGTTCTGGGGGTAATGAGCTCGCTGAAGGTGCTCGGCACTCCGCCCAACCCGATGATGATGCAGCGCGGCATGCCGCAAGATCCCGGGTGGATGGCCTTTCAGGATCTGCGCAAGGATTACACCGTGAGCGAAGTGCCAATCGAAAGCGATGCGATTGATCCGGAGATCAAAGCCCTGATTGTGATCCACCCCAAGGGGCTCTCCGATAAAACGCTCTTCGCCATCGACCAATTTGTGATGCGGGGCGGACGTTTAATCGCCTGTGTGGATCCTTTCAGCATTGCTGATTTTGAAAGCAGCGGACAGCAAAACCCTATGATGGCACAGATGGGCGGTGGTGGTCAGCCAGGCCCATCAACCCTAGGTAAACTCTTCGACGCATGGGGGCTCGGCTTTGACACATCCAAAGTGGTGGCCGACCTGAGCAGCGCCACCAAACTGGGTGGCGGCAATGGCCAGGTGGAAGACAATCCCACATTCCTCTCGCTCTCGGAAAAAAATCTAGCCAAGGGCGACCTGCTAACTGCCCAGCTCACCCAGGTGATGCTGCCGTTTGCCGGTGCCTTTGAAGATAACACCGCAGCTGAGCTGGCCTTTACCCCCATCATCACTTCGTCATCCGACAACGCATGTCTGGTTGACCAGATGAATGTGCAGTATGGCATGAGTGCCATGCGTACGCAGCTCAAACCAGATAACAAGCAGCGGATAATGGCTGTGCGCCTGCAGGGCACTTTTAAATCCGCTTTTCCTGACGGAAAAATCGGCTCTGAAACCAACGTGATCGAAAATGTGCTGCTCTCTGGCAACAGCACGGCAATGGTCTTTGGTGATGCCGACTTCCTAAGCGACCGCTTCTGCGTTCAGCTTGTCAACTCGCTCTTCGGGCGTATCGCTCAACCAATCAACAACAACCTCACCCTCTTTGCCAACACAGTGGAGCAGTTTGCCGGACGCGAAGAGCTGATCGGGGTGCGTTCACGTGGCCACTTCAACCGCCCCTTCACCAAGGTGGATGAGTTGGAAGCCAAGGCCATGAAACAATGGCAAGCCGAGGAGGAAAGACTTCAAGCAGCCTTGCAGGAAACCCAGCAAAGATTACAGGCACTGCAACAGCAAAAATCCGGCAACCAACGACTGATCCTCTCGCAAGATCAACAGAAGGAGCTGGAAATTTTCCGCAAGCAACAGGCCGACACACAGGTACAGCTAAAGAATGTGCGCAAAAACCTCAACCGCGAGATCGAAACCCTGGGGCGCACGGTCAAGGTTGTCAACATCGGTCTGATCCCGCTGCTGGTTATCGCGTTTGGAATTTTCCGCGGTGTCAGGCGCAAGAAAATTAAATAAGTTAAGGATTAAAAGAAATGAAGAAAAATAAACTAATTCTACTAACAGCCACTGCTGTGATTCTGGGCCTTGCCGCAGTTATGAGCAACAACAGCAAAAAGGTCAAAACACCCTCTGAAACAGGAAAATTACTCCTGCCGCAGCTTGATCTGACCAAAGTTCAACGCATTGAACTCCAACAAAAGGACGGTGCCAAACTAACAGTGGCAAGCACGGATACTGGCTGGATCATCCAGTCACTGTATGACTACCCTGCCGACATCACTAAAATTCGCGAACGGCTGCTGGTGTTGAAGGAGATTAAGATTGGCCAGAGCGCCCCCCTCTCAAGGGTGAAGAACGCCGACCTGCTGGACTTGCAGGATGGTGCTGGCAAATCGCTGGCAGCCCTGCGTATCGGCGAACTGCGCACCCGCGAAGCCACAGGGCAGATGGCCATGTATGGCGGCGGCCCAATCCCTGACGGGCGCTATCTCTCGCCAGGTGGCGCCGAGATAGCCTATCTGGTTAAAGAGCCGCTCAGCAATATCTCAGAGAGTCCAGCCAACTGGGCCGATACTGAAATCGTCAATATTCCCTCCGCTGACATCAATGGCATTGCCATCATGCAAGGCGGCAGTGCGGTCATCCTCTCCAAAAAAGAGAGTGGCTGGGAAATGGTGGGGCTGAGTGAAAAAGAGGAGTTCGACACCTCCAAATCATACTCATTGGAGTCAGCTCTGAGCTACCTTTCGTTTAACACCCTGGCAGATCCCGCCCTGAGCGCGGATGATCTGGGCCTTACAACTGGCACGGTCTTCAAGGCCACCCTTAAAAATGGTGAGAGCTATACAGCCTCAATTGGTAATGAGATGCCTGGTGGTTCAGACCGCTATATGAAGATCAACGCTGTGTTCACACCGCAAGGCACCAATGAAACCATCAACGCTGACCTCAAAGTCAAGATTGACACCTTTAATGAGCGCACTTCAAAGTGGAACTATGTCATCCCCTCGCACAAGGCTGCCAGCATGATTAAAACGCGCGCTGATTTTGTGAAGGTAAAAGAGGTAGAAAAACCGGAACCAAAGGCAGAGCCAAAGGCAGAACCAAAGGCAGAGCCAAAGGCAGAACCAAAGGCAGAGCCTGAAGAGCCGAAGTAAGCCGCTGGCATAGACCGCGAAGCCAACCACGCAGCTGCGCTACGAAAAAACCAAGGGTAACTTAAAGTTAGGCAGCATAGAAATCGGAAGTCGTGAAGTCGCCAAGTCGATCCCAGCCGCCCTTCGATACCGATACCGATGCCGACCCCGCGCTTCTGGTAAGCGGAAAAAAAAGACTAAGACAAGAATTAGGATTAGGATTAACATTTCAAAAACAGGTAATGAAAATATGGACATTCAAAAAGCGACAGATATTATCGGAAAGCAGGCGGAAACGATCACCGCCATTCGAGAAGAGATCAACAAGGTGATTGTGGGCCAGGAGAAGCTGATAGATCGTCTGATCATTGCGCTGATCACAGGCGGTCATATCCTGCTGGAGGGTGTTCCCGGTTTGGCGAAAACATTATCTATCAGCACCCTCGCGCAAGCGCTGGGCCTTCAATTCCAGCGAATTTCTTTCACCCCTGACCTACTGCCCGCAGATGTGATCGGCACTATGATCTACAATCCGAAAGATGCCACCTTCTTCCCCAAAAAGGGGCCGGTTTTCACCAACTTATTGATGGCGGATGAAATCAACCGCGCGCCAGCCAAGGTGCAGAGCGCGCTGCTGGAGGCAATGCAGGAGAGACAGGTCACCATTGGCGACACCACCTACGCACTCCCTAATCCCTTTCTCGTGATGGCCACTCAAAATCCGATTGAGCAGGAAGGCACCTATCCTCTGCCAGAGGCCCAGGTTGACCGCTTTATGCTCAAGTGCGTCATTACCCATCCCTCTCGGGAAGATGAACGCCGCATCATGAACCGCTTCACCGGCAAGCAGGTTCAAGCAGTCAAGCAGGTCGTCAATGAAGAGAAAATTCATGCGCTGCGTGAGACCCTCAATCAAGTATACTGCGATGAAAAGGTCGGCGATTACATTCTTGACCTGGTCTTTGCAACCCGCACCCCAGGAGCTTTTAATCTCCCCAAACTGGCCTCCCAGATTCAGATGGGAGGCTCCCCGCGGGCCACGCTCTGCCTCAACATCGCCGCGCGCGCCAATGCCATGATGAACGGACGCGCCTACGCCACCCCACAGGATGTCAAAGAAATCGCCCACGACGTGCTGCGCCACCGTATCATGCTGACCTACGAGGCCGAGGCCGAAGAGATTACCACCGATAACCTGATCACCACCATCCTCAACGCAATCCCGGTACCATGAGGGCGGGGGCCAGGAGTCAGGAGTCAGAAGTCAGGAGACTAGACAAGTAACCTAATGCGGCATAGCCGCCGGTCTGTGTGCTGCGCACAGGCAGGCAACCATTTTTTAAAAGAATTAACAGGATAAGTTATCTCTCGCAGAGTCGCAGAGAACACAGAGAGCAAAAGTATACACTCTGAGAACTCTGTGACTCTGTGAGAGAAAAAAAATACCACAATGGCAATTGACACAACAGAACTTATGAAGCAGGTCGGTAAGATCAAGATCCTAACTGCGCATTTAATTGACGACCGCTTGGCCGGAGACTACCACTCTGTCTTTAAAGGGCAGGGTGTGGAGTTCGACGAAGTGCGCCCCTATGTTCCCGGCGATGATGTGCGCTCAATTGACTGGAATGTCACCGCGCGCACTGGCGAGCCGCACATCAAAAGGTTCTCTGAAGAGCGTGAGTTGACAGTGATCTTCCTGGTGGATGTCTCTGGCTCGCAGATTTTTGGTTCAGGCAACCGCTCCAAATCCGAATTAGCCGCTGAAATCACCTCCCTGCTGGCCATGACCGCTATCCGCAATCAGGACAAAATCGGGTTGATTCTTTTTAGCGACCGGATCTTGAAATCAATCCCGCCGCGTAAAGGCCGCACAGCAGTTATGCGGCTGGTGCGCGAGGTTCTGGCAGCTGATGAGACCCGTGAAGGCACTGATATCAAGGCGGCTTTACGTTTTTTGAATAATGTCCAGAAACGTAAAGCGGTTGTCTTCCTGATCTCGGATTTCCAAGATCAATATTACGAGAAGGAGCTGCGGGTGACCGCACGCCGCCATGATGTAATCGCCTGCCCGATCTCCGATCCATGTGAATTCAAGCTGCCGGATGTGGGGCTGGTAGAGATGCAGGACCCTGAATCTGGCGAGCTGCTTTTAGTTGACACAGCATCCCCCTATGTGCGACGCGAGTTCAAGCGTCAGGCCCTCGCCGAACATGCGAAACTGGTACAATTTTTTAAACGAAGCGGCATAGATTCCATTCATCTCTCAACCGACAAACCATATATCGATGATGTCCGCGCCCTGTTCCGCCGGCGAGCCCGGAAAGGCAGAGGGTGAGAGATCGGAAGCAAAGTCACCATGTCACCATGTCACCGGGTCACCAAGTCACCAAGTCAAAAAAAATCACAGAGCCCCATGAAAAAACCACTTTACATACTGCTCACAGCCGCGACCCTGCTAGCTACCACGACCTGGGCGCAATTTACAGCTGATCTCTCGCACGGTGAGATCACCATCAAGTTGACGGCCAACAGCGAGATCGTCAATCCAGCCAAAGATCTGATGCTGACCATTACGATCGAGAGCCCGGCTGCCATGAAGGTGACGCTGCCGGATCTTCAAGAGCGATTCCAAGGCTTTTCAATGGCTGAGGATTTTGCGAACGAGCCCGTGACAGCTGGTGGCCGCATGCAGCAGATCCAGCGTTGGAAGCTCACCCCTGAACCAGCCGCTGAGCGCTACCGCCTAGCCCCTTTCGCAGTGACCGTCTATGGCGCCGAAAACTTCGCCTTTGCCACCAAACCCGTAATTTTCCCAAAAGAACAGGAGCGCGCCCCTGTTACCGGCAAACCAGAGGTCACCCCAGAGCCGGAGTGGATCGCGCCCACCGCGAAATCCATCGCGCTCTGGATCATCGCTGGCATTGGTGTGCTGCTGGCAATCGCCGCCATGCTCTATGCTCTGACAAAGATATCAAGCAGGGTGCGGGAGTTTAGAATGTCACCCATTGAACGCGCCATGACCGAGCTGGAACGTCTGCTGCGGCGCAATCTTCCGGGCCAAGGGCTTTACAAAGATTTCTATATTGAACTGACCATGGTTGTCAGACGCTACATTGAGCGCTCGCACCATATCCGGGCGCCGGAGCAGACCACCGAGGAGTTTCTCGCAGCCGCATCGAACCATCCTTCGTTCACCCCTGAAGTGCTGAGCCAACTTAAAACGTTCCTGGAATCCGCCGACTTAGTCAAATTCGCTGGACAAAAAGCGAATCAGGAGATGACCGCCCAAGCCACCGAAAAGGCGCGTCTATACATTAAATCAGATGCGGAGCTGCTCTCCAGCGCGGCCCGTGAAATACACAGCCAAACAAAGTAGATCAACCGTATGCCATCATTTGCCACACCACTTGCCTTTGTATTGCTGCTCCCCTGGGGGGTCGCCGTCTGGCGACTCTACCGCTCAGGGCGTAAAGCCGGAGTTTTATTTGCCGCCGCGTCGCGTCTGCCGCTGAAAACCGCTGGCTGGCGCGTGGCAATCGCGCGCCTGCTGCCACTGCTCTTTCTAGTCGGCACCCTGCTGATGATCATTGCCGCCGCGCGTCCGCGCACCACCCTCTCCCGTCTCAACCGGACAATCGACGCGATCGCCATTGAAATGGTGGTGGATGTATCCGGCTCAATGGAGGCCCTCGACCTCTCCCCAAAAGGCACCTTCACGAAAACAAGGTTGGATGCTGTTAAAGAGATGTTCATCACATTTGTGGATGCCCGTCCGGATGACCTGATCGGGTTGGTCACCTTCGGAGGCTACGCCTCCACCCGCGCCCCACTAACCGCTGACCACCGCGCCTTAGCCCATGTTCTCAAAGGGGTCGAGATTCCACGCAACCGGGTGGATGAGAGCGGGCGTGTGATTGATCAGGAGGAGACACTGACCGCGATCGGGGATGGCCTGGCAACCGGTGTCGCGCGGCTGGTGGATGCTGAGCCAAAAACCCGCATTATCATTCTGCTCTCCGACGGCGAATCCAACACTGGCATTATCACCCCCGAGCAAGCCGCCGACGCCGCAGCCAAGATGAACATCAAAGTTTACACCATTGGTGTTGGCTCCAATAACCGCGCCCCCTTTAAAACCCGCGACATGCTGGGTCGTGAGGTCATCAACTACGCTGACATGTCCTTTGATGAAAGCCAGCTCAAGTCTATTGCCGCCAAAACCGGCGGGCGCTACTTTGGTGTGCGCGACAACGCTGGCCTGCAAACCGCGCTGGAGGAGATCAGCTCGCTCGAAACAACACGAATTGAGCGCCAGGTGCATGAACGCTATGATGAACACTTTGCCGCGCTGCTGCTTTGGGGCGCGCTGATGACCGCCTGCGCCCTGACACTGAATATGCACCTCACACGCCGGATGTTATGAGGGGTTTGGGGGTTTAGGGTTTAAGGTTTGAGCGTTTAAGGTTTGAAACTGCCGCATGACGAAATCGTTAAGAATCGGAGTCGGGGTCGGTATCGGTATCGGTATCGAAACTGCGAAGAAACGGGAATCGACCACGACCACGACCCCGAGTGAGGGCGGGAGTGACTTGATTGCGCAGAAGGTATCGAAACTGCGGAAGGATGAAGCATGGGATTCAACCACGAGAAACTTGATGTATATCGCGCCGCCATCGAATATGTTGGTTGGGCTTATCACTACTGTGAGGGCTTGAAAGGTCATCGCAATGCAAAAGACCAGCTGCTGCGTGCTTCCCAGGCCATCCCGCTTAATATCGCAGAGGGCAATGGCAAAGCCACCGACGGTGATCGACGGTGATCGACGGCGGTACTTTGAGATCGCGAGAGGCTCAGCACTTGAGTGCGGAGCGGCGCAGGACGTTTTGCAGGTCTGCGGTGCGATGACCGCCGAAGAAAACCAAAGCAGTAAGGCTTTGCTTGACCGGATTGTGGCGATGCTCACAAAACTGGGGCAACGTGGATATATTGTGCACGAGGAGCAGGCTCAGTATGATGCTTCGGGAATCGATACCGAGTGAGGGCGGAAGACGATAGCGTGTTACGCAAGACGTGCACAATGTGGTTGCGGTAATCGATACCGATACCGAGACCGACTCCGACCCCGAAATACAGAGGTCGGCGGAAGAGACGATAAAAGAAAACAAAGGACAGAAAACAATGCGTTTTGTATATCCATGGTTGCTACTACTTTTAACAGCGATGCCTGTGATCGGGGCGATCTGGCTCTGGCTCTACCGGCGTTCACAGAGTGCGCTCTCGAATCTGATTGCGCCGGCACTGCAGAGCAAGCTGATGCCAGTCAACCACCAGTCGCAGTTCTATGTTCAGTTTGTGCTGGTGATGAGTGCTCTCACCTTGCTGCTCTTTGCCGCCGCCCGTCCGCAGTGGGGCCAGAAAGATGAAAAAGTCTTCACCCGTGGACGCAATCTGGTGATTGCATTGGATGTCTCACGCTCCATGCTGGCCAACGATGTTCACCCCAACCGGCTGGAACGGGCGAAAACCGATATAATCGATCTGATCGAGGAGCTGCAGGGCGACCGCGCAGCACTGCTTGCCTTCCGCAAAATGGCCAACATTATCTGTCCGCTGACAACCGATTACACATTTCTGCGCCAGGCGCTCGACGGTGTTTCCATCGACTCCGCACCCCGCGGCGAGACCAATCTGGGCGATGCGATTCGAAAGTCTTTGGAGGCCTTGGATCATGCGCTCGATGAATACAACGCCATCCTGCTGATCTCCGACGGCGATGATCTGGCTGGCGGCGCCTTGGCTGCAGCGGCTGAGGCAGGCAAGCGCGGTGTTCCCATTTTCACAGTCGGCATTGGTGATCCGTCTGGCACCACGATCCCGATGGAGGACAACTCCGGTGTCGTCAAATTCAAAGGCCAGGCTGTGACCACCAAACTGATGGAGCAAACCCTGACCGCCATTGCCAACGCTTCCAATGGACGTTACATTCCGCTGGGCACTGCCGGTACCGCCCACACCACACTAGGCGCGATCTACCGCCGCCATCTGGAGCCGATCGCAGCCAAAGAGCAGCAGGAGGTGATTGAAAACCGCTATCAAGAGCGCTACCAGCTTTTTCTCCTACCCTCGATCCTCTTGCTTTTACTGGCAGCCTGGTTCAGCCGCGGACGCTTGCACGGCACGCATAAGCGAAATCAGCGCGTTGCTGCAGCGACCACTATGTTTGCCTTGGCGCTTTCTCTGCTACCGGCTCTCACGCTGCCTGCCACAACCAATCTAACCGCTGAGGCCGCCACGCCAGCTCCAACCATCGAAAAAAAAGAATCGGTAGTGGTCGAGCCTGGGCGAGCTGGCGCGCGGCAGGCGCAGAGCTGGCTGAAGCGCGGTGATTATTCAAAAGCCGCCGAAGGCTTCCTCTCCGCCGCGCGTGGTGCGCAACTGGAGGAGGCTGAGCGCTACCGCTACAATGCCGCCTGCGCCTGGTATCAGGATGGCGACACCACCAACGCCTGCAGCACCCTGCGCTCGCTGCTCAACTCAAAGGCAATCGGAGCGCGAGCCGGCGAATTACTGGGTAAAATTCTCTATGATCAGGCGCACACCGAGAGCAGTGCGGAAGATCCCGCCGCCAAACTCAAGCAGATGGAGGAAGCTGCCAAGAGCTTCCAGCGCTCGCTATGCGAAACACCCGAGGATGAGCGCCGCAACCGCAACCTGACTCGCGCCATTGATCCACTCCAAGAGCTGCGCGTCAATGCCCATATCGCCGAGGTCATGAAAGAGCACGGGCAGAGTCAGCCTGACCAATTACTTGACACTATGCTAGCCGAACAGCGCGCGATCATGGATGAGGGCTACACCACCTTCACCAACAATGCGCCAATTCTGATTGAAAAATCGGAAGCACTGGCTCAACGCCAGAAAAAAAACGCGGATCTATGGATTCCATTAAAACAACAGCTGCTGCAGGCAGTTACCAATCAACAGGAGCAAGCCATGCTCAATGGGCAGATCGAACTGGGACGCGACAGCATGGCGGGCATCACCACCGCATTTGAAGATCTTCTGCCCGAGGCAGCCCAGGAATCGGCGCAGGTCGAACCGCTGCTGTACAACTTCTGGAAAATGGTAACTCCCCCCAACACTGTGATTGATGAGGCCATCATCTGCCAGAGCAACACCCTCGCTAAGATCAACCGCCGCTATCTGGAAACACGTGACTCGCAGAGGGAGGCCCAGGAGCTGACCTCGATCTTCATCCAGCGCTTCCCGCAGTGGGCGGATCAATATATGCAGCAGGCACAGTCCGATACCAACATGCCGCCTTTCACAGCTGAAGATAAAGCAGAGATTGAGGAACTAGCCGCCCATGTAGCCAAACTACAAGTCGAAATTATTGAGAAGAAACTCCCCGCCCCCGAAGCCAGGCCCCTCCAAGTACAGGCACATAAGGAACTGCTGGAGATCCGCGAAAAACTCCCCAAAAACCCGCAGGACAGCAGCCAACAACAACAGCAGCAACAGGAACAAAAGCAGGATCAGGAGCAACAGCCGCAAGAGCAGAAGCCAGAGCAAAAAGAGGAGGAGCAAAAGCCTGAACCTGAAGAGAAGCAGGAGAAGCCGCCCGAGGATGTACAGGAACTCCTGCGACGCGCCTTGGAGCGCGAGAAAGAACACGAAGAGGATAAAAAGAAACAGATCCGCAACCTGCCGATGCTGCCGTCCGAGAGAGACTGGTAGATGTTCAATAAACTCATATACATTGCTGCAGCTTTGATGCTGCTTCCAATTGCGCTGCAAGGCGCGGTCGCGCTGGAGGTAACATCAAGCCGCAGCTCCATCTATCAGGGCGAGAGCTTTAACCTGACACTTTCGGTCAACGGAGCTGACGCGGAGATTGAGCCGCCGGATTTCGCCAGCAGTGATCCAGCTGAGATCCAGCTGCTTGGTTCGCATAGCAACAGCCGTTCATCCATACAGATCATTAACGGACGGATGACCCGCAATGTTTTCAGGGGCAGGGTTTTCTCGTACGCCATCAAGCCCAAAAACAAAGGCAGCTATAAAACCGGTCCGGTGATTGTCGTTGTCGCTGGTTCACCAAGCAGGCACAACGGTGTTGAGGTGCAGGTGAAAGGTGTTGAAAAACAGGAGCGTGTGCTTGTCACAGTCAAAGCCTCCTCTGAGTCGGTGCTGGTTGAAGAGCCTTTCAGCATCACGCTCTCGGTTGCAGTCCAGGAGCTGCCTGAGCCATATGGACAAAGCAATGAGCCAATTCATGCGAACAACCTGCCCCAGATCACAGCCGACTTTCTTGAGATCAGAGAGACCAAAAACACCCTCGTCGCGCCTGACCTCAATCCGATCCTCAACTCCCTGATTGACCAGAGCGGGCGTGAACCCGCTTTCGCAATTAACAACTACAAATCCCGTGGTATGGGCTTTGGCTCGTTCTTTAACAGCGACCCATTTGAACCGCGACTGATCCGTTTCCGCCTCCCCCACACAAAGGTTGAGATTAATGGCAAGCACTACCGCGAATACAAACTTAAACTGAATTACACCGCCACTGGCGAGGGTGAGCACACCTTCGGACCTGTCACGTTCAAGGGCCAGGTGATCTCAAATGTGACAGCGCAACGCGAAGCCGTCTTTGAAGATATCTACGCCATCGGCGGTGCTGTCACCGTGCGCGTCACACCACCGCCTGATCAAGGTCGGCCAGAGTATTTTATCGGCTCTGTCGGCAGGAACATGCAGGCCACCGCCCAATTCGACACAACCCTCTGCAAGGTCGGCGACCCTCTCACTCTGACACTGGAGGTCACAGGCGATATCAGCATCACCAATCTTCGCACCCCGGCACTGGGCCTGCAACCAGATCTCACGCAGAATTTCAGGATCTACGACGAAAACGTCAAAACCGAGACCCTACCCAAAGGCAAACGTTTCACCTACCGCGTACGGCCAACTGTGGCAGGCACCCTGGAATTTCCACCGATAAAAATCGCCTATTACGATTCAGATACACGGGCCTATAAAACCATCACCACCGCGCCACTGCCAGTTCAGGCCGAAGCCACCACCCAGGTGGCCTCAATGGAAGACCCAGCTGGTGGCGGTGTGATCGAGGTGCGCAAAGCCATACCCATGCCATGCGGCATAACATTAACTCCGGAAGGTGTCAAAACCAGCGCGTTAATTCCTGAGATGAAGCTTCTGCTGCCGCTCCTGCTGGGAATGCCTCTGCTAAGACTGCTGTTTGCGCTGCTCCGCCCGCTGGTGAGAGTGATCAAATTCCTCAATGCCCGGCGTGTCAAATCCGGCGCTCTTGCAACAGCGTTGCGCACCATCCGCCATGCACAGAGCACCGCCGAATTAGCGCAAGCTGTACGCTCCTACCTCTCTCAGCGTCTGGATGCGACTGGACAGAGCCTGACAGGCAGCGAAATTGAAACAGTGCTGCGCAACAGTCATCTCCCTCGCGCCGAATGCGATGCATTCAGCCAGCTAATCGCCAGACTGGATGAGGCCATGTATAAACCCGGCGAAGAGGCGCTACGCGATCATATGCGGAGCGATTGCATTGCCTCTTTGAAAGCCATTGATGCTGCGCTGCGACACTCCCCACCAAGCCCAGAGGAGACAAAGGTATGAAAAACTTTCCGACCATTAAACTTTGCTCACCCCCTGGAAACGCCGAGCTCCTGCTCGGCAGCAAGCGCTTCTCCATGCTTCGGCTTGCCCCTCTGCGCTCTGCGCTCTGCACTCTGCTCGCTATTTTTTGCACCTGCTCAGCCGACGCACAGAGTGATGTCAATCGGTTTATCTGGGATCAGGCCAACACGCAGGTCATTCATGCGGAGGATCCCGGCGATTATCTCAAGGCCGCCGAGAGCTACCACCGTCTGCTGCGGGATGGGGTGGTCAACGCTCCGCTGCTTAACAATCTCGGTGTGGCGCTGACAATGGGTGGTGACTTTCCGCATGCGCGCGCCGCATTTAAGCGCGCGGAGCTTTACAGCGGCACAACACCAGAGATCAAAAAGGGGCTGCTCGCAATCATGGCGCGCCAGGCAGAGCGAGCGGTCGTGGAGCTACCTTGGTACCGCACCGCTTTCTTCTGGCACTATGGCATCCCGGCCCGGGCGCGGATCACCATTGCACTCGCTGGCTGGTCCCTGCTCTGGGTTGGCATCCTGCTCTATCGGTTCCGCAAGCGCTCGCTGGCTGGCTCCTTGCAGTTGGTTTTAACCCTTTCTGAGACCTGCATGATGACCGGAGCCCTCATTTGTTTAATTTTCTCCAGCTCGGCGGCCTTCACCCTGCTGCAAGAGAAGCATAGCGAATCCCTTTGGGCCTCAGCTAAGTTTTCAAGCACTGTTATCGCAAATGCGGAGGAGCGTCAATGAGGCCATCGATCCTGAAAGTTTTTCTTCTCAGCCTCTTACCGATCTATCTGGTCGCGGGCGAGTTGATCTCGGGCCGAATTTACACTAGCCCCGAGAAGATATATGTCAACCAGCCATTTGAGATCTTCATTGAGGTGGAGATCACACCAGGACAGGAGATCGACAATATCCGCATTCAAGGGTTTCCGAATGATCCATCCTTTATCACCCTAGGCCAGCTTGAGCAGGGAGGACGCCGTAGCCACCAAACCAGCGAAGGCCAGGCAGCCGATATTCTCAGCTTCCACGCTCGTGCGCGCTGTCATAAAAGCGTCTCCCAGCAATTCAGCCCAGTTTTAAGCTGTAATGTCGTGCTGCGACGCTCGCGCAGTTTTTTCTCATTCTCCAGCTCATCTCAGGGTCAGCTGCGCTTTGCGCCGTTCAAGCTGACCATTCAAGAGCTGCCGCAGCGCGGACGCCCAGCGGATTTCAGCGGGGCAATCGGCACCTTCAAACTGCAGGGCACACTGTCAAAAACTCAGGTACACCCTGGTGATATCATCACGCTCAAGCAGGAGCTAATCGGGCAGGGTTGGCTTAATAACGCCCCCGTGCCCCCCCCGCTGCTCTCCAAAGAGTTCAAGTCTTATCCAGCCAAAGAGTGCCTGCGACAGGATCATCGCATCACCACTGAACAGGTGATCATACCCCTCACAACCAATGCGCTCGCAATCGGTGCGGCCCGCTTCAACTATTTCAACCCACAGAGCGAAAAGTATGAAACCTCCAGCTCCCCTCAGTTCAAGCTGAATTTTTTAACTACGGAGAAAAACATTGCCACCAATCAGATCAAGGTCATCTCAACCGAACGTGATCCAGTTGCAACACTTACACCAACAGCCTCAATCAACATCCATGAGGTAAACGAGTTGTTCCGTCAGATACTGCCCGCCATTGTAGGCTGCCTCTTTACTCTGGTGGCCTCTTTCATTTTTCTGGTGCTGAGCAAGGTTCACAAATGGTTGGCAACCGCCGCGGTAATTCTCATCTTAGCAACCGGCGCGGTTGCGGCCTTCAAAGCCGCCCGTCATGAGCCGGAGGTTCAAATTGCGCTGCAACAGACAACCCCGGTTTATCTGGCCCCATCCATCAGATCACCTGTTATCATGAAACTGAGTGCCACCACCAAGGTTCGGGCACTGGAGAGTGCCGAAGGGTGGGTCAGGGTCGAATCAGCCAGTCAGCGCGGCTGGATTGAACGGAAGCACTTGGCGGAGTAGAAGCCTTGGGGGCAAAGGTCGAATGGCAGAGGTCGGAGGGCAGAGATCAAAAGAGTTTCTTATTCAACGACTGCTCTACGGCGGCGGTAATATTTTTCAACTCCGTAGGGAAAATCGGTTGGCTGACAATTGAACAGCCGGTCATTGCACAAAGTATAGGTCTTGCGATAGTTGACAAAAATCCAAGGGCACTCCTCACGGACGATCTCTTGCGCCGCCTCCCAGATGCGGTTGCGTTGGAACTCATCTGTAGTGCGCCCAGCCTGTTCATAGAGCCGGTCCAACTCTGGGTTGACATAATTGGTGCGGTTGGGCCCGGGCGAGACATTTTTCGCGTAAAACATTTGCATAAAGTTCTCTGCGTCAGGGTAGTCGCCAACCCAACCGATATTGAACATCTGGCTTTGGCGGTTGGAGATACGCTGCAAAAAAACCGGCCAGTTGTGGAAATGCGGCTGCAGTGAAATGCCGACCTTATCGTAGAAAGAGACCATCAATTCAGTCGACTCTCTGATCTCCTGCGAGGTGCGCCCCAGATCCAGCGTCAAAACTAGGCGTTTACCTGTTTTAGGGTCAACTCCATCGGGGTAACCAGCCTCGGCTAGGAGTTGCCGCGCTTTTTCAAGGTTAAACTGGTAGGCAAAGGGAGTTTCCAAACGGCCAGCTATGCCTGGCGGCACTGGGCCATCACAGGGCAGCGTCCGATTATTGAAGAAGCGCACCCAGCGGTCGCTGTCAAAGGCGCAGTTCAAAGCCTGGCGCAGCTTGCGGTTGCCACCGAGAACCGGGTCATCCATGTTCAGACCAATATAATAAACCTCCATGGCGAGAATGCTGGAGATCTTGATGCCGCGATCACGCAGCGATTCATCCAGCTCGCCATCGGCATTGACCACCACATCCCAGTTATCACGGGTGATGCTGCCTAGAAAATCCAGTTCGCCTGAGAGAAAGCAGAGCCACTGGGTTGAGACATCCTCAATCACCCTAAAAACCACACGATCAAAAGGTGCCATCTCCCCAGCGGTATCAAACGCCGCTGCGCCAGCGCGCCAGCCGCGCCAACTCTCTTTTCGAACAAAACTCATCTGATGGTTGCGCTGCCAGCTTTCGAGCTGAAAGGCACCGGTGCCAACCGCGTGATTGCCAAAACTTGCCCCATAATAATCCACCGCCTCACGTGGGACCGCCGCAGTATAGCCCATGGCGAAATACCAGATAAACTGCTGCTTAGGCTGTGTTAATTCAATTTGCAGCGTATGCGCGTCCAAGGCTTTCAGTCCGGCGATATCCATGGAGTAATCTGTTGGGGTGCTCCCCATAGAGGCATCCACAAAGGCCCGCATGCCTTTGATGGTGTCGTCAACCAGCCACGACCCAGGTGAGGAGACTTTCCGATCAGCCAGCCGCTTCAGGGAGTAGATCAGATCCTCGGCCACGACCGAACGCCCCTTGAGAACACCACTGGAATCAGTGCCAAAGCAGCGGTCTGCTTGAAAACAGGCGTTGGGATTGATGCGAAAAACATAGACCAGCGCATTGGAATTGATCTCTGGCAGCGACTGCGCCAGCGCTGGGATCAAGCGGTAGGGCCGGGCATGGTAATCGAACTCCAGCAGGGTTTCATAGCACATCTGCACCGCCTGCGAGGAATAAACCGAGGCTGCCTGGGATGGGTCCATGCTTGCCACGCGTTCCAGCATCCGGCAGAAAGTCGCCCTCTCCGCCAGAGAGACCATGCTTAAAAAAGAAGCCAGAAGAAATATCACCCTCATTTGCATCATGCTTTCACCACCACTGCTGGGTGCAGATAAATCGGCAGCGGTTCTGGGCGACAGAGTGCTGGCATCCTATGCGCCATCCGCGCCAGCACATCCAGATCAGGCGAGACCTGCTTTGTCACCAACCGTTCTATTGGGAACCGCTCCATTAACAAATCACCCACCCTGTCCCAGTCCGGCGAGAGGATCAAGGTCTCGGCGGGTATCCGCCGCTCAAGTTGCTCGGCGGTCAGCAATTCAAAGTCCCCGGCGGTGTTGGAAATTGGCGCACTGGTGAAAAGCTTGAGTTCAAGTGCGTCTTGGCTCAGCTGATACGAAACAGACCAGAGACTTGAGCGCCGGGCATCGCCAATCACAGTCACCGCTGCGTAATTCCCGCCCGCATACTCAAATGCCAGCGCCGCCGCGCTGGAGATCCCCAGCACAGGATTGCGTCCGGGCAGGGCCATCCCCGCACATGCGGCCAGCGCGGCGCGTATTCCGGAAAACGAGCCCGGTCCGATAGCGCACACAAACTCATCGACCTCATCCACGCGGCAGCTGTAGGCGCGCATCACATCCGCCATTTCGGCCAGCCATGCTGGCGAACGCGCGGCCTTGCCCTCCCACAGTTTTTTACAGATCACCCGCTCCTCCTGCGCAAAGGCAAAACCCGTGCAGGAGCAGGAGCGATCCAAAATTAAACGCCGCATGTATCAACTCCCCATTAAATCTTGAAATATTGCATCAGCGGTCAAACCGCCGTCACGCAGCAGCTCATCAATTGAGCCCTGCTCCACAAAAGCGTCACTCCAACCAAACGAGTGCACTGGAACCTCCAGCCGCAACTCAGCCAGCGCCTCGCGCACTGCAGAGCCGAAGCCCCCTGCCAGCGCACCATTTTCAATTGTCACAAATCGGGCGGTGCCTGCCGCTGCCTGGACTTTTAAAAGCCCGCTGTCAATCGGTTTAATGAAGCGCGCGTTCACAACCCCTGCTGGACGGCCAGCCTGGATCAATTGATCAGCCGCGCCCTCTGCCACGGGCAGCATGTCGCCAAAAGACCAGAACCAGGTCACACTTGTCGCACCCTCATTTGGCTCGCGGATAACGGTTGCTTTGCCGATCTCAAGATTTTCAACACAGCAGTTGAGATCAACCTCGTGGCTGCCGCCGCGGGGGTAGCGTATTACCACCGGCCCATGATGGGCTAAGGCGGTTTGCAGCATTGCCTTCAGCTCCAGATAATCAGCGGGCTGCATGATCACAAGATTTGGCAGACAGCGCAGCATGGGAATATCAAAGACACCGTGATGAGTGGGGCCATCGCTGCCAACAATGCCGGCGCGATCCACGCATAACAAGACCGGGAGGTTCTGCAGCGCGACATCGTGCATTATACAATCCAGCGTCCGTTGCAAGAAGGTGGAGTAAACCGCGAAAACTGGACGGAATCCGCACGCTGCCAACCCAGCGGCAAAGACCACGGCATGCGTCTCACAAATACCAACATCAAAAAATCGCGCGGGGAATTTCCGGCTGAACTCCAGCAGTCCGGTTCCTTCGACCATCGCCGCGGTGATGGCCAGGATCGATTCATTCTGCTCGGCCATGGTTGTCAGGAGAGTTCCGCAAGCCGTCGAGTAATTCATTTTGGCAGGCGCATTTCTCTGAGTTGCGGCCAAGACCTTATCCAGGTCAAAGGGGCCGACCCCGTGCCAGGCGTGCGGCAGCTGCTCGGAGGGTTTGAAACCGCGCCCCTTCTGGGTGGCCACGTGCAGCAGGACTGGGCCTTTGAACTCATCCGCTGAACGCAGAGCGCGCTCCAGAGCCCGCATATCATGTCCGTCAATCGGGCCAATATAGCGTAGGCCGAACTCCTCAAAAAACGCGTTTTTAAGCCAGATACTTTTGATGGCCTGCTCCAGCCGGTGATAGGTCCGGCGCAGAAAGGTCATACGCAACTTGTGACCAGCCTGTTCAGCGGCGGCTTTGATGCGGTTGTAGCGCACATCGGTGAGTAAATTTCCCAGGCGGCGGGAGAGAGCGCCAACGCTCTCAGAGATAGACATCTCGTTGTCGTTAAGAATTACGATCACCTTACTGCCCACCTCCTCAAGGTTATTCAAGGCCTCAAACGAGATTCCATTGGCCATGGCAGCGTCGCCGATCACAGCAATCACCGCCTCCTTGGTTTTTTTTAGATCGCGGGCAGCGGCGAAACCCAGCGCGACTGAGAGAGCGGTTCCAGCATGGCCTGCCACAAAGGAGTCACAGTTGCTCTCGCAAGGCTTGGGAAAACCCGATATCCCTTGATAGAGCCGCAGGGTGTCGAAACGGTCGGCGCGACCTGTGAGCAGCTTCCAGGCGTAGGCCTGGTGTCCGACATCCCAGATCACCTTGTCGGTTGGTGGCGAGAAGATCCGCAGCAGTGCAATCGTCAGTTCAACTGCGCCGAGATTTGAGGCCAGATGCCCGCCATTGCGGCTGACAGTGGCGATGATTTTTTCACGCAGCTCCTCAGCCAGAGCTGGAAGCTGATCAATACTCAATGGCCTCACATCCATTGGCCCTTTAATTTTATTTAATAGATTTCCCATTATTCTGCAATCGCTTTACGGCGCTTTAATATCTGCAAAAGTGTATTATGCTGCCCAAATGCGGGTATCTCCTGCACAAAATCATAATTCAGGCTCAATTCGCGCATCAGCCCCTGATACTCCTTGTGCGGCACCCGATCCATAACAGGCGCCTGGATGGCAAGTCCGTATCCGCTGAAAGCGGCCACCTCGCAAGGTGCTGCGGCAAGCAGCTGGCGCATGCCTTGACGGTTAAGCACGTGATACTTTGCGGCATCCTCATCGCTTAAATCAGGAAAGTAACCGAACGGGCCCATCTCCAGCCCAGAAGGAACCCGTAGATCGGCCTCAACCGCAAGATACAGATCCTGGGTCAAGATGGTTTTCGTGTTATCCAGCAGAGCAATGACATCGCGCGCCACTGCCTGTAGCTCAGCGATATCCGGCTGTTTTTTTGGCAGCACCCAGAAGCGGTCCTGCCCTTCGGTAAACCACTCCTGAATCAGGGGCGAAGCAAAGCTGCACAGGTTCACCATCAGGATCAACCCCAGCGTGACCACAGAGCAATGCGTCCTAAGCGGTATTGACTTAACCAGCCAAACCGCGAGGGCAGCACTGAGCAGGCCCATGACAGGCACCTGATAATCATCGTAAGGGTGCGGGCTCATGAGCTGAAACCCAAAGGCAGCCAGGAATGATAAAAACCAGATCAAAGGCCAGATCCCACCATGGTAGATCGGGCCACTGTCTTCCTCCATGTCAGAGTCGACCGCTTTAATCCCCAGAAAGAGTGCGCGTAGCAATAGTCCGCCCAGCAGCACAAACTGTGTCAGGTAGGCACGCACCAAGCGTGAGAGCGAACCTGCGATCAGAAAGAGGTCATACCCGCCTCTAGACACATGAAAGCTTTGACTGAAAATAAACTCATCTTTGGCATAAAGATAAACAGGGGCGAAAACAACCAGCAGCCCAATCAATCCACCAAGCGCGAACCAGAAAAACGCGCTGCCGCTTCTGCGAAAACTGAAGAACAGGAGCAGGGTTGTCACAGGCAACACAACACCCATTGAAATGCGCACACCTGTGGCCAGCGCAATCAGAATGCCAGCTGGCAGCGCCCACATGCGCGCGAGGCGGGAGTAACTGTGGCGTTCACGGAAAAAGCAGAGGGTCAGCAGAAAATATCCCGCGCTCAGAAAAAAGGATGCCAGCGCGTATGTTTTAGGGATCGTTGTAAAGTAAACATGGTAAAGATTGCAGGCGACCAGCGCGAATGCGATCAAAGCCGCCTCGCGTGAGCGCTTTTGAGGTACAGAGCGAGCGGCCATCCCTGCTATGCAAAGCGATGCAAGAAATCCAATTATTGCCGTAAAAACACGCCCCCCAAGCACACCGAACCGTCCCCACACCCCTTCAAATGCACCGTAAATCCAAGGCATCAGCGGGGCCTGGGTGTAGAAAAAATCTTGATAAGGGCGCAGACCGATGGCAGCACTCTTGGCCGCGTATAGATACCATCCCTCATCCTGATTGAGATTTCCGAACAGAGTGCTGAAGGTATAGAGCAAAAGCGCCGAAATCAGAGAGGAAAAAACCGCGATAAAGCAGCAAATTCTAGGCACCTGTTTACGCAACATCAGATATAAACCTTGTAAGAGGGATGCAATCGCGAAACAAGATTAACGTCCCTGCTTTAATCTTAACGACAACCTGTCCGGCAAACCGGCCTTGCGGTTACGATCAATCGCTTGATCGACATCATACTCAACCCGCGCAAATTCAAGCTCACGCGTTTTAGTTGAATAGATAACATAAGTGCTTCGAGGATCATTATTCCGCGGCTGGCCCACACTACCGACATTGATAAAATACTTGGCGCCAAAAGAGACTTTCACCTTGCAGGGTTCCACCCGCATGATGGAGTCATGCTCTTTTTTGTAAATCATGGGAACATGGGTATGCCCATGAAAGCAGAGGGCCAGCGTCTGATAATTGAAGTGCGCCTCGGCCGCTAGTGTGTCAAAGACATAGCCCCAGTTTTCAGGCATGTCCAGCGTGCTGTGAACAACCGTGAAACCTCCGAAAGACTTGCTGTAAGGCAGGTCATGGAGCCACTTCACGCACTCCTCGTTCAATTGACGTCTAGTCCATGCGATCACACTCGCAGCCAGCGGCTGAAAATCATCCAGACTCTCATCATAAGAGCAATAGTGATCATGATTGCCACGCACTGTGACGCATCCAAGGTCACGCACGACCTTAATGCACTCAACTGGGCAGGCATTATATCCAACCACATCACCAACACTGGCAAAATCCGTCACCCCTCTTTTGCGGGCATCTTCTACAACCGCGTTCAAAGCGTCAATATTGCCGTGAATATCCCCTAGAATCGCATACTTCTTCTCAATCATCTCCGGTGTTCGTCCCCTTTAAATTATAGAATCGACAAACTTACGAAAAGCACAAATTAAGAGATCCGCAGCGCGGCGGCTGCCAGCGGAAGATCATCTGCGGTGGTTATTTTGATGTTGGGATGAACCCACTCAACCAAACGGACCGGCTCGCCTAGGAGCTCAACGGCACTGGCATCATCCGTCACCGTGGCCTTCTTCTTTTTCACCTCAGCGTAAGCTTTTGTCAAAAGAGCAATATTAAAGGTCTGCGGGGTCTGCACTGTCCAAAGCTTTGAGCGGTCCACCGTGTGATCAACGGTTGATCCACGCTCGACATATTTGACTGTGTCCCAAACCCTGCTGGCGGCAATGCCGTTGCCGTGACGCTTAGCGCATCTCAGCGTGGCTTCAATCAACTCAGGGCGAACACAGGGACGAGCGCCATCATGAATGCAGACATAGCGCGTTTCTGGATCTAGCTCCTTCATGCCGTTTAAAACAGAGTCCTGACGGTTAGCACCACCAGTCACCACGCTTTGTAACTTAGAGATACCAAACATCTGAGCCAAAGTCTTGGCTGCAACCGTCTGCTCTTTGCGAATCACGAGTATGATCCGGTCGATCTCCAAACACTGTTCAAAGGCAAGCAGCGACCAAGCTACCACTGGTTTGGCCCCCAGACTTAAAAACGCCTTGTCTGTGTTAGTTCCCATCCGCTGGCTTCTCCCAGCCGCGACAATAATTACACTGTTCATGAATACTCCCTGAAAATACTTTAACCTTAGATACAGGCGGAAAACAATCCTTCTGCCCTTGAATCTATTTATACTCTTAATAAATAATATATTCTACCAATCATTAATTGCAATAGTCAAGCACTCGCAAACTATTGCGGCAAATAATTTGCAATCACACACTAAAGCCGCTTTCCGTAGTACCCAAACTTGAGTTTGTGTAATATACGAAAAATGGTTGAAAGAGGTGAAAAGGTTGAAGTGTTTAACGGAGCTACTTACGCAGCTCGTCTTTCAGCTGCTGCAAGAAATCATTTACCCCACGCATGGTCTCTTCCCCAATAGCCTTCTTGATAAAATCTCCTACAGCATTTTGCAGTGCCGATGTATCCAGTCGCGGGCTTTCAATGGTTCCGGCAACCGGAACTTTTACTGTCAGGCCTTTCGGGATTTTCAATCCTGTTTTCGCGGCGATGCTCTCTGAAATGGGGATCTCAATCAGATATTTGATGGTGGAGTCAAACCCCACACTGCCGCTGAAGGTGATTGGCTGCCCTGAAAAAACCATTGTGACAGGGTCGATATAAACTCGTTCATTTCTGATGATCACATGCATGGGAAGGTGTTTCACGCGGTAGGTGGAGCTTTTAACATGAATCATGGACAAAATCTCCCGCATGGCGGGCGAAAGCTCCATCTCAAAATCGTTGAAAGCAACCTCGGCATCAAGAAACAGTGCCTCGCTCCTTTGATCTCCACCGGAACGGTAGCTGTTCACCTTTAAACTAACCATGCCTTTATGCACCCGACTGCCATGAAACACAGGGTTCAGATTGACAATCAACTTGTCAAACACCTCCTGGTTGACCCGCACGCCCTGCAGCATCTGGATGCCTGCCGGCATTGACATAACAGCCGCACGGCCACCAAAGTCAAACTGCGGCTGCAAATTCGCCTGTCCGCCATTCAGCGGAGGTTGCCACTGACAGTTCAGCCGCCCCCCTTCTAAATCCAAGGCGATGTCAGCCGCACCCGCACTCAGACCCAGCCCATTAAGAGAGGCTAGATGGGCCTTACAGCTGAACTCACCCTTGCGCAAAAAACCTTCCACCCCCTCAACCAGCGGGGCTTTCAGACGAAAGGCGCTCTTTTTGTGACCTGTCATGCGCCACTCATCAATGCCGCGCACCTTGAGCAATTTTTCCAGCATTTCGAATTTAAAATCCAGTTCTCCCCGCAAATCAGCCGCACACCCCTGCCAAAGATGATCCAGTCGTCCTGTAGCCGAGATATCCGCCAGGCTTGAAGCGAGCTGGAATTTTTTTATCTGAGCGCTTGCTCCGTCTTTCGCGATCAGCAGATCGCCACTCACCTTTGCCGTAGGTTCAAACCAGACGGTTTTATTATCAACCAGCATGGCGAAATTGTCCACTCCCCCGCTGAACCCCAGCTCTGTACCAGAATCGCCACTGACTGCTTTGACCTTGAGTTGCAGATCCCCACGGAGCTGTTCATCCGCCGGACGTTCAGCACCGGCGAGACTCGGATACAGGAGGGCCAAGTCAACCGCCGCCTCCCCGCTACCATCAAAACGTATTTTTGCAGTGCCTTGCGCCAGATAGATAGAACATGCGGGAATCAAGACCTGCACCGCCTTTGAGCTGAGCGTCCCTTCGCTGATCACCAATGACTTTTGACGGGAATCGAATGTTATGCCGCCCGCAAAACTCAGATCCGGCTCAATAACGGATCGATCAGCGAGTGTAAAGCCAACATCAGTTCCCACCCCGTTGAAGCGCGCCTTGGCAACTCCATTGGCGGATTCCGCAGCCAAATGAGTTAAAAGACGACCCTTCCAGCCAGAGGCTGCCTGAAACTGCTCTCGCGTCATGCCAGCACCCATCAAATTCACCGCATCGTTCATCGCCACATCACAGCGCAAGGTGCATCCGCGCAGAACAGGCAGCTTCTCATCTCCCTGAACCGGAACATAGCGGGCCAGTTGACCAGTCACGCTGCTTCCCATCACTCTGAAGTCAAAGTCAACATCCCGAAAAGTCAGCGCTTCCCAGCTCGTCGCGCCCGCGACCCCTGCCACTGACCCATTGAGACGCAGTGTGCCTGTATTGACCGAGCTTGCGCCTCCGCCGAAGATCATGGAAAGCTTTGAAAGCTTTACCAAGCCATTGAACGCAACATCATCACCAGTGGACTTGGTGGAAAGATCAAAATGCGCGGCACCGGCCAGACGTGAATCGCGGCCCAGCAGGCCGCCGAAATCTTTATAAAACTGGGTTAAATCCACATACCCTTTCAGTACCCCCTGCGCAAGAGTGCCCTTGCCATACAACTCGGCAAAGGAGCTGTTAAACTTCAGCTCCTCCAGCTCCGGCATTTGATCTTTCGGGAAAATCGCCTTGAAACGCAACGACGGGTTGCGTTCAAGTACAATCGGGTGCCCCTTGTAGCGCATGGCAATCTGCGTAGTGACCAGATCGCTCTCCACCCTCAGCTTGTCATTGCTGCCAGAGATTGCTACAGTCCCCTTGAGCCTTCCATGTGCAACCACTAAAGCGTCGTCAATCGCCAACTCATGGCGGAAGTCACGGACAATCGCAGCCAGATCAACATCCACATCCGCGCTGATCTCCCCGTCAACGAGCCGGTTGTCGGTGACTCTGCGCAGGGTGCCATGCAACTTCGCCGCTATCCAGGGCGAATTGAAATCAAAGCGCTTGAACAGCCAACTCCCCTGTTCGACCTGCGCGTTAATCATCAGCGCCATATTGCCAGCGGGCGAATACTCTCCCACGCCAGTCACCAACTGCAGTTGGTCAACCAGCATGCCGCCTTCGATCTTTACCCCGACTGCGCCCGTACGTTCAACGGTCACTGCCCCCTCCACGACTCCCGCATGTAGGATATCCCGTCCGCAAAACACCTTTAGTAGAGGCGCGAATACTGCGAGCTCCATATGCTCGAGTTGCAAGACTACCTTATCTTGATACGACGCATCGGCCGCACTGGAAAGCTTGCGTATACTCCGCAAATCACCTGTCACATCAACGCTGCCAGCCCCAGCCCTGCTCTGCACTTTAAAACCAAAGGGCTGCCAGATCGAATTCAACCGCAGTTTACCCTCCATTTGGTCGGTAAAAAATATCTGATTTCCATGTTCTTTAACGATCACAACTCCATTTTTAACAGAGAGCTGGCCACCGACATCAATAATCGGCAAACTAAAACCGCCACCCTTACTCGCAACCACAGGCTCACGCTTGCGGGGTTTAACTGGAGCTGGTGAATAGTCGACTGTCAACCGCGGCTCCAACAACTCAATCTCGCCCAGCCTCAATTTTCCCAAGGGGAGCAACCCTATCACTCCCTTGGATGAGGTAATCTGCGGCGCGATCAGATGAACGCCCTGTTTTGGGAGATTCAGTTCCACGTTGCTTAAGATAACCGGGCTCCAAACTCCCAACTGCCAACCCTCAATGCTCAGCTGCGACGGAGCAATCGCACGGTTAACCCGATCCAACAGCCAGTGGCGACCGAGATCAGTGGTCAAGAGATATGCCAGCAAAACGGGCAAGCCCGCTGCAAACACAAGTAATATCAAAAGCAAACGCGACAGAGATCCAAAGCAGCCGCGTCTTCCGCGCTCTGTAAGCTCCTCTTGCTCTTCAAAACTGCCAATATCACTGAAATCCATTGATGCTATGCCTCGGTTTATTGAATTTTCGTTAATAATACCACTTTCAAAAACTGGCCCGTATAGGATTTTTTAGAGCGCGCAATTTTCTCCGGCGGTCCGCAGGCCACTACTCTGCCGCCCTCATCACCGCCACCAGGGCCGAGGTCGATGATATAATCCGAACTTTTAATAACATCCAGATTGTGCTCGATCACAACCACAGTGTTGCCGGACTCACGCAGCTTGAACAGCAGGCCCAGCAGTTTATGCACATCGGCAAAGTGCAGTCCGGTGGTCGGCTCATCCAGCAGATAGAGGGTCTTGCCGGTGGCCCGCTTGGAAAGTTCGGAGGCCAGTTTGATTCTCTGAGCCTCACCGCCCGAAAGTGTGGTGGAGCTCTGCCCCAGTTGAACATACCCCAGACCCACCTCCACCAACGTCTTGAGCTTGCGGTGAATGACCGGGATGGGCTGAAAAAACTCGCAGGCCTCATCAACCGTCATGGACAACACCTCGGCGATGTTCTTGCCGCCGTAACGCACCTCAAGGGTCTCTTTGTTGTAACGCTGGCCACCGCACTGCTCACAGGTCACATACACATCCGGTAAAAAATGCATCTCCAGACGCCGCAGCCCATCCCCTTTACAGACCTCGCAGCGCCCCCCTTTCACATTAAAGCTGAATCGTCCCAGGTTATACCCGCGCATTTTAGAGGCGGGTGTCTCTGAGAACAATTTTCGAATCGGACTGAACGCGCCTGTGTAGGTGACTGGATTGCTGCGCGGCGTACGGCCAATCGGACTCTGGTCGATCTCGATCACCTTGTCTAAAAACTCGACCCCCTCGATTTTTTTAAAGGCCCCCGGACGCTCGGTTGATCTGTAAATCATCTTAAAAAGATAGCGCTTCAGAATATCGCTGATCAAAGTGGATTTGCCGGAGCCGGAGACACCGGTAACACAGACAAAACATCCCAGCGGAATCTTGACATCGATATTTCTGAGATTGTTCTCTGAGGCCCCCGTCACACTTAACCACTGCTCGTTAGGGATGACCCGCTCAGCTGGCACTGCAATCGACTTGCGGCCAGTCAGATACGCCGCAGTCTCAGAGCGTTCGCATTTTAGCAACCCTTTGTACGCCCCCTGATAAACCACCTCGCCGCCCTCACGTCCAGCACCCGGCCCAAGGTCAACAATATAATCAGCGGTCTCGATCATCCGCTCATCATGCTCCACCACCACCACCGTGTTACCACGCTTCTGCAAGTGGTGCAGCATCTCGATCAAGCGCTCGTTGTCACGCGGATGCAATCCAATGGTCGGCTCATCCAATACGTACAGCACCCCTACCAGCCCTGACCCAATCTGCGTGGCGAGCCGGATGCGCTGCATCTCGCCGCCGGAGAGGGTTGAGCTTTCACGCGCCAACGAGATGTAATCCAGCCCGACATCTGAGAGAAAACTAAGACGCCGCCGTATCTCTTTCAAGACCTCGACCACCATCATCTCTTCAGGCGCACTCAGTTTAATATCCTCAAAAAACGCGCGGCACTCCTTGATACTCAGATCCATGACCTCTACAATATTGCGCCCAGCCACTGTGCAGGCCAGCGACTCCTTGCGTAACCGTTTGCCACGGCAGGAGGGACATTGCAGCGAGCTCATGAATTTGCGCAGTTTTTCGCGCACTGCATCAATCTCGCTCTCCACATAGCGGCGCTGCATGCTTGGCAGCACCCCTTCAAATGGCTTGTCAGACTTGTGCCACTTGCCACGCATCCAGAGGCGCAGAGGCACCGGCTCGTTACCAGAGCCATGCAGCAGAATTTCGCGAAAGCTCTGCGGCAGCTCCTCAAACGGGGTTTGCATATCGATTTCATACACAGCGGCAACTGCCTTTAAAAGCTTCTTGTAATAGACCACCATACGATAGCCACCCCTGCGCCAAGGGTAAACAGCCCCCTCCTCGAGCGAGAGATGTTTGTCTGGCACCACCAGATCCTCATCAAAGACCAGCTGTGATCCCAAGCCATGGCAGACCGGGCAGGCTCCGTAAGGGCTGTTAAATGAAAATGAGCGCGGCTTCAACTCCTCAAAACTCAATGAGCAAGGGGCACAGGCGTTTTTCTCAGAAAATAGAGTCTCTTTCTCGCGCTTTTCCTGATCAATTTGCAGAACACGAATAATACCGCTCCCCTGCTTTAAAGCCAACTCGATCGAGTCGGTCAGCCGGCCCCGGATATCCGCCCGCACTGTCAGACGATCGACCACAGCCTCGATCACATGCGCTTTATTGCGGTCCAACGCCGGCACATCCTCAACTGCCATGACCTCACCATTGACGCGCACACGCACAAACCCTTGTTTGCGAACAGCGGCAAAGACCTCCTCGTGCCGACCTTTACGACCGCGCACCAGAGGGGCGAAGATCAGCAGCTTGGTCTTATCGGGCAACGCCATCAACGCATCCACGATCTGCTCCGCGCTCTGCTTGGCGACCGGCCGACCACATTCGGGGCAGTGCGCCTTGCCGATGTTGCCGTAAAGCAGGCGCAGGTAGTCGTGGATCTCCGTCACAGTGGCCACAATTGAACGGGGATTGCCACCAGAGGTGCGCTGCTCAATCGCGATTGCGGGCGAGAGTCCCTCAATGTGTTTCACATCCGGCTTCTGCATCTGATCCAGAAATTGGCGCGCATAGGCGGAGAGGCTCTCAACATAGCGTCGCTGACCTTCAGCGTAGAGGGTGTCAAAAGCCAGCGAAGACTTGCCCGAGCCGCTCAGCCCGGTAATCACCGTCAGGGAGTCGCGTGGAATGCGCACGTCAATGTTTTTCAAGTTGTGCTGACAAGCACCGGTTATGATTATGTCGGTCATAGGTTAGGGGCTAGGGGCTAGGGAGCTGGAGGGGTTAGGGGTTAGGGCTCGAGGGAATCGACATAGTCGAAGGAGTCGAATCAATCGATTCCCTCGATTCCCACGACCCAATCGAAAAAACCTTGCAAAATCACTTGTTTCTTTTCCCATCCGGCTCCTTCAAAATCGCAAAGCCGGGCAGGCCGCGCACACCAAATGCGGCTAGCATCTCTTTGGCCGGGCTTTTGTCAGGGGTCTCGGCCTGCACCTTGACCACAATATAGTTTTCCAACCGTTTCACAACCTCCTCATCCTTGAAGGTCTTCTGTTCCATGACCGAGCAATTTTTGCACCAGGTGGCCCAGAAATCAAGGAAAATCGGCTTACCAGCAGCTTTGGCCTCTTCCAATTTCGCAGCCCAGGCAATCTGGTCACCAGCGAGGATTGAGCCTTCACGGGCCTCACTACCGCGGAAGAAGCCGCTCCCTGCGAGATACAGGTAGTAGCCTGCCAAGATCAGCAGGAAAACGCCGAAGAACTGCTTGACCCGCACCATCCACATGCCAGGTCCGGGCAGTATGGAGAGCCCGGCGCCGGCAAAGGGCCAAGGCAGCGCCATGCCCGCGCCAAGCACAAATGGCAGAAACTGAGCGCTGACCACACCTTTGCCATAGAGGTTGCCAGCCAGCAGCAGCACGGCAAGTACCACCGGCGCCACACAGGCGCCGGCCAGCAGCGCGGAGAGCGCCCCTGCGCCAAAGGCGGCAGCGATCCCCTTTTTCTGTCCCGCGCCTGTTTTGGGTGTGATTAAGCTGGCAAAATCAATGATAAACAGATCAAAGAGGGCCAGTGACAGCAGAACAAAAACAACTCCGATCACAAGATTAAACCAGGGTGAACTTTGAATTGCGCCAAAGAAAATTCCGCTCCTGAGGATCACCCAGCCCAATCCGCCATAGACCATCACAATCCCCAACCCGTAGGCCGAACCCAGTGTGAACCCCTTGGCGCGCGTTCCAGCACCAGCACCGATGATCGCCAGATTAATCGGAATCATTGGCAACACACAGGGGGTCATGTTGAGCAGTAAGCCGCCCAGCAAGACCAAAATCAAGGTCAGAACCATTCCGTGTTTCTGCAGGAAAGAGACTGGATCATCCAGAAAGCCTTTAAAACCAGCGGTGCCGGCTGCCTCCCGCCCCTCGGCCTTATCCAGGAACGCGAGAAAATCAGAGGCCGACATATAACCGCCCGCTGTCTCCAACTGCATCCCGCTGGTCCAGGGGTTAGCGGCCGTCACAACCTCGGTGGTTACTGCTGGTTGCTCGCCGGCATCATACTTTTCAAATTTGCCCTGGCTAAAACGGAACTGATGCGACTCTGGCATGAAGCAGGTCGCCTTGTCGCACCCTTGATAGGCAATGGTAACAAGCGCACCCTCGCCTGCTGGAGAGAGTTTATAAATTGCCTCTATGGAGTGCGCAAAAACCTTCACGATGGTGTCGGGATCCAGCAAATCAGGCTTTTCTTCAAACTTAAGCGCTTTTATCAGCTCCAGCTTAAAACTATCCGCCGCCTTAACAGAAAAGCTCTCGTAATAAATAACATGCTCAGCGGGAATATCCAGCTGCACCGAGAGTTCAACTCCATCGGCAGCTTTAGCGCCTGCCACCAGGCGCACACTAAAGGGAGAGCTGCCAAACTGGGCCAAGGCTGAAAAGCCAGCTAGCGCCATCATTAAAAAAACTGGTAAACGTTTCATAACTCCAACCTCTTTAACCCTTTCCTTTAAAAACCATAATATTAACATAGTGTAGGCAACTACAGCAAGATCGGGAATTAATGACCAGCGTAAATGCTGCTGGATCGAGGGTTGACTTTTTTCACTGCCCCGCCTATTATAATTGTTACTACCAGCTGCTGTATTGTTTCCAAAGTTTGTCGGACTTCTTTGAAGTCCGACAGTCTGCCAGGGGATATTAGTGAAAATAATTCGACATAAATAAGTTGTGACAAGAAAGTCTGCCTATGAAAACCATTGTGACCATAGCCTTGAATCCGGCAATCGACAAGAGCGCAAGTGTTGCCCATGTCATGGCCGAGCGAAAACTGTACTGCAAAGCGCCACGTTTTGAACCCGGCGGGGGTGGAGTTAATGTCTCGCGGGCCATCAAAAAACTGGGAGGCGAATCGCTGCTCCTTTATCCAGCTGGCGGCCTGACCGGAACAAGGCTTCAAGAGCTTCTGGACCAAGAAAAACTGAACCACCGGGCGTTTCCCATCCAAGGGCTGAATCGGGAAAGTATGGTAATTTTGGAGGAATCCACTGGCCAGCAGTATCGTTTCGTGATGCCGGGGCCGCAGCTTCAAAAAGAAGAGTGGGCGTCGTTTATTCAGGAACTGGCATCCATGAAGCCTGCCCCTGATTATGTGGTGGCCAGCGGCAGCCTGCCGCCGGGTGTGCCCCCGGACTTTTATGCGCAGGTTGCGCGTGTTGCAAAGAGGAGGGGGGCAAAGGTGATCATCGATGTCTCAGGTGAAGCCCTGGAAGCCGCACTTCAGGAAGGGGTGTTTCTGCTCAAGCCCAATATTCGTGAGTTCAGAGAGCTGGTCGGCGAGGAGGTCAAAGAGGAATCGCAGATCAAGATCGCTGCGCGCAAGATCGTCGAAAGCGGTCTTTGCGAGGTGTTAGTGATCTCGCTTGGCGCGGCCGGCGCTCTAGTGGTTTCAGAAAAGTTCGCTGAACACATTCTGTCACCTACCGTGCCGATTATCAGCAAGGTCGGGGCTGGAGACAGCATGGTGGCCGGTATTGTTTTAAGCCTTGCGCAAGGAATCCCGCTCAGGGAATCCGTCCTTTTCGGCGTTGCGGCTGGCACAGCCGCCGTCATGACGGCGGGATCAGAGCTGTGCCGCAGGGATGATGCGGAGCGATTGTATGCCGAGATGGTTTTAGGCGATTAAAGAATAACATTGAGTAACAGCGACGGAATTCATTGAAGTTTGAACCAGATACAGGAGGCACGATGAAGACAATTAAATCGAAGACAATGGAACTGAAACCGCTCCGGCCCTATTCGAGTGTTGTGCTGGACGGTGACGAACGCGCAGCTGCGCGGGCGATGCTGTATCCAACTGGCTTCAAGCCAGCTGACTTCCAGAAGCCGCTGATCGGCGTTGCCTCAACCTGGAGCAACGTCACACCCTGCAACATGCACATCGACAAGCTGGCGCTTGAATGCGAAGCAGGTGCTAATGCGGCTGGCGGCAAGGCGATTATCTTCAATACCATCACCGTCTCGGACGGGATTTCGATGGGCAGCGAAGGTATGAAATACTCGCTCGTATCGCGCGAGGTTATCGCCGACTCGATTGAGACAGTGGTCGGTTGTGCTGGTATGGACGGCTTCGTCGCCATTGGCGGCTGCGACAAGAATATGCCTGGCTCACTGATCGCCATGGCGCGGCTAAACCGGCCATCGGTCTTTGTATACGGCGGCACGATCCTGCCAGGGTGTGTGAAGGGCGACGCTCGTAAGCTCGACATTGTTTCTGTTTTTGAAGCCATCGGAGCGCATGCTGCGGGTATGATCGACGATCAGCGTCTTCAATCCATTGAACGCTGCGCTATTCCCGGCCCTGGTTCGTGCGGCGGCATGTATACGGCGAACACCATGGCCTCGGCGATTGAAGCGCTAGGCATGAGCTTACCAAACAGCTCAGCGCAGAACGCGGTGTCGCAGGCAAAGAAAGACGACTGCCGCCGAGCTGGCGCTTGTGTTGTTGATATGCTCAAGAGCGGTCTACGCCCGCTCGATATTCTCACAAAACGCGCCTTTGAGAACGCCATCACGGTTGTCATCGCATTGGGAGGATCAACTAACGCTGTCCTGCACCTGCTGGCCATTGCGCACGCTGCCAAAGTGAAATTGACGCTGGATGATTTCACCCGCATCGGCAAACGTGTGCCAGTGCTGGCTGATCTCAAGCCCAGTGGTAAATATCTTATGTCCGAACTGATCGCCATCGGCGGCATTCGTCCGCTGATGAAAACTCTGCTTGATGCTGGCCTTCTGCACGGCGAGTGCCTCTTAGTCACTGGCCAAACCCTAGCCGAGACGCTGGCAGATGTTGTGCCCTATCCGGCTGGGCAGGAAATTATCCGCCCACTCAATAACCCCATTAAATCGAAGAGCCATCTGATCATCCTGCGCGGTAATCTGGCACCCGAAGGCGCGGTCGCTAAGCTCACTGGCAAGGAAGGTACGCACTTTGCAGGCAAAGCAGTTGTCTTCAACAGCGAGGAGACCGCGCTGAGCGCGATCCTCGCAGGCAAAGTGAAAAAAGGACATGTTGTGGTTATTCGTTACGAAGGGCCAAAAGGCGGGCCAGGCATGCGCGAAATGCTTTCGCCAACAGCTGCAATCATCGGCGAGGGTCTTGGCAATGAGGTGGCACTCATAACTGACGGCCGATTTTCAGGTGGCAGTCACGGGTTTGTGGTTGGGCATATCACTCCGGAGGCTTATCTGGGCGGCCCAATCGCCCTGATAAAGAATGGCGATGCGATCACCATTGATGCAGAGACGCACCAGCTTAACCTGGCTGTGTCGGCTGCTGAATTAAAGCAACGGCGGGAAACATGGAAAGTACCGAAGCCGCGCTACACGCGCGGAGCATTGGCAAAATACGCACACACAGTTTCTTCGGCATCCCTGGGTGCTGTAACAGACTTAAATCTATGAGGTTGTGAACTATGATTAAATTATTTGAAAAATTTGCATTACGTGATATCGAGTTTCGAAACCGCATCTGGGTTTCGCCGATGTGTCAGTACTCCTGCGAAGATGGCATGGCAGCGGATTGGCATCTGGCGCACTACGGTAGCCGCGCCGCAGGCGGCGCTGGCTTGGTGCTGGTCGAAGCAACGGCTGTTGCGCCGGAAGGGCGCATCTCGCCGCAGGATTTGGGAATCTGGTCCGCGGCTCATGCGAACGCCCTCCAACGCATTGCGCGCTTCATCAAAGACCAAGGTGCAGTCGCAGGTATCCAATTGGCTCACGCCGGACGCAAGGCTTCTATCGCCGTGCCCTGGAATGGCGGGAAAAGTGTAGGGGAGGGAAATGGCGGGTGGCAAACCGTGGCACCCAGCGCACTGCCTTTTGCAGCTGATGATCCTCTTCCGCACCAGATGACAAAAAACGATCTCGACAAAGTGATCGCCGATTTTTGCATTGCCGCTCAGCGCAGCGTGGAAGCTGGTTTCGAAGTCATCGAAGTCCATAGCGCGCATGGTTATTTATGCCATCAGTTTCTGTCCCCGCTCTCCAACAGGCGCAGCGACGAGTTTGGCGGCAGCCTGCAAAACCGCCTGCGCTTCCCCCTTCAGATTGCGGGAGCTGTTCGTGAAACCGTACCATCGCATCTGCCAGTGTTTGTTCGTATTTCAGCGACAGACTGGGCACCTGGCGGCTGGGATATTGAGCAATCGATCGAGTTTTGCAAAGCACTGAAAAAACTGGGCATCGACCTGATTGATGTCTCGTCCGGCGGCAATATAGCCGATGCCGAGGTTCCGGCAGTGCCCGGTTTTCAAGTACCATTTGCCAAGGCGATTCGCGAGCAAGCCGCCATTCCCACAGGAGCGGTAGGCTTGATTACTGAGCCGCAGCAGGCGGATGATATCTTGCGGAAAGGGGAGGCGGACGCGATCCTGATCGGGCGCGAGTTTTTGCGCAATCCCTATTTTGTCTTTCGGGCCGCGCAGGAATTGGGTGCCCATGCCGACGTGCCGAAGCAGTACCAACGTGCGATCAAGTAGATCGCGCGTTGATACTGAGAATTCAGGGGTCAGAAGCCAGCCGGTTGAGCAGCTGCGGTACTGAGAAAAACGTTGAGGTAACTCGAAGGTCGGCATCGCTGAGAACAAAGCCGACGAGGACGTCGGCGCTCCCAGGAAGTAATTTGCTCATGACGCAAAAAACCAGAAACAACTCGGCGGTTGGCTGCATCGGGTCGGGGGTTGTAGACGGCATCGGCTGACGATGATGTGCGACGATGCTGGTTGACGATTAAAGCCCACGCTCTAAAAAATCGTCCACCAGCATCGTCGCCGCTATCGTCAACCAAAGGCGCAGCCGATTTAAATAAGGATTGTGATTAAGATTGAGATTAGGATGTGTATCCCTCCTAATCACAATCTTACTCGTAATCCTAATCAAACAGCGGTGATCAGGGATGGCCGAAAGAGATGAGGATTGAGATTAGGATTAAGATGAGGATATGCCCAATCCTAATCACAATCCTAATCATAATCTTAATCAGGGAAATCAGTGCCTGTCCCTAAGCGGTGCTGAAACTACGACCAAGTGATCAAGTTATACGCAAGCCAGGAGAACTTACCGATGTCCAAACAATTTTTTCAGAGAACCCCTTTGCTGAGCGGGGATGACGCAGATGCCAAGCGCCAAGAGATTCGTGCATATTTCCATACCACGCTGGATTATGAAGAAAAGCTTTTTGAGACGCTGCGCACAGATGAGGCCTACTATAAAAAGCCAATTTCACTGCGCCATCCGCTGATCTTTTACTATGGTCACACCGCGACTTTTTTCATAAACAAACTGATTCTAACCGGCGTGATCACCGAGCGCATCAATCCCGCTCTGGAATCTATCTGTGCTGTCGGGGTTGATGAAATGAGCTGGGATGATTTAGATGACATAAACTATGACTGGCCTACAATTGAAGCAGTGCGCGATTACCGCAGCACAATACGTGGCTTGGTGGACAAACTTATCTCAGATCTGCCGTTAACCTTACCAATTACCTGGAGGAGTCCCTGGTGGGCAATCCTGATGGGTGTCGAGCATCAACGCATCCATCTGGAAACCTCTTCGGTTTTAATCCGCCAGCATGCGCTCGAATATGTGCAGCAACACCCTGACTGGAAGCCCTGTCAAGAGTCCGGCGATGCTCCTGTCAACCGCTTGATTGACATCTCGGCTGGTGTTGTGCAGCTGGGCAAAGATTTTGTGAATCCTGTTAATTATGGCTGGGACAATGAATTTGGGCGGCATGAAGCCAGTGTGCCGGCATTTCAAGTCAGCCAATACCTGGTCAGCAATCAGGAGTTTTTAGGATTTGTGGAGGCAAATGGCTACACAACACCCGAGTATTGGGAGGAAGAGGGTCGCTCCTGGCAGAATTTCAGCACCGCTCAATACCCGGCCTTCTGGGTTAAAAGAGATTCCGCATGGCAGTTACGTTTAATGACAGAAGAGATCCCCATGCCTTGGGATTGGCCGGTTGAGGTCAACTATCACGAAGCCAAGGCCTTCTGCAACTGGAAAGCCGCCGCCGCCAATCAACCAGTCAGGCTGCCAACAGAGGATGAATGGTATCGGCTTTACGATTCAAGTAATTTAGCGGATGTGCCATTCAACAAAGCCGCGGCCGGCAATTTGCATCTGGATTATTACGCCTCCAGTTGTCCGGTCAATAAATTCAAACATGGAGAGTTATTTGATGTTGTGGGCAATGTCTGGCAGTGGAGCGAGACACCGACCTACCCATTTGAAGGCTTCGACGTTCACCCGCTCTATGACGATTTCACGACCCCTACGTTTGATGATCAACACAACCTGATCAAGGGCGGCTCCTGGATTTCCTGTGGCAATGAAACGCTGCGAAGTGCCCGTTACGCCTTCCGCCGGCACTTCTTTCAGCATGCGGGGTTTCGTTATGTTGTTGCTGATGCGCCGCCAGTGCAGCGTAGCTCGCGCTATGAGAGTGACAAGCTGCTCACCGAGTACGCGGAATTTCATTACGGCGATGTTTATTTTGACATACCGAATTTCCCGGCAGCACTGGCGAAAATGGCCATCACCGCCATGGGTGACCGACCAGCACGCAAGGCGCTCGACCTGGGATGCGCGTCAGGCCGCGCAACCTTCGAACTCGCACGCCACTTTGATCAGGTCACTGGGGTGGATTTTTCCGCACGCTTTGTCGGGCAAGGGGTCCAGCTGGCACAACAGGGAGTGCTGCGCTACACGCTCATTGATGAGGGTGAGTTGGTTTCATACAAGGAGCGCTCACTGACCACTCTTGGGTTGGATGATGTCAAAGGCAAAGTGGAGTTTTACCAGGGTGATGCCTGCAACCTGAAACCAATCTTCTCTGGGTACGACCTGATTTTAACAGCAAATTTGATTGATCGACTTTATGACCCGGCAAAATTGCTGGCTACAATTCATACCCGCCTGAACCCCGGCGGTTTGCTGGTGATTGCCTCGCCCTATACGTGGAAGACAGAGCATACCGAGAAAAAGCTATGGGTTGGTGGCTTTAAAAAAGATGGTGATAATTACACGACACTGGATGGTCTTAAAGAGCTTCTGGGGCAGCACTTCAAGCTGATTCAGGGGCCCCAAGAATTGCCTTTTTTGATTCGGGAAACCAAGCGCAAATTCCAGCACTCACTCTCGGAAGTGACGATCTGGAGAAAACGGGTGTAATGAAAGCCTCCAACCAAAGAGAGAAGCTGCGACGCTTAGTCGCTTAGGCGCTTAGGCGACTAGAAAAAACAATTAATTGTTCTTTCCAAATAGTTGTCTGTCGGGGCTTGTTGCGGATATACTTCGCAGCCCTCCACCGCATAGCGGCGGATATACTTCGCAACTCTCCACCGCGTAGCGGCGGATATATTTCGCAACTCTCCACCGCATAGCGGCGGATATACTTCGCAACCCTCCACCGCATAGCGGCGGATATACTGTGTTGCTTTCAGTATGTCCGCCGCTATGCGGTGGATGCCCATTTTTCGTCTCTAAGATTTTTCACCTCAAAAAAACGTAGCGCGTTTGCATCATCCGTGCGACATGCAAGCATCATGAAAAGTTGAAATGTGTAGGGTTGGCTCTCTGAGCCAAACAAAGATAATGAAACCCCTTGGCGTGCCTTTGGCGAACAAACACTCGGTGTCCGCTAATTGCTTCAGAGAAGCAACCCTACACCCCAGGGCGCACTTTTCACATGCCTGTTGCAAAATGCCGCTCATAGAGCGGCTACTACACCGAAAGACAACCTTGCACTCCGCAGTGCAACGCATGTGTAGTAGTCGCTCTACCAGCGACATCGGTTGACGATGCTGTGCGACGATGTTGGTGGACGATTGGGATCATGCGGGGGCTCGTCCACCAACATCGTCGCCGCCATCGTAAACCGACCTCTAAACTCTGCGCCTTGCGCGGATTTAGACCCTTACTTGAAGGGCAAGACAAACATTATGCCTTAAATCATTGTTTCCGTTCCTTATTGTGTTACACCGTCAAGCCGCTGATTCAATTTCTGTGTGGACTCGGAGATGCAGTAGATCGCTGGCAGGACGATCAGTGTCAATATCAACGATGATGCCAGCCCGCCCAGGATCACGGCGGCGAGGGGGCCCTGGATTTCAGAGCCGCTTCCAGTGGCATAGATCATGGGCAGCAACCCGAGCAGAGTGGTCAGGGTTGTCATCATAATTGGCCTAAGCCGTAGTTCGCATCCTTTAAGCACTGCGTCAAAGGCACTCAGCCCTTCCTGACGGAGTTGATTGAAGAAGGTCACGAGCATCACGCCGTCCTCCACGGCGATGCCGAATAACACGATGAATCCAATTGCCGTAGAGACGCTCAGGGTGATTTTGAGCGCGACCATGGTGAGGATACCACCGATAAGGGCAAATGGAAGGTTGACAATCACGAGGGTTGCATTCCTGATGGAACCGAGAGCGGAGAAGAGCATTACGAAAATAAGCAAAATCGAGATTGGTACCACGACCCCTAGCCGCTGCATAGCTCGTTGCTGGTTTTCGAATTGTCCGCCGTATTCAATGAAATAACCGGTTGGCAGCCCCTGAGTAAGCTCCTGCAACGTGCTCTGGGCCTCCTTCACAAAGCTGCCCATGTCGCGTCCCCGAATGTTGCATTCGATAACCATGCGGCGCATACCTTTTTCGCGGCTCACCTGGGCAGGGCTCTCAGTTTCCACGATCTTGGCCAACCGCGAGAGCGGCACCCGCATGCCGTCAGGTGCTGTCACCAGCAGTCTGCCCAGTGCTGCGATGTCGCTGCGCTCCTTTTCCGGGTAGCGCACGACAACAGCGAAGCGCATCTGGCCTTCGATCATAGTTGTTGCAACCTTTCCGCCGACAGCCGTCTCAATCAGGTCGTTGATGTCGGCAAGATCGATCTTGTAACGTGCGATGGCCTTGCGGTCTGCGATGATTTCGATCTGCGACGCGCCGGAGATCTGTTCGACCTTGATGTCTTCAGCACCTTGGATTCCGCCCATAAGAGCGGCGATCCTGTCCGCATGCGGTTTTAGTACCTCCAGGTCAGGGCCGTATACTTTCACGGCGAGGTCACTCTTGATCCCTGAGATCAGCTCGTTAACGCGCAGCGCAATCGGCTGCGAGAAGGAGAGGCGCACGCCTGGTATGGCTGCCAGATCCTCTTTAATTGCGGCTGTCAGCGCCTCTTTGTTGCGCCCTGTCTTCCACTCTTTCTCAGGGTGCAGCATGATGATCAGGTCGTTCTGCTCCGGCCCCATTGGGTCTTCAGAGATCTCGGCGCACCCGGTTTTGGTTACCACAGTCTCAACCTCGGGAAACTTGAGTAGCCGCTGCTCCATCACGGTCCCCACGGCGACCGACCCTTCCAACGAGGCAGATGGCAGACGCACCACATTGATGGCAAGGGAACCCTCGTTGAGCTCCGGCAAAAACTCTGTTCCGAGCCGCGGCACGAGGAGTAGCGTGCCCGCGAAAACTGCGGTTGCAACCGCGACAGTGATCCACCTGAAGCGCAATGCCAGCGATAGAATCGGCAGATACACCAGCTTCATAACACGGACACTGAGACTATCACGCGTTGTCTTATGCCCTTTCAGGAAGAGCGAGCATAAGACAGGTACGATGGTGAGGGCAGCCACCAGCGATCCAATCATAGCGAAACACATTGTTAGTGCCAGCGGCTTGAACATCTTGCCCTCCATCTGCTCCAGCGTGAAGAGTGGCAGGAGAACAACGATGATGATCAGAATCGCAAACACAATCGGACGGGCGACCTCTGCAATCGCCTCATAAATAATGGCATTCTTGGGCCTTTTCGAGTCGGATTGCTCAGATAAAAGCCGGGAGATGTTCTCGGTCACAACAATCGAAGCGTCGACAACCATGCCAAGAGCAAGCGCGAGGCCACCCAGACTCATAAGATTGGCTGTGACACCTTGCCAACCCATCAGGATGAAGGTGATGAAGGCCGCGATGGGCAGCGAAACCGTCACTATGAGCGCACCACGGAAGTTGCCGAGGAACAGGAACAGCACTAGCATGACGAAGAGACCACCTTGCATCAAGGCATCAGAAACTGTCTTAATACAGGCCTCAATCAACGCAGTTCGGTCATAAAAAGGCTTGATGATGACATCTTTCGGTAAGCTGGCCTGGATTCCGGGGATGGCCTTCTTGACGCTGTCGACTACAAATTTTGAGTTCGCCCCACGCAACATAATGACCATACCCGCAACAGTCTCGCCTTTACCATCCTTAGAGACCGCGCCCTGCCGTGTCTGGGCTCCGATTTTCACCTCCGCCACGTTTTTCAAGTAGACGGGTGTGCCATCCTTTGCGTGGAGCACAACACTCTCGATGTCGGAGATGTCTTGGAACAGGCCGACACCGCGAATATATGACTGCTCCCAGCCTTGTGTGAGGAAGCTGCCGCCGGAGTTGGCGTTGTTCCGCTCCAGCCCTGTGAGTACATCCGGCAGGGTAAGCTTGTATTTCAGCAGCCGCGCAGGATCAACCAGCACGTGGTACTGCTTGACAAACCCTCCGAAGCTGTTGACCTCGTTCACACCTGTTATCGAGCGCAATTGCGGCGAGACCACCCAATCTTGGATCGTTCTCAGCTCCATGGGCGAAAGGGTGTCGCTTTCCAGTGTATACTGGTAGATCTCCCCGAGCCCGGTGCTGATCGGACCCATCTCAGGCTCGACCCCTGGGGGGAGTTCATCCTTCACAGACTGGAGCCGCTCAAAGACCAGCTGTCGCGCAAAGTAGGTATCAACATCGTCATCAAAGACTATGATGACCTGCGAAAAGCCGGCTTTAGACATGGAACGGATCTGCTGGATCTGCGGCAGGCCCTGTAGCGCCTTTTCAATGGGGAATGTGACTCGCTGTTCAACATCAAGCGAGGCTAGTCCGGGCGCGTCGGCGAGGACCATCACCTGCACGTTGGTGACATCCGGGAAGGCATCAATAGGCAGCATTCGCCATGCGATCACGCCTGCCACAGAGAGCGTGACAGCTGCTATAATGACCATGAGCCTCTGCGTCAGAATGAACTTGATAAAATTTTTCAACATAAGAGGATTCCTTTTGTAGAATATGGATACAGAACATTAGTCAGCGCAGCCAGCCCCCATTTTGGAACGCAGCACATCAGACTTGAGCAGGAACGCACCCTCAACCGCAATTAGCGCGCCTTCTTGAAGCCCGGCTGTGATCTCGACGCTGTCGGCAAAGATCCGCCCGGTTTCGACATCAATGCGCTGGGCAAAACCATCGCGGATCATGCCGAAAACAAATTGCTTGCCTTCATCGGCCATCAAGGCGTTTTTAGGGACCGCGATCACCTTCTCTGGCGTTTCAAAAACAATATTTGCCGCGCAGAACATGCCTGGCCGCAGAAGGCCTTCAGTGTTATCAAGAACAGCACGGATACTAACTGTGCGGGTCTCCTCATTCATGGTCATGCCGATCAGATCGATTGTGCTCTCGAAGATCCGAGCAGGGAGTGAAGATATCGTGATCTGCACGGCCAGTGCTTTTTTCTTAGCCTCAGATGTCAGGAGCGCGAGGTCGTCCTCATAGACCTCCAGCCAGACCCAGACAGAGGAAAGATCCGCGATGGTCAGAACATCCCTGCCACGTTCAATTGTTTCGCCCATATCGAGGTGCTTCTGGATTATGATGCCGTTTTGGGGCGCATGTACCGGTAGCACACAGGGTTTACCAATCTGGTCATCTGCCGTCAGTGTTGCAATAGCTTCCGCATTAAGCCCCATGACAGCCAGAGCATTCCCCGCTGACTCAAGTTCTATGCGGTATTCGTCGTATTTCATCTGCGCTTCAACTGCATCAGCTTCGGGGCTGAGTTTCTGGGCTGCAAGCGATTTTTCACGCTCGAGGTTCTTAAACGCGAGGGCGGCGAGCGCCTTGTTTTTGCGATAGGCTCCGACCGCTAGTCCAAGCTCGGGACTTTCGATCTCGAACAAGACATCGTCGGTTTTGACCACTTTGCCTAAGCCGGTCCTGATGCTCCGCACTGTTCCTGAGACACGTGGCGAGAGATGCGTCAGGGTCGTCTCGTTCAAGGCTATCTCACCGTTGAGCGGCAGCAGCAACTGCACTTCACGCTTCTTGACAGGTTCGACTCTGATCAGGCCACCTGGTTTACCGGGCGCGATTAAGATTGACGGGTCCACTTTGACGAGGCCGAGTTCGTAACGGCATTCGTCGCATGAGGACTGTGGAATGTCGTGCTCACACTTAACAGTGAAGAGTTCATCAGCCGTGAGCGTTCTGGACTCTGCGTGGCTGTGGTCATGCTTGTCCTCAGCCAAGAGTGGGATTGTGGCGAAAGTTGCCACAGCAAAGAAAATAATTGTCTTTTGTTTCATGATTTACCCTCGTATTTAAGGTTAATTGGTTAAAGAGAAGTTGTTTGTGAGGCGGTCGAGATAGATGCGCTGGGTGTCATACTCAGAGATGGCCTCAATTAAACGTAACCGGGCTTCCACCAGCGAGCGGCGGGCCTCAAGCACGTCGAGATAGCCGGCCTTGCTCTGCTGATGCGCCTGCCGAATGAGAGTGAGAGCTCGTTCGGCGAGCGGAAGCGCAGTTTTCTTCAGGCTTTGGATTTTCGAATCGAGTGCTGCGATCCGTGCGTAGATCTGCCTGATACGGGCCTCGGTTTTAAGCCGGGCTGTAATGGCATCCAATCTGATGGCTTCAGCATCGGCTTCGGCGGCGTGGACACCATCCATGTTGTGCGTGTAGAGCGGAAGTTCGACGGATACGCCGGCGACAAAGCCTAAATCTTCAGATTCGCGGAAGTGCCGTATGCCAGCAGAGAGCTCAAGATTGGGCACCCGTTCCGAACGTTCCGCCTTAATCTCAATCTGAGATGCCTGGAACCGCGCTTCAGCGGCGAGCAGGTCGGGATTAGCAGCAGCCTGCAGGAGCAGGGTATCCAGCGGGAGCAGCGCCGGGGGCAGAGCATCGAATGGGTCGGAGAGGGCATCGAATGTCGGCTCACTCTCTCCCCAGCAGATGGCAAGGTCACGGACTGCGTCGCGTTGCTCCGCCATGCGGGTATCCAGAGCGATCTGGGCCTGTGCGGTTTCGGCGCGGGCGCGCTCCGTCTCGAGGATGGTTGCCTTGCCAGCTTCTTCGCGCTTTGCAGCCACAGATTCGATTTCGCGAATCAGGGCGAGCTCCTCTTCTGCAAGGCGGGTTAACTGCTGGGCTGCCAGTAGGCTGCGGCTAGCGCGGCGCGTCTCGAAAAGGACTGCTTGCAGCTGTACAGCCTGCTCTGAACGGCTCACGCTGCTCACGGCCTTAGCGGCGGCGATGCGGGCGCGCCGTTTATCTCCGAGTTCAAGTTCCTGCGAGATGGCCACCGTTGTCTCAGCAGCATCAAAGCTCTGTACCTCACCGGAACCGGCGAAATTTTCGATCTCAGTTTCCAAGCGTGGGTTGGGTGGACGAGCGGCTTTTTTAGTACGGTACTCAGCGGCTTTAATCCGATAAGCACCGGCTTTAAGATCAGGGCTTTGCTCAGCGGCTCGTTTCAGACACTCCGCAATCGTCATCGTGCGCATGGCAGAGGGTTCTGCCGCGCAGAGCATCGCGGATGTCAAAAAAAGAGTTAATAAGGGGCACATACGTGCCCAGCTGGATATAGGTATATACATATTACGATAACCTTTCCAAAACACAGCGTCCTTGGACAGAACGCGACGTGCTTTAATCTCAGGTTGAAAAATTTAAATCACAGAAGTGGTGAGTACGGGAGTAGATATACCCCGCGAAAGACTATATTTTTATTTGGAGTGGTGGCCTAAATATATCGTTAGGCACGAGCTGTCCGCGATTCATCTCATCCGCTGAGGAAATTTTGATGGTTGCGTGATGCTCGACAGGCAGCGATGCCTCAACAGAGTGATTGATACATGCGACATGGCAGTGACAGGAGCAGACCGTCATCGTGTCTGAGAGACAAGATGCGGCTTCGTCACAATGGCAGATATCAATATGTGCGGTCATCTGAAACCAAGCAACCGCCAATAAAAGAACAACCAGCTGACGCAATATATATAAAACCTTATTCATTGGTTGGATTTAATAAATTAACACAATTTTAGAGACAAGTCAAGCGTCTGACTTACTTTTGTTGGGCGGGCTAAATTGTAATTTAGCGATATCATAACTTCTTGCTTTTTATTACAGTAATCGCGATAATATCTAAATAGTGCGGTTAAAGTCGAGGCGGAAGTCACGCAGATACCGAGTGGCATTGCAATGTTAAGGGAAAGGATTTATATGGCAGACCTTAGGACAAATTATATGGGCATTCCTCTACGGAATCCCCTCATCGTCGGAGCTTCACCAATGACGGCGAACCTCGACACCATCAAGAAAATCGAAGAGATGGGTGCCGGAACGCTGGTGACACGCTCGCTTTTTGAAGAGCAGAGCCAGCTAGAACGCTTCGAGTTTGACGAAGCGCTACACAAAGATGAAGGCGCGCGATTACAAAACACTCTCGGCGTTTCAAGGAAACCTTAGCCGGCGGCACAGCAATGATCCGTTGGCGTATACACGGGCGCAGTACGTGCAGCTGATGATGAGTTCCCAGGAAATTCTAAGCAAACCTTCCAACAGAAAAGACTAAATTTCGATCTTAATCGTAATCTTGATCAAGTAACCACCAACGCTGGTTGACAGCGTCAAAATTTGTGTTTGGTGAGGATGCCTGTTGGTGTATAATGTGACCATGAAAGGAAAACCTTCCATTTATATTACAGTATTCTTGTTAACCTCAGCCCTTTGTACGCAGGCTAGTGAGGTGGGGCATTCACTTAACATTACGCATCCGGCTATACCTGAATCCAGCCGGATGCCCTCTCAGCTGATCCAGGTGCAGGACGACCAAGGGAATCCGCAGGAATATCACATGAACGTAGACTCTGTTGTGTGTGGTGATGAAGAGTGTGAAATTATCAAGGTGCGGATCTGGTGGGATGTTCTGGGTGGTTACGAGCGCTATGAGTTGCCACAGGGCGCAAATTTAACGAAGATGGGGCACGTACCGTTCACCCCTGAAGACCATAAAAAATTGCATGCTATTCTTTCAGATCCTACCTCTGCATTAGCGCAGTATCCGGTAGAGGAACTTAACAGCCCTGCTACTGAGGAGCAGGCGGTGGATGCCGTGACTACAGCCACGCCCTTGTTTTACCAGAATACGGTTGTCTCTGGAGCAGTCTATACCTGTTATACGCTTTGGCATTGGGCGAATGGTGATGCAACCAAGAAGATCCGCCAGTGGACTGAAAAGAGCTGCGCTTTAGAGCAGCTGCTGCGATATGTTGATGGCAAATCAGATAAGCTGAGTGTCTTTGCTATGGAGCAGTTGGCAAAGCGCGGGGTTTATGATCAAAAAATAGTGGATACAGTTATAGCGCGCGCGGACCAAGGAGATGTGTTGCTGGCAGAGGCAGCCTCCAATTATTTCAAGAGTTCGTTGAGGAAGATGGGCGGCGTAATCTACTACAACGCTATGGAGCGTCTGTTTGAGGTTGCGGATTCGCAGAAGCGAATCTTGTGTTTACGTTCTCTGAGTGAGGTTAAAGCCGAAGCGCCGGATGGATTTTATGACCGCATGGCTGCCTGGCTGCCCCGGCTGGAAACCTATTTTGAGGTGAACTTGCTGTTAACACTGCTGGAAAAGCGCGCCTCTCGTCCAGATGAAACCGTGAAACATGGCCTGGTTGTGATGGATAGCAAAAACTTTCTGATTGCCCGCCGGGCTTTTTGGTTTCTGGATAAGCAGTCGCTGACTGCAATGCAAAGGAGTAAGGTGGAGGCTTTTCGCGCAAAGTTTGAAGCGCGGTTATGATGAGCCAGCAGGCAGATTAGGCGCTTCTGGGTTGTCCGTGTGTTTTCTCTTTGCCGCAGCTATCCCAAATCGTTTGCAATTCCCATTCCCAAAAGCTAGTTTCCAATGCTATAATAAAATCGTGCAAGCATCTTGCTCCCGATTAGCTGAGTGTCGGGAGCTGGAAGTACCCGCTACTTTGGGTGTCAAGTGCGCGTTGGTGCGGGAGCAACGTAGGTCCGATTTACAATCGGACGTGTCCGGTTAGAAACCGGACCTACTGAAGTTCGGCTGCGCCTTCAGTTGAGGAAAGTGGGATGTAATTTCCGTCCACCGCATAGCGGCGGACATACTGAAAGTAACACAGTATATCCGCCGCTATGCGGTGGATGATTGAGCAACAAGCCGCAATAAGGTCCAATAGACAACTTTTTGGAAAGAACAATTAATTGTTCTTTCTAGTCGCCTAAGGGTCTAACGCCCCATGGTGCGTCTTGCACGAGACTTTCGAACATTTGTGACACCGTAATGCAAAGACAAAGAAACACATGGTTATAATCAATGAATTGAACTTAAACCTGCCCTCTTGTCCGGAAAATACCATTGACGGGCAAGCATTGTACGACTTTGACCGCGAAATCAACCGCGAAGGCAGCCACTGCGTTAAGTATGACGAGCGGCAAGCTGTGTTTGGCAGAGCTGACGTTACCCCGCTCTGGGTGGCTGACATGGACTTCGCCGCACCGCCGGCAATTACCGAAGCGTTGATCGCGCGCGCTCGCCACCCCATCTATGGCTACACACGCTTTCCCGACACGCTGTATGACGCTGTGATCAACTGGGTGCAGCAACGCCACGGATGGAGCGTCCCCCGTGAATGGATAGTCTTCTGCCCTGGGGTGGTGCCGTCATTAAACGCGGCAATCAATGCTTTTACCAACGTCGGCGACCCGGTGATCATACAGCCGCCCGTCTACCCTCCCTTCTTTTCAGCAATCACCAATAATCACCGGAAACTGCTGCCCAATCCGCTGCGCCTGGAGCATAGCAGATATACGATTGACTTTGACCATTTGACGCAATGCGCCCAGCAAGCGCATCTTTTGCTACTCTGTTCGCCACACAATCCAGTCGGGAGGGTCTGGGATCAACAGGAGCTGACCTCTCTCTTAGAGATCGCGGAGGAGCATGACCTGGTGATCGTCTCCGACGAAATCCATGCCGACCTGATCTACCCTGGCCACAAACACCACGTAACCGCCGCCCTGGCGAAGAATCCCAGCCGCGTGATCACAGCCTTATCACCCAGCAAAACATTTAACATCCCTGGTTTGAGTCTTTCGACTCTTATTATTTCCGATACAAAGCTCCGCGCTAGGATGACTCAAGTTTTCAACGCCATGCATGTCAGCGCTGCAAACCCTTTCAGCATAGTTGCCTTTGAGGCAGCATATCAAAAAGGCGAGCCTTGGCTGGAGAGTCTGCTGGATTATTTGCAAGGCACACGCACGGCTGTCGAGACCTATCTCACCAACCACCTGCCAGAGATAAAATTGATCCAGCCGCAAGGCACCTATCTGCTCTGGCTGGATTGCCGGGCTCTGAAAATGACCGACGCGCAACTCAAAAATTTTTTTGTTCACAAGGCAGGTATTGGCATGAATCCGGGCACCCAGTTTGGTGCAAAGGAGGGCAGCGGGTTTATGCGCTTAAACATTGGCGCGCCGCGTAAGATCATCTTAGACGCGCTACAACAAGTCTAAAGCAGCTAGTCGCCGCAACCAAAAAATACTGTGTGATGTGCGAAAGGTCGTCGCTATCATTCAGAAGTTTGTGATTAAGAGACCGCTGCTTTAGTAACAAACGCTTCGCGTTTGGGGAAACAAAGGTAACTTTTCAATAATTGGCCAGACAGCAAAGAGCACGCTGAAGCGTGAACAACAAACGGCTGCTGCGTAAGGTTTGTTGTCCAGCCTTTAGGCTGCTCCAAAGCGGGTTATTGAGATGTGACCCTAAAAGCGATAATGGAGTAGTGCAAGCATCTTGCTTGCAGAAAACATTTTCATTCAAGCAGGAAGCTTGAGGTACTAAGAATAGCAACTAAAGGAGCACACATGAATGCAGAAACTAACACATTAAATTACATGATCAAACTTAAAAAACGGTTCCTGGTGGCTGAAAAGACACTGGCCTTGCAGTTCGAGAAACCGAAGAAATTTGTTTTCAAGCCAGGACAGTACATTGATCTCACACTGCTGCACCCCAGCGAAACTGACGAAGAAGGCAATATCCGCACTTTCTCCATTGCCAGCGCCCCTCATGAAGAGTTTCTCATGGTGGCTACGCGTCTGCGGGAGTCAGCCTTTAAGCGTCAGTTGCCTGACCTAGCGCTTGGGACTGAGCTCAAGATTGAAGGGCCCAGCGGCGGCTTTACCCTGCACAACAACCCGGAGCGCGCCGCACTCTTTCTGGTGGGCGGCATTGGCATCACACCAGTGCGCAGCATACTCATGCGCGCTGCAAAGGACAAATTGCCGCACCGCATTGTTGTGCTGTATGCTAATCGCAGGCCCGAAGACGCCGCGTTTTTGGATGAGTTGACCAGCCTGCAAAAAGAGAACCCCAACTACACGCTGATCCCCACCATGAACGAAATGGATAACTCGACCCGCTCGTGGAGCGGCGAAACAGAGAAGATCGGGCCAGCACTACTGAAGAAATATCAGAGTGGCCTCCCCACGCCGCTCTACTATGTGGTTGGCCCTCCCGGCATGGTCAATGGCGTACATGCGATGCTCAACCAAACTGGGATTGATGACGACGACATCCGCAGTGAGGACTTCGGTGGTTATTGACACTCCACCCTCAGCGAGAAGCTTTAAAACTAAAAAGCAGCGCCTTTGACGTGAGAGTAAGGTAGGTCCGATTTCCAATCGGACATGTCCGGTTGGAAACCGGACCTACGGGAGGTTGGCTACGCTATCGGTTGACGATGGCGGCGACGATACTGGTGGACGATTTACGCATGATCCCAATCGTCCGCCAGCATCGTCGCACGTTATCGTCAACCAGCAATGATCAGGGATGAGCGAAAGAGACGAAGATTGGGATTAAGATTGAGATTAGGATTCCATCCCTCCTAATCACAATCCTAATCGTAATCCTTATCAAAAAACGGTGATCCTTGTTTATGCGCAACTGGCGATATATTACTAGAAAACATCGAACTTACAGGCAAGCCCGCCGCGCGGCTGAGCCGCAAAAAAACGCTATGGTAACTTGACCAAGTAGCTGGAAAAGACAAGGTATGAGACAAGGTGCGAGACAAGGAAATCTCTCGCTATGCGGACGACTGCGGGTGGTAGGCGAATGATTAGTTTACGCAAAAACGTAGCTCCGATTTCCAATCGGACATGTCCGGTTGGAAACCGGACCTACGTTAGACACAGCTCAAAGATTGTGAAAAACGCGGCTAAAAAAATTTTAGCATTTGACATTTATCCTCAAGATTTGATATTTCTTATATATGACAGCAAAAAAATTCTATGATTGGCAAACTGCCGGCGGCACCAATGATGTTATGCGGCTGGTCAGCTGCCTGGAAAAGGCTGATATTAAATGGTGCGTTATCGGTGGCATTGCCGTCAATCACTGGGCAGAGCACCCCATGGTCACACAAGATGTTGATTTTGTTGTTGCAACATCGTCAATAGAGAGGGGCGTGGAGCTACTTGAAGCAGAAGGTTTTGTTGCAGAGAAATTTGAGTGGTCTATAAACTTCAAAGGGCAATCAGCCCTAAGCTTACAATTAAGCACAGAGGAGTTTTACAAAGATTATTGCTCCAGAGCAGTTGCGGCTGATGTCCATGGAATTTTGTTGCGCGTGGCATCCCTCGAAGATACTCTCAGAGGTAAAATTAAAGCATGGTCAGAGTTAAGTCGGCGACAAAGCAAACGCATCAAAGATTTAGCTGATATTGTGCGTTTAACTGAGGCACACCCGGAACTTTGGCAGCTATTGCCAGATAATCTCAGAAGCCTGGTTGATCGACCACCTACGCTTGATTGACTTTTTTTACAATCCAGATATAATTCATTTTAATCGTTGTTACTGGAATGTTCTCGGAGAGTTGTGATATGGCGAATAATGGAAATAACTCGGATCTGGCGAATGCTGAGATTCTCTGGAGGGCGGCCGACGCGTTGCGCGGTCAAATCGATGCAGCCGAGTACAAGCATGTCGTCCTCGGCCTGCTCTTCCTAAAATACATCTCCGATTCATTCGAAGCGCGGCGCGTGGAACTCCGAGGCGAACTGGAAGCCGACAATATTGCTGACGTGCAGATCGAAAGCCTGCTCGAGAACCGTGACGAATATACAGCCGAGCGGGTTTTCTGGGTGCCGCCCGAGGCGCGCTGGGCCAATCTCCAGAATCAGGCGGCACGGCCCGATATTGCGACTCTTATTGACGACGCCATTCTTGCCGTCGAACGCGACAACCCTAACCTCAAAAGCAAGCTCCCGCGCGACTACGCGCGCCGGGGCATTGCGCCGGAGAAGCTCAAGGGGCTGGTTGATCTCATTGCCAACATCGGCTTCAAGGGCGACCGCGCAAAGGCACGCGATACGTTGGGCCGGGTTTACGAATACTTTCTCGGCAAGTTTGCACAGGCGGAAGGCAAACTGGGCGGCGAGTTTTTCACGCCGCGCAGTATCGTGCGTTTACTGGTCGAGATGATGGAGCCCTACAAAGGGCGCGTCTATGACCCTTGCTGCGGTTCGGCGGGCATGTTTGTCCAGTCCGAACGCTTTGTTGAAGCCCATGGCGGACAGAAGACCGATATCTCTATCTTTGGTCAGGAATCCAACCCCACTACTTGGCGACTGGCGCACATGAACCTCGCGATTCGCAGCATCGAAGCCAATCTCGGCTCACAGCCTGCCGACACCTTCCTGCGTAATCTCCACCCTGATCTTAAGGCCGACTACATCCTGGCCAATCCGCCATTCAATATCTCCGACTGGTCCGGCAAGCTGCTGGCCGACGACGTGCGCTGGCGCTATGGCACACCGCCGACTGGTAACGCCAACTATGCCTGGATCCAGCACTTTATCCACCACCTTGCCCCGCCGGACGGGCACGGCGGCGGTGTGGCTGGTTTCGTTATGTCCAATGGCTCGCTCTCCTCTGGCGCGGGCGGCGAAGGCGATATCCGCCAACGTATTGTTGAAGCTGATCTGGTCGATGCCATTGTCGCGCTGCCCGCGCAGCTCTTCCTTACCACCGGAATCCCCGCCTGCCTTTGGTTCCTCACCCGCACTAAGAGCGGTAAAAACCTGAAGCACGGCGGTCGTGATCGCCGTGGCGAGACGCTATTCATTGATGCCCGCAAGCTGGGCACCATGCAGACCCGCATCCTACGCGTACTGACCGGTGGCGATGACGGCGAATCCATGCTGGCTGATGGCCTGGGCGATCCAAAGCCCGACTCCGACATCGGGCGCATTGTCTACGCCTTCCGCCAATGGCGCGGCGAGCCCGCACCGGAGTGGTGGAGCAAGTCGGAACATGGCGAATGGAGCTATCGCAACATACCCGGCTTCTGCAGGGCCGAGAAACTCGAGGGGATCAAAAAGTATGGCTTCATACTTACCCCCGGACGCTACGTGGGCACTGAGGAACAAGAAGATGATAGTGAACCGTTTACGGAAAAATTCCCGCGACTTCTAACCGAATTGGAGTTATGCTTCAATGAAGGCGAACGATTGATGGGAGTTGTGCGTGAGCGACTTGGAGGATTGAGCAATGATTGACTATGACAAGTTCGAAAAGGCGCTGAAACACTTGCAGCTTCAGTTCGTGAACTATCAGCAACTGGATCAACGCCCCGAGCTTTCTGAGATTGATCGCGAAGCGATCGCCGAGTCGGTGATTCAGCGCTTTGAAACGTGCTACGATATGCTCTGGAAGCATCTCAAGCGCTATCTGATTGCAGAGTTGGGCCTGCCGGAGGTGCCGAACAGTCCTAAACCCGTTTTTCGCCTAGCTGCTGAAAACAATCTGTTTCGCGCAACGGTAGAGAGCTGGTTGCGCTATGCCGATGCCCGAACGGGCACCGCGCACGACTACAGTGGCGAGAAGGCTCAGGCTTGTCTTGATCTTATGGATGCCTTTTTGGATGAGGCTGTGGATCTCTTTCAGACCTTAACGGGAAAAACGTGGGAATGACCCAACCAATCGACATAGCGCCGCAGGACATGAAAACGCTGCACAGCCTATTGAGCCAACACTTACCGGGTGTGGCCGCCTGGGCCTATGGCTCGCGCGTCAAATGGAACTCGCGGCCCAACTCCGATCTGGATTTGGTGGTCTTTGCTCCCCCTGAACGCCGACCGGATGTGGCCGCCTTGCGTACAGCATGCGATGAAAGCAATCTCCCCTTCCGCGTCGATCTCTTTGTCTGGGATGAAGTACCCGAGAAATTCCGTAAAACCATTGAGGCAGAACATGTTGCTGTTCAGGTGGGACGAGCGGGCGATGGGGGTGCGATGGAAGAGTATCGCAATAACCAAACAACAATACCTGTTGGATGGCGCGAGTGTACTCTTGGGGAAGTAGTTACGCTGCAGCGAGGACACGACTTGCCCAAAACCGACCGCGGCGAAGGCGTTGTTCCTGTACTCGGCTCATTTGGTGTGACCGGATACCACGATGAGGCCAGAGCTCCAGCCCCAGGCGTAACGGTTGGGCGTAGCGGCGCATCATTCGGTGTCGTCTCCTATTCGTCTGTTCCGTATTGGCCTCTAAACACTGCCCTATATGCCATTGACTTTCACGGCAATGATGAGCGGTTTGTTTACTATTTTCTGAAGAGTCTTGATTTTTCGTCATTCAATACAGGGAGTGCGCAACCATCACTCAACCGTAACCACATCCACCCGATACCAGTGTGCATCCCAGCACCCTTGGAACAACGCGCCATTGCCGGTGTCCTCGGCGCACTGGATGACAAAATCGAGCAGAACCGGCGGACAGCGCAGGCACTGGAAGATTTGGCACAGTCAATTTTTCAAGCCTGGTTCGTGGACTTTGAGCCGGTTAAGGCCAAGTCTGAAGGCGCCACTTCCTTCCCCTCCATGCCCCGGCCCGTCTTCGATGCCCTACCCACTCGTTTCGTTGATTCCGGTATCGGGCCCGTGCCGGAGGGCTGGGAGATCAAGTCTATCACAGAGATTGCAACATTCCTCAATGGGTTGGCCCTCCAAAAATACCCGCCGCGCGGCGACGGAGAAGACTTGCGCGTAATCAAAATAGCCCAACTGCGCAAAGGCTCAACCGATGGAGCAGACTGGGCGAATGACGATGTAGCCGAACCTTACGTGATCAACGATGGTGACTTGCTGTTTTCATGGTCTGGCACACTGGAAGCGCAATTCTGGTTTGGCGGCAAAGGGGCTCTGAATCAGCACCTATTCAAGGTCACATCGTCTTATTGTCCGAGTTGGTTCTGTTATTTCTGGATTCGTCAGCATCTGCCGTGGTTTCGAATGGTTGCTGAAAGCAAGGCAACTACAATGGGGCATATCAAGCGAAGCCACTTACAAGAAGCGCAGGTGGCTGTGCCCCCGAAGGTTATCTTGTTTGATACAAACAGTCCCATTGGTAAGTTCTATGACCTTCACGCGCAACTGATGATCGAAACACGCAACCTTTCAGAAACACGGGACTTGTTGCGTCCAAAGTTGCTGTCTGGAGAAATGCGAGTGCATCGGAACGGGAGGACAGGCAATGAACCCTGACCAGCCTTTTAGGCTCCATAGCTGCCAGCAGCTCTTTGATCTCTATCCAGCATCGACATCGCTGCGGCCTGCGGTTGAGGTCATCGAAAGATCGATATATGATGAGCCAGGTTTGGCATTCACACATTGTCGCGGTTTGCTAGAAACCGTTTGTACAACGATTCTAGCGGACCGAGGCATTACTTTGCCTGAGAACCCGAAGCCAAACTGGCTCATGACAAATGTAGTTAATGCATTAGAACTAACCACGTTAACCTCGGACGACAAGGATGCCGAAAGAGGTGTTTCTTCCGTCCTCCGAGGTCTGAATTGCTTGGTCGATGGTGTTGTGGCATTGCGCAATAGCCAAGGAGTCGGGCCACATGGACGAGATGCGCTAGAGAGAGTTCTTTCTGTTGAGTATGCGTTACTGGTCGCGACAGCCGTTGACGCAGCTGTGGGATTCCTGTTCAGGTTACATCAAGAACAAATTGGTCGTGATCCTCTTAACCACTTGAGATTTGGAGTCCACGCTGATTTCGATGGATATCTTGATGACAAGTACGACGATATTGAGATTGAAGAGGTTCGAATAAGTGCAAGTGAGGCACTGTATCATCAGGATCGCCTTGCCTATCGTAAAAGCCTTGTCGAGTTTCAAAATCAGTCTCAGGATGAGACCGACAATGATGAGATTGTGGCGGGCGAGAGCTTGCCGGAGGACTCTAATGAATGAGATGATCACAGAACTCTCTGCCGCCGCGTGGTTCGAGGCTATAAGAATCCGCGTAATGCTGTCATCTGATTTAACAGATAAACACCGATTTTGGCAAACCAGTGTAAATCTGAATACAGTCTTAAGTGGTATTATTCATCGTCTTAATCCCAACCTGCCGCACGCTACCATCGAAGAGGTGCTTCGCAGCCTCTCACATCCCCCGCATTCGACCCTGATCCAGAACAACCGTTGGTTCCACACACAGCTTATTGATGGGGTTGAGGTGGAGTACCAGGATGCCAAGAGCGGCGAGACGCGCGGCGGACGTGCCCGATTGGTGGATTTCGATAATCCGGCGGCCAACGACTTGCTGGTTGTGCGCCAGCTCAGCATTGCCGGGCCATCAGGCAAGATCATCCGGCCGGATCTAACCGTGTTCCTGAACGGAGTGCCGATCGCAGTGATCGAGTTGAAGGACCCGACGGACACGCAAGCCGACCTAGGGGTTGCGATGTCTCAATTGGATCGCTACATGGCAACAGCCCCGGATCTTTTCGTGCCGAATCTGCTGCTGGTAGTCTCTGACGGCATGCTAACCCGCGTAGGTTCAATCACCAGTAACCGGGAGCGCTTCATGCCCTGGCGATCAGCCGAAGGGGGAACTCCAACACTGGAGGCGCTGATCCGAGGCCTATTTGAACCCCGCGCTTTGCTTGATTATCTGCGGACATGCGTTGTATTCGAGGAGGACGAACGCGGCAACATCATCAAAAAAATTGCTGGCTATCACCAATTCCGAGCAGTGCGCAAAGCGCATGCCAGCGTGATTGATCACCTGCGGCCGCCTTCAGGGGAAGGCGATGGACGCGGCGGTGTTATCTGGCATACGCAGGGTTCCGGGAAATCGCTAACCATGCTGATGCTGGCGGGCAGCCTTGTTCGCACCCCAGCGCTCATGAACCCTACCATCGTCATGGTAACTGACCGTAACGATCTCGACGATCAGCTTTTCGACACCTTTGCGGCTGGTCGGACGTTGCTTCGACAAGCCCCAATTCAGAGCATCAGTCGGAATCATCTGCAAGAACTGCTCGACCGTGCCGCGGGTGGCGTGATATTCACTACGATTTACAAGTTCACCGAGACCCATGGCGTTATTTCGAAACGCGCGAATATCGTTGTCATGGCAGATGAGGCCCACCGCAGTCAGTACGGCTTTGTTGAAGGCGGCGCACGCTGGATGCGGGAGGCGTTGCCGAATGCGACGTTCGTTGGCTTTACTGGGACACCGTTGGAACGGGACGACAAGAACACGATCCACGTTTTCGGAGAGTATGCCGATGTTTACGATATCCGTCAATCCGTGGAGGACGGCGCAACCAAACCGCTTTACTATGAGTCCCGTATTGTCAAGCTGACGGTGAATGAGGACGGAGCAAGGTTTGCCGAGGAGCAGGTCGAATATGTCGTCACGCGGGATCAAACCGGTGAAGCGGTAACAGAGCCCGTGCGCGTCTCCTTGGAATCACTGGTTGGTGCGCCGGATAGGATCAAGCGCCTGGCTGCTTTTATTGTACCACACTGGGAAAAACGGCGTGCGGCAATGGAAGGCAAGGCTATAGTCGTGACCATGAGCCGCGAGATCTGCATCAACCTGTACAATCAAATTATAGCACTTCGCCCTGCATGGCACTCTGATGATGACGTAACCGGTTGCGTTAAGGTTATCATGAGCGAAGGCCTCCCACCCCAACGCAAAGGCGAATCTCAGGCCGCTTTTGAGGAGCGAATTGCCCCTATAATCGAACCCATTCACACCCATGGACGCAACAAAGCTGCCCGCAAGCAACTCGCAGAGCGCTTCAAGGATCCGGCTGATGACCTGCGCTTGGTCATTGTCTGCGATATGTGGTTGACTGGATTCGACTGTCCACCAGCTCACACTATGTACCTTGACAAGCCGTTGGAAGGGCACAACCTGATGCAGGCCATTGCCCGGGTCAACCGCGTTTATGGAGACAAACCTGGTGGCTTGATCGTGGATCTGCTTGGTATGGCCGATCAGCTGGCGGATGCCTTGGCTACCTACACCCAGGCTGGCGGCCGCGGCAAGGCTGTCAAACAGGTGCAGGGCGATGCGGTACCGATCATGCTGACCGCTTTCGAAACCCTTCGCGCCTTTTTCCACGGCTGCGACTACCAGCAGGCACTCGATGCCGATCCGCGCGAAGTCTTGCCAATCTATCTGCGTGCAGTTGACCATGTGTTCGGGCAGAACGACGGGTGGAAACGGCTGCGGATCCTTCTCAAAGAATTGGCTGCCGCGTTTGCGCTGGCAGTGCCACGTCCGGAAACCGAGATTATCGCCCCGCATCTGGCATTCTTCCAACGCATAGCGGCTATGATTCGCAAGCGTTTGGCGGATGATACCGGAGTAAGAGGCAGACACCACTCCGACATTGACGCAGCTGTGCGGCAAGTCATAGGCGGTGCGGTGAATGCGGACGAGATCATTGATCTGTTTGCAGTCGCAGGTCTGGCGGAAGCCCGCCTCGACATCCTCAGCGACGAGTTTCTTGGACGTGTGGCGGCGCTGGAGCAGAAGAACCTGGCTTTGGAAACATTGCGCAAACTCCTGAACGACCAGATCCGCATCACCGAGCGCACCAACCTTGTTCAGAGCCGCAAGTTCCGCGAAGCACTGGAGGATGCCATGCTGCGTTATACAAACAAGGCCATCACCACTGCCGAGATGATCACACGACTGATTGATCTTGCAAAGACACTGCGGGATGCGCAGAAGCACGGCGAAGCACTCGGCCTGACCAGCGAAGAGACCGCATTCTATGACGCATTAGCCGAAAACGGTTCTGCCTGCGAGATTATGAAAATTGACACCCTCCGGCTGATGGCGCGCGAACTGACAGAGATGGTGCGCCGGATGCCCAAGCTCGACTGGACCGAGCGTGAATCAGTCCGGGCAAACCTGCGTCGAAACGTTCGCCGCCTGCTCGCCAAATACGGCTATCCGCCCGACCTCGCCGAAGACGCAACGCAGCTCGTGCTGCGACAAGCTGAACTTTCAACCACGAATACCTAGAAAATATGACTTACAAAAAAATCCTTGAATTTCATGGCCATGAGTGCCCTGGCATTGCCATCGGCTATCGGATGGCAACGGCAATCTCATTTTTCGTGACTATGGTAAACAGGTATACACAATTTATTCGCGCAAGTCGCAGATAGGCGTACGCATTTGCTTTGAGAGTAAGCGAGTTCCCAATGGTCTACGTGAGCAGCGTGAGCAATTTACCCAATGGATACTCTCAGCACCGGCTGCGGCAATGCTCTCGATAGAGCGGGTATCCATGAACGAGCCTGACCATGCAAAGATACGCAAGAGCATAGCCTGCGCGTTTTGCGGGGAAGATTAGGATTAAGATTGTGATCAGGAGGGATACACATCCTAATCTCAATCCTAATCGCATCCTCATCCAGGGAGGCCATGCCTCCGGTTGACGATAGCGGCGACGATGCTGGTCGGCGATTGGAAACATGCGGGGAATCGTCAACCGATGCCGCTCATCAGGCGTCGTTCCGCAAGCGGAACTATACCCGACACGCAGAGCGGCTACTACACGAACAACAATGCTTGCAAGCCGGTGTGTGCTGTGAAACGCGCAGCGCAATGCCGCTCATAGAGCGGCTACTACACCGAATGGCAAGGATTGCATGACTGCTTGCATTTCAAAGCGCAGCGCATGTGTAGTAGTCGCTCTATGAGCGACACCGAACGACAGATCTTGCGCTTGTAACTTGATCACTTGGTCGTAGTTGCGTGTTCACAACTCGGGGTCGGGGTCGCTATCGGAATCGGTATCAAAAAGCGTATGAGATCGACCTCGATCCCAACCCTGACTCCGTGAGTTGTAGTGCGAAGCACTGTAGCCGCGGGCCGTGACCGCGGGGGGCTCATTTATCCAGCAATTCTAATTTATGATCGCGCACCTGTTCAAAAAACACGCTAAAGCGTGAACTACATACGGTTTCCGGGGTATGTAGTTCACGCTTTAGCGTGTCTTCGGCCATAGAATTGCTGCTCGTTTATCAGTTGGCTGGCTAACAACTGCGGCAAGAGACAAAAAAGGAAAGGGCGCAACCGTTTCGCCCTTTCGAGAAAGGGACGGTCAGTTGCGCCCATTACGGTGTACTTACTTATGAAAACTAACCCTCATACAATGCCCACAGTGTTGACAATCGGTCATTCGACCCACCCGCTTGCGGAGTTTATCCAGCTGCTGCAGGCCCACTCTGTGATGCGCGTGGTGGACGTGCGTACGGTGCCGCGTTCGCGCCACAATCCACAGTTTAACCGCGACACATTGCCAGCTGCGCTGCAAGCTGCAGGGATTGGCTACGTTCACATGCCGGGTCTCGGGGGCCTGCGACACACAACCAAAAGCTCGATCAACATTGGCTGGCGTAACGCCTCTTTTCGCGGATTTGCCGATTACATGCAAACTCCGGAGTTTGAAACAGCCTTGAATGAGTTGACCCAATTAGCAAGGCATGAGCAAATCGTCTTGATGTGCGCTGAAGCTGTGCCTTGGCGCTGTCATCGCTCGCTGATCGCCGATGCTTTACTGGTTCGCGGTATTCCGGTGGAGGACATCATGAGCGCAACTCATTGCCAGACTCACAAGCTTACAACCTTTGCCCAAGTAACAGGCACTGACATAATCTATGCAGAGGACGAACAGACAAACTAAACCATCGAGACTCTGATTTTGAACACGGTGTTTTCCATGTGTTTTATCTTTGTCGCGACAAAGTTTGCCTGCAACTCGGGGTCGGTATCGGTATCGGTATCGAAAAGCGTACGGAAATGATCTCCAACCTCCGGCTTATCTCTGGCAGGTTGCCCCGCACTCCTGGCTACAAGCTGTTTTTTGACTTGGTGACCTGGTGACTTGGTGACTTGGTGACCTGGTGACTCGGTGGCATTGCTTAATCACCCGGACTCCGATTCAACGGAGATTAGAGTAACCTCATCGTTTTTTCGCGGCAACTTCTGTCTTCTGAATTCTGTCTTCTGTCTCCTGAGCAAGCCCCCGCCGCTCACTCCGTGGAGACCGGCTCCTTGATCTGATTCAGCGCGGCCTTCAGGGTGTGCCAAACCAGTGTGGCGCATTTGACACGCAGGGGGAATTGCGAGACCCCGGCAAAAACCGCCAGCTTTCCGAGCGCAGGTGCGCCAGGTTTTTCCACATGTGGCGCTCCTGTGACCACGTCATGGAAGCTCTCGAACAAGGCCTCAGCCTCGGCGCGTGTCTTGCCCTTTAACATCTCTGTCAACAGGGAGGCCGAAGCAGTGGAAATCGCACAGCCATTGCCCTGAAAACTGATGTCCTTGACCCGCTCACCCTCCATCTGCACGTAGAGCGTCACATGGTCGCCGCACAGCGGATTGTCGCCCTCAGCACTCAGGCTGGCGCCTTGAAGCACCCGGCAGTTGCGCGGGCTCCTGCTGTGGTCAACAATGATCTGCTGGTATAAATCTCGTAAATCAGCCATTGGTGTGTCTCCTTAATTTATGTTTATTCGATTGGCAATAGCACCTTGGTTGTCATGGGAACGCCGTCCCTGGGAGCACCAACGTCCTCGTTGGCTAGCCTGGGAACGCCGACGTCCTCGTCGGCCTTGTTCTCAGCGATGCCGACGAGGACGTCGGCGCTCCCAGGGACGGTGCTCCCAAGAGTGCGCGCACACACGAGTTTAGCACTCGACCAAGGCCAATCTTCCGGGGATTGGCAAAGTCCGGCAATGACGGGATTTCGGTGAATATAATTGACAGCTTTTTGATAATGTTCAAAATTTCGTATATAACGATCCCAGTATTCCCGCATCCAGAGCCGCTTTGGACCAGGGATTCGCAGCTGGAGGCAGTGGTTCTGCCGTAACACCCAGCGGGCGGTATAGGATTTCCAGCCTTGTATAATCCCAGCAAGATTTGTCAACGGTTCGACCAGAATGTGTACGTGATTGGGCATAATACACCAGGCGTGCAGGTGATAGTGCTCTCCATGAAAGTGAAGAAATGAATTTTGCACGTAACGGGCGACTTCGGGATGACGCAGAGCGCAGCAGCCCATGCCAGCGTCGAGCCACTCCTCAATGCGCTTTCGGGATTCAAGTTCGCGCGCTTCTTTAGGAAGACGCTTAAGCTCTTCTTCGAGTTGATTCAGCTTTGTTTGCGGGAGGCTGTCGACAAGCCGGAAGGTGATGGATTGGATGAGGTGCAGGTGATCCCGATGAGGAAGATAGCCGCGTGAGTGCCACTCAGGGGTGCCAACGTCCCTGGGAGCGCCAACGTCCTCGTTGGCTGGCCTGGGAGCGCCAACGTCCTCGTTGGCTCTTCTGCGAGTGTTTGCGCCCCTGGGAGCGCCAATGTTTCCGTTGGCTGTTCTGGGTACGCCGACGTGCATGTCGGCTTTATCCTCAGCGGTGCCGACGGGGACGTCGGCGCTCCCAGGCACGTCGGCAAGCCCGGAGACATCGGCCTTGCTTACAGCGGTGCCGACGGGGACGTCGGCGCTCCCAGGCACGTCGGCGAGCCCGGAGACATCGGCCTTGCTTACAGCGGTGCCGACGAGGACGTCGGCGCTCCCAGGCACGTCGGCAAGCCCGGAGACATCGGCCTTGCTTGCAGCGATGCCGACGAGGACGTCGGCGCTCCCATGCACGTCGGTGAGCCCGGAGACATCGGCCTTGCTTGCAGCGATGCCGACGAGGACGTCGGCGCTCCCATGCACGTCGGTGAGCCCGGAGACATCGGCCTTGCTTACAGCGATGCCGACGGGGATGCCGGCGATCCCGGGCATGTTCGCGTTACTTGGCGTATTCATATCTTACTTACCTCCGGATTAAGGATGCCTGCACTACCCCATTATCTCCTTAACCTTGTAAATTCCCGCCACCAAGGCGTCAATCTCGGCTGTTGTGTTGTACACGCCAAAAGAGGCGCGCGTGGTGGCTGGGATGCCGAAGCGTGCCATCACAGGCTGTGCGCAGTGGTGACCGGCGCGGATTGCAACCCCATCCTGGTCGAGGATGGTTCCAACATCATGCGGATGCACCCCGTCAATCAAAAAGGAGAGCACAGCAGCTTTCTCGCTGGCAGTGCCGATCAGCCGCACGCCTGGAATCTTGGCAAAGGCTTCTGTTGCGTAAGCGAGCAGCTGGTGCTCGTGAGCCGCGATATTTTTCAGCCCGATCGCGTTCAGATAATCAATCGCCGCCCCCAGACCAATCGTAGCGGCAATATTCGGTGTGCCGGCCTCGAATTTGTAGGGCAAGGTGTTGTAAGTCGTCTTCTCAAATGTGACTGAACTAATCATGTCCCCACCGCCTTGAAACGGCGGCATTTTTTTCAGCAAGTCAGCCTTGCCATACAACACACCAATGCCGGTTGGTCCGTATAATTTGTGACCCGAGAAAACATAGAAATCACAATCAAGCTCCTGCAGATCCACCGGCAGGTGCGCGACTGCTTGCGCACCGTCAACCAGCACTGGAATACCTTTGCCATGCGCCAGCGCGATGATCTGGCGAATTGGAGTGATAGTGCCGAGTGCATTGGAGACATGCGTGATTGCGACCAGGCGCGTGCGGGGGCTGAGGAGCTGCTCGAACTCCTCCATTATCAGCTCGCCCAGATCATTGATCGGCGCAACCCGCAAGATGGCGCCGCGCTCCTCACAGAGCATTTGCCAGGGCACAATATTCGAGTGGTGCTCCATGGCCGAGATCAGGATCTCGTCGCCGGGCTGCAAGGTCGGCCTGAGAAAACTGTGCGCAACCAGGTTGATGCCCTCTGTCGCACCGCGCACAAAGATGATCTCGCGCGACTCTGCTGCGTTTAAGAATTTTTGGACTTTCAGCCTGGCACCCTCGTAGCTCTCGGTTGCGCGGCGACTCAGCTCATGCACACCGCGATGAACATTGGAACAATCAGAGGTGTAAAAGTGTACGATCGCATCCATGACGCACTGCGGCTTTTGGGTGGTGGCCGCGTTGTCAAGGTACACAAGGGGCTTGCCGCGGATCGTCTGCTTCAAAACAGGGAACTCTTCGCGTATCTGCAAGAGGTTGAACTCAGCTGCCAATGGCTGGGTGGTTTTATGGTCACTTGGGTTACTCGCGGTTTTCATGGTCAATCCTCCTGCCGGTTTTTCGATAGTTTACGGTACAGCATTTGCTCCAGCCGACTGCGGACAGTCACCCAGGTCATGGAATCAAAAAGCTCGCCGGCAAAGCCGTAAGTCAGCAGATCCAGGGCGGCCTCTTTAGTGATTCCGCGCGAGCGCATGTAAAAGAGCGCCTCCGCGCTGATCTGGCCCACGGTTGCGCCGTGCTTGCAGCGAACATCGTCGGCATAGATTTCAAGCTGTGGTTTGGTGTTGATTGTTGCATTTTCGGAGAGCAGCAGATTGTTGTTGCGCTGCGAAGCATTGGTCTTCTGCGCACCCTGCCTGACTAAAATCTTACCGTTAAAAATACCGACGCTCTGATCGCCTAAAATCCCTTTGTACAGCTCCCGGCTGTTGCAGTTGGGTTGCGCGTGGTCGATCAGCGTATGGTTATCAACATGCTGACATCCTGTGGCAACGAAAAGGCCACCCAAATCGCACTCCGCGTCTTCAGCATCAAGAACAACGTTGATGTCGTTGCGCGTAATCGCCCCGCCAAAGGAGATATTGTGGGCCAGCAGGTGGCTGTCGCGTGCCTGGATGGCCTGCAAAGTGGCGATGTGAAAAGCCTGCTCGTTCTCATGCTGCAGTTTGTAGTGCTCTATGACCGCGCCCTCTCCAACCACCAGCTCGCTGACCGCGTTGGTAAAATGCGCCCCCTCCCCGAGGCTCAGATAACTCTCGATGATCGTCGCGCGGCTTTCGGCTCCGAAGCAATAAAGATTGCGCGGATGCGAGACCATGGGAGCGCCATCCGCCGTGGCAACAAACACGATCAAGATCGGCTCTTCCAACCTGCAGCCCTGTGCAACCTCCACCAGCGCACCATCTTGCAGCATGGCTGTGTTCAGTGCCACAAAAGCATGTTCCTCAAGGTGCGCATAGCGCCCAAGGTGGCAGCCAATTGCCTGCTCTTCGCCTGTGAACAGCTGTGCCAGGTTAGTGACCTTCACCCCTGCTGGCAGCTCTCCAATTGACGAGAGCTGTTCTGAGAAAAAACCGTTCACGAAGACCAGACGGCTATCGCACTGGAGAGTTGTGAGCTCCCCGCGATCCAGGGCCTCGCGCGTCACACCAGAGTCAGCCTTGGCAGCGGGCTGGAATGCGGTTGTTATGATTGGCGTGACATCCGTGTACTTCCAATTCTCGTCGCGTGGTGTGGGAAAGCCGAGCGCAGCAAATTGCTCCACACCTCTCTGACGCAGGGCGCGCACCCATGCCGATTCGCCAGCTGTCGCCTTGGCGAGCTGCGCGAATTGCTCCAAGTAGGGCTTCTGTCCCTCTTTGATGCCGATCATTGCTCGCACTCCTGCACAGCGGCAGCGTCGATCTCCGCATAGCCCTTTTGCTCAAGTTCCAGCGCCAGTGTTTTATCACCGGATTTCACAATGCGCCCATTGTGCATAACATGCACGAAGTCAGGGACAATGTATCCCAGCAGCCTTTGATAATGGGTAACCAGAATAAACGCGCGATCTGAACCGCGCATGGCGTTGACACCGTCGGCCACGGCTTTAAGGGCGTCGATATCGAGCCCTGAGTCGGTCTCATCCAGAATCGCGAGTTTCGGTTCCAGCACCGCGAGTTGAAAGATCTCGTTGCGTTTTTTCTCGCCGCCCGAGAACCCGACGTTAACAGGTCGGTTGAGCAGATCTTCCGGCATATGGAGCATCTTCATCTTGGCCTCAATATAATCGAGAAAATCCACGGCATCCAGCGGCTCATGACCGCGATGGCTGCGGATGCTGTTCAGAGCGGCACGCAGGAAGTACATTGTGCTGACACCGGGGATTTCCACCGGGTATTGGAATCCCAAAAAGATCCCCTTGGCAGCGCGCCCTTCGGGATCTAACTCCAGAAGGTCCTTGCCCATAAAAGATACCTCACCATCGGTAACCTCGTAAACATCCCGGCCAGCCAGCACCTGGGCCAAGGTGCTCTTTCCAGAGCCGTTCGGTCCCATGATCGCGTGAACCTCGCCTGCTTTGACCTCAAGGTCAATGCCTTTGAGTATCTGTCTTTCGCCAACTTTGGCATGTAAGTTTCTTATTGTCAGCATGTGTGTTTATCCTACGCTTCCTTCAAGACTTATGCCCAACAACTGTTGGGCTTCAACAGCGAACTCCATGGGGAGTTCTTGGAAAACCTCCTTACAGAATCCGTTCACAATCAGGTTGACCGCCTCTTCGGTTGATATGCCCCGTTGTCGGCAGTAAAAAATCTGGTCATCGCCGATGCGCGAGGTGGTTGCCTCATGCTCAACCGTGGCAGTGGTGTTCTTGACCTCAAGGTATGGAAAGGTGTGCGCGCCGCATTGGTCGCCAAGCAGCAGAGAGTCACACTGGGAGTGGTTCCGGGCATTTTCGGCGCGTTTCAATATTTTCACCAATCCACGGTAGCTGTTTTGACTGTGGCCAGCGGAGATGCCTTTGGAGACAATCGTGCTGCTGGTGTTCTTCCCCATGTGGATCATCTTGGTGCCTGTGTCGGCCTGCTGGTAATTGTTGGTAACAGCCACTGAGTAGAACTCGCCCACTGAGTTGTCGCCCACCAGCAGGCAGCTCGGATACTTCCAGGTAATGGCCGAGCCTGTTTCAAGCTGCATCCAGGAAATCTTGGAGTTCCTGCCCAGACACTTGCCGCGTTTTGTGACAAAATTATAAATACCGCCGCGCCCCTCTTTATCACCTGGGTACCAGTTCTGCACAGTCGAGTATTTGATGGTCGCATTGTCGTGCGCGACCAACTCCACAACTGCTGCGTGCAGCTGGTTCTTGTCGCGTTTCGGCGCTGAGCACCCCTCCAGATAACTTACGCGGGCGCCCTCATCCGCGATGATCAGTGTCCGCTCGAATTGGCCCGTGTCCTGGGCATTGATGCGGAAGTAGGTAGAAAGCTCCATGGGGCACTGGACCCCTTTCGGAATATAAGCAAAAGAGCCATCGCTGAAGACCGCCGCGTTCAGAGCTGCAAAGAAATTATCCTTGTAGGGCACAACTGAGCCAAGGTATTTTTTAATGAGCTCCGGGTGTTCACGGACAGCATCGGAGAAGGAGCAGAAAATGATCCCGTGTTTTGCCAGTTTTTTCCGGAAAGTGGTGCCAACTGAGATGCTGTCAAAGACCGCGTCAACGGCTACGCCTGCCATCAGCTCTTGTTCGCGCAAGGGAACGCCCAGCTTCTCGTAGGTCTCCAGCAGCTGCGGATCAACCTCATCCAGGTTTTGCGGCCGATCCTGCGTCAGTTTAGGACTGGAGTAATAAGAGATCTTCTGGTAATCAATAGACGGATAGTGAACCTTGGCCCAGGTCGGTTCCGTCATGGTCAGCCAATGTCGAAAAGCCTTCAGCCGCCACTCCAGCACAAATGGAGGCTCGTTCTTTTTAACGGAGATCATGCGGATGGTGTCCTCATTCAATCCAATTGGCGCTGATTCCGATTCGATCTCGGTCACGAAGCCGTATTTATACTCTTGGCCTGTCATTGACGCTATGTTTTGATCAGATGTCATAGTGCTAATTATGGACAGAGGTGTAGCGAGAGTCAAGTCACAAAAAACGACGTGCATAAAAAAGGGCGCATCTGCGAATCGTTGCACTTCACACCCTAAAGGCTGGACTACATGCATAAAACCGTATGTAGTCCACGCTTTAGCGTGCCTTTCGGTTCAGAAATGCTGGAGCACTCACTATTGCAACGATTCGCAGATGCACCCATAAAAAACGTGAAAACGAAAGGCTGCTCAAAAAGCGGGTTATTGCTTCACTCTCCTTCGCCAACGTCAACCGACGGCGCAGCCGAGCTTCTGTAGGTCCGGTTTCCAACCGGACAGTCCTATTGGAAATCGGACCTACGTTGTGCCCGCACCAAAGGTACAGCCTCCCGCCGCGCCCTGCGCGGACCGAGCATCTGAAAAATCCAACTGCCGTTTTTAGGTTTATGATCATTCTATTGGCAATTGCGGCATTGACTTTTCTGGGAGCGGCAAGCTGCTTGGGAGCGCCGACGTCCCCGTCGGCTTTATGCTCAGCGATGCCGACGGGGACGTCGGCGCTCCCAGGGTCGGCTCTAAGCTCTTATGGGGGAAACACCGTATTGCCCCTTTACATAGGTATACTCTAACATAGTGCGTGTTGGGAGAGAGTATAGGGAAAAACAATTACGCTTTTTAACACAAAAGGAGAACGATCATGAAACATTCTAGCATTTTATTTTTATTGGCGGGATTCATCGCGTGTGCGCCGTGCTTTGGCGAGACAACGGCGGAGCAGAAGCCAGCGACTAAAGAGGGTCACAGCACAGGCCACAAGATCGCGATGTACATACCTAACATTGTTCTCGATCTCTTTGATGTTGTGCGCCTGCGTGTACGTGTTGGGCCAGGCATTGCTGCGGATGTCCGGGCAACCAAATTGGCCTCTGTATTCGTAGGTTCCTACGGTTCGGTATATGCGGGCCTGCCCGGGCCACGTAACAGACCGGAACCCAAACTGCCCTTTGGTCTTGAGAGCCGTAGCGGCGTGCAGGTCAGCGTAGTTGATGGCACTGCCGACAGCGACATCGGTCCAGATTACGGTCCAACGGAAGTCGGCCTTGGAGTACAAGCTCTGATTGTCGGCGTGGATGTTGGCGTTGAACCCTTGGAACTGCTGGACTTTGTGGCCGGCATCTTCTTTATCGACCTGCGAGCTGATGCCCTGTAAAACTTGGCTGTAATTTGGGGTCGGGGGTCGCTATCGGAGTCGGTATCGCATCAAGAAGAGCTTGGACCTCATCTATGCGCATCTGCTTATCTGGTGAAACTCCCATTGTGATCCCTCTTTCTCATAATCAAGCATTTTAGTACAAGACAAATTTACTCGACTAATTCGCCTCTGAAAGGTTATGTAGGGTTTTACCCCATAGAACAAAGCCAGGCAGAAGACTACCATATAAGCGAATATGGAAAACAGATAGCAAAGTATATACAAACCTATCATCACAACACTCTCCGGCATATTTCCGGAAGTGAATCAAGTAAACAAAGAAGCCAGACAAACTGGAAATAAAAAAATTATGTTTAATAAGAAAACAGCAATTGTGTGTGCCGCTGTGACGGTATTGAGTTTTGGCGGAATAACTTACCCAGGAACAGGAAATATCAACGCCAACCCACTTTTCACAGGAGGCTACATCTCAAAGCCATGGAACTACTACAGGTTACAAGCTGATTCACCCGCACTGGCGAGTTCCTCAATCGGCGGGGCCATGGAAGCACAACTCGAGCAGTCAGCCTTCCAAATCCCCAAACCGACTGTGCTTTTATTGCGTTGAGGTCCGCCTTCAAGCAACCGGAGATCCTGTTTTAAGGCCGCATCAGGCTTGCTCTTCTTTTTTGCAACTTTCAATAAAGGCGAAACGCTTCCGCACATTGCACAAACTCATCTTGGTTGCGACAAAGAGCAGCTTTAGTTTGAATATTCTTCTCCACAGTGGTAAAGTTTCTCCATGTTCAGTTCAAAATCTGGAGATAATGCGATTAAAGCGCCTTCGCAATGGAAGGTCCTGCGTTTCTATATTCCCCTCGCAATCCAAGCGCTCTCCCAAAGCCTAACTCACCCGCTTGTGGCCAGTATTGTCTCGCATGGAAAACTGGGATCAACAGAGTTAGCCGCCTTTGCCCAAGGGCACTCGCTCATGTTTGTTTTCGGAGCGATCGGCGGCGGACTCATCACCACTGGCATGGTCTTCGGCACCTCAAAAACAGGGATGCGCAATTTTCACCGCCTCGTCACGCGCATCACTATTGTCGTTATTGCCCTGCAAATTATTGTCTGCTTGCATCCGTTTTACCCATTCTTCTTTGGGCGCATTCTCGGGCTGGAAGGCGAATTAGCCTCCATCGGGCGCATGACTACGCTGTTCAGCGTACCCTTGCAGCTGGCCTTCATGACCCGAAACAAATATCTTGTGGCACTCTACAATGAGAAACGAAGCGGGTTGGCCAACACTGCAACCATGACGCGCATCATTTTCACGGCATCTCTCTCACCCCTTTTCGTTCACTTCGGCCTCACAGGATACGGCTGGGGGCTCGTTGCCATGACAGTTCCAGTCTTCGGAGAAGTTTTTCTCACCCGATATTTTGCCCGCGCCTTGATTGCCAAGCTGCAGGATAGCGAAGCCGATGAAAAAAACCCCATGTTGAAGCAGTTGCGCTTCACAATCCCGCTCTCCTTTGGCGGCATCCTGCTCTCCATCTCTTCGTTCATGATCGCCGTATTCCTTTCACGTGCCGCTAACCCTGAAGAAACCCTTGCCATCCACTACATTGTCATGGGCATTGTCAGCCCGCTCGGCTTTGCAGCTTTACGCATGCAATCGGTTGTCATCGCCTTCCCGCCTGCCATCTACGGCAAACGGCGAATCTTCAGCTTCGCCTGCATGGCCGGTGCCATCCTATGCCTCGGCCCGCTCTCGCTGCAACTCCGCCCCATATCGAATTGGTACTTCGGCTCTGTGCAAAACCTGCCACCAGAGAGCATTCGACTGGCGCGAATCATGGCGATGATCATGGCTGTCCAGCCTCTCCTCCAATCCCTGCGCGGCCACATAGAGGGCTGCGCCGCACTACGACGGCGCCCTAACGCAATTCTATCCGGACAAGCCGTCTACCTCGCCACAATGGTGATTGCGCTGACCATCTTTCAGGGCATACCAGCAGTCCCAGGCTACGTGATGGGCGGCTTGGCAATTCTCTGCGCCTTACTCATGTCGTTAACCACCGTCCACACCGCCTTAATCTGGAACGATTTCGAAGACACCTACGGCGGACCCAGCGAACGCGCCCCTGCTATTGACATAACCCAAAAATAAGACCCCCTGTGTGCCGCAGACCGCCAAGAGTTTTCTTACAAGGATGCCTACTCTACTTTAAACAAGCCCAACCTGCTTGCGTGCTCACAGCCTGCTTACTGATTGCTTCAGCTATACCGCTCATAGAGCGGCTACTACAGCTGACACGCCAATGGCACTACCTCTTCATTCGGTGCTGGACGTTGTGAAAATTCTCGCCAAGCTGTCGCTCAACCCCCCCCTGCGGTTGCGCAATAGCCACACCATCTCCTGCGCCTCAGCACAGGAGGTAATCATCTCCCCTAACTCAGATTTGATTGCCTTTGCGTCCAGCGTCCCGTCGAGCATGGCCTTACCCCGGAAACAAGAGGTTTGCAGCAACCGAATGATCTGCTGGATTTCCAGCGCCACAATTATTTGCTCTGAATCTCCTGTCGCTGACAGTGCTTCAACCCGAGTGCTTAAACGCTCCAGCTCCCGCATCACAGCACCCAGGCTTTGAGTGCTCACCCCTTCAGGAATCAGATAGCCACTCTCCTTAAAAAGCAGGTGGAAGAGCACCGAACTGTTGGCCGTCAGCACCCCTGCTGTTTGATAGAGCCCCCCCAACTCCACCAGAATTTCGCCCAACGCGCCTGGATCACCGATAAAACAACGCGATACCTGTGCCTTGATATCCATATCACGGTTTGCGCGCAGCGACCACGCCAGCCCCGCCGTATAGGCAAAACCCGCATAGGCTGTCGATAGCGGCTGCCAATGGCCCGCATCCCCCCAGTCGGTGACAACTAACCCCTCGGCACCATACTTTAAACCATTCTCCGCGGCACTGAGAATATTTTGCCGCATATTCTCGTATCGCCCCGCAATGCTGTTCCATGAAGAGGTTCCGGGACAGAGATAGAAAGCCAGACCCGAGTTTTGAAAGAGCTGACAGCGCTCGGCAAAGGGGTGATCTGCCTCATACCCCCACTCCAACGCGACTACATCGCGCGGCAGTTCGGCAACCAGCTCCGGATATTTGACAATAATGTCCCCCCAGAATGCGGGCTGGCATCCATGTTTCCTGACAAGATCGAAAATTTTCTTCAAAAATTTGAGATAAACCCGGCCTGTGCCATGCTCCTTGACCTCTGCTGCGCAGCGACCCAGATGCAGACCAAAGACCTCATCACAACCGACATTAAAGAGCTTGGAGGAAAAATTAGGCAGCAGCTGTGTATAAAGGTCATCCAAAAAGGCCAGGCAGTGCTCATCCACAGGATTGAGCGCTGTCGGCAGCCTCTGAACCCCGCCCCACGGCAGTGGTGCCCCCCCCTCCGGCAGGGCTGCCATGTGATTGTATTCCCGATGAACCAGCCAGCGCTCCATGTGGCCAAAAGAGTTCTGATTGGGAACCAGCGCGATAAACCTCTTCGCGCAGTACTGATCGAGCTGCATGATCTCCGCGGCGTTCAGCGGCGATGCCTGCCGCCAGACACGCTCATGCCCCTGATAGGCAAAGGTGTGCTCCATGTAGAGTTGCAGGTGGTTGATTTTGGTCGCTGACAGCTTATCGACCAACTCCAAGAGCGTGCGCATGGCAGGAACCTTGTCACGCGATATATCCAGCATCACTCCGCGCACCGCAAAGTCAGGCGCGTCATCCATCACGCAGCAGGGAAGTTCACCTCCCTGCAAACTGACCAACTGCAAGAGCGTCAACGCGCCATAATACAGACCAGCATCATCGGACGCTGAGACAAACGCTGCCTCCGGGAAGAGCTGAAGCCGATAGCCCTGCGGCTTGAAAACTCCAGCGCGCAGTTCGAAAATAATCGATGCGTCACCCCTGGTGGCAGTGCGCTCCCAACGGCCTTGTTTTACTCTCAAAAAAAGCCGACTGATCGCGACTGCGGCACGTTCTGCGTCTGCACACCAAAAATGGCCGCCTTGCTTAAAATCAAAGACCCCTGGTGCCAGCTCCACGCTCTGAACTGCGGGCAGCAGATCACAAAATGGAGGTGGCAATTGAATACTTGTATTTTTTAACATCTTTTTTTTGATGCGTCTTAGGCCTAAAATGAGAGCAAAAGATTTTCACGGCCGTTAAACCAACCCAATTCATTCAATTGGTCTGCGGAGGAGCCACTGATCCCGTCACTGAAAAAGGTAGTCGTCATTGCCCTATAGGCGTATTCCCACTGCGCCCCGGTCGGCAGGTCCAACCTCGGAAGCCCGGTCTTAGTCCGTAGCCGCCCCATGAAGGAGTCGGCATGCGAGCCTCCGCACCGAGTTTATTAGTAACCGTTTACGAGGTGTAACTCCACTTCCAGCTTTAGCACGTCAAGCATCTCATCGACTTTGGCAGTCAATACGTTTTAATCGCAATGCCATAAAACAAAATTCTCTTAATAATAATTTTATATCATACCATATAGTGTTGATATTGAAACCATATTAAGGGGTGTTTCTTCTTTTCACCAAGATTGACCCCAATGGTCATTTTGTGCTACTTTAAGCGAATTAAGGAACACCAAGATGACCCAAAAAATCGCATTCTTTGACGCGAAGCCATACGATATTGAATCATTCAACAATGTCAATGCGAACTTCGGCTTTGACATTACTTTTTTTGAAGCTCGGCTCAACTCGCGCACTGCGTCACTGAGCGGCAGCTTTGATGGGGTCTGCGCTTTTGTCAATGACACCATCGACAGTAGCGTAATTGACAAGCTCTTTCAGCACAAAGTTCAGATCATCGGCTTGCGCTGCGCAGGGTATAATAATATAGATTTTACTGCGGCTTATGAAAAGATTCACGTTGTACGGGTTCCTGCCTATTCCCCCTATGCCGTCGCAGAGCACGCGATTGCGCTGATCATGGCACTCAACCGCAAAATCTATAAAGCCTATCCGCGCACACGCGACGGCAATTTCTCGATCAACGGATTGATGGGGTTTGACATGTACGGTAAAACAGCGGCTGTGATTGGAACCGGAAAGATCGGGCGCTGCCTGATCGCTATCCTGAAAGGTTTCGGGATCTCTGTTCTGGCCTATGACCCCTACCCGGACGAAGAATACGCGCGCGAACAGGGCTTCCGCTACACAACCCTGAAAGAGATCTACCAGCTGTCAGACATCATCTCACTGCATTGCCCGCTCACCCCAGAGAGCGAATACATGATCAATGCCGAGAGCATTCAACAGATGAAACCCGGAGTCATGATCATTAACACAGGGCGCGGCAAGCTGATCAACACCCATGATTTGATCGATGCCCTGAAATCAGGCAATATCGGATCCGCTGGGCTGGATGTCTATGAAGAGGAGAACGAATATTTCTTTGAAGACCGATCGCTGGAGATGATTACTGATGACATGCTGGCACGCCTGCTGGTCTTTCCCAATGTGGTGCTGACCTCGCATCAGGGGTTTTTCACCCGTGAGGCCCTGCATAACATTGCACTGACAACCCTTAATAACTTCAAAGAGTTTTTCGAAGGCGGATATTTGAAAAACGAAATCTGCTACAAATGCCAAGGGGTGTGCGTTAAAAACGAGAACAAGCGGTGCTTTGTGCTATAAGGGGCTAGATCCGCGCTGGGCGCAGAGTGAAAAAGTTTTAAAGTTCGAGAGTGCTAAAGTAAAAAGATGACCCGTTGGCGCGGGAGCAACGTAGGTCCGATTTCCAATCGGACATGTCCGGTTGGAAACCGGACCTACAAACGTTCGGCTTAGCCTTCAGTTGACGATGCTGCGGGACGGTGCGCGCAAGATGCCAGTGGCAAGGTCGAAAAAGAGTGGATACCTCGCAACTTATTCGAATATATGGAAAAACAAACCAGGGAGAGATAACTTATGTCGATATTATTAAAAACAACACTGGTTGCGTGTTTATCACTTGCCGTAACCGATCTTCAATCTGCGCCCAATGCGTTACACTGTCAAGCAGAAGATGCCAAACTTAATCAGGGACGGGTCGAGGTTGTCAATCAACCGTCATTTAAAGATGGACGCGGTGTCGCGCTCAAAGCGAACCAGATTGCGGCCACGCCCCAGAGTGAAGCCGAACCTGACCTCATCTTTTCCGTTGGCGAGCTGGACCCGGGAGTTTATGTGCTTCGCACCTTTGCAGCGGTTGACAGCGAGGGCGCGAAGTTAATGAGCAAGGCAACCAGCAAACATCACTCACTCTTTGCCTATGTGCAGGTCAACGAATGCCTGCCAACAAAACGTGTTATTTTTGTGCCATGGAGTAACTTTGATCTGTGTTCTCAAAATCTCGGCCTATTTGACCTGAAAACCAAGACGGCTTCGATCAAGCTCTGGCTGCCAGCTCATGTGCGACTCGACCGTCTGGAGGTGCTCAAGTACAATCCACCAAAGGTGCCGGATGCCGCAGCCAACTACCGCCCCGCAGTCACACCCCCGCTCAGCCATCCGCGCTTATGGGTGTCTAAGAGTACACTGCCGCAGATCCACGCCAACCTCGAACACCCTGAACACGCACCGCTGTGGAACAATGTGCGGAAATTGGCCGCAAAAAAAGTTGAGGTGAAATTTCCCGAGAACGTGGAGATGGGACACAACACAGTGCTGGAAAAGGGTGCCGCAGCCAAAGCGTTTGTTTATCTGATGACAGGCGATGAGGTAAACGGGCGTGAGGCAGTGCGCCTGATGCGCGAATATATCTCGCGGGTCTCATTCGGAAATGTACTAGATATCACACGTGAAATCGGAGCTGCGATCTATACCACGGCACTGGTCTATGACTGGTGTCATCCGCTATGTACGCCAGATGATCTTGAAACACTTCGTACTCACATGATGCGGCTGGCCTCTGAGATGGAGTGTCAGTGGCCGCCTTTCCGCACCTCGGTTGTCAATGGACATGGCAACGAGGCCATGATCAACCGCGATCTGCTTTCAATGTCGATCGCGCTCTACGATGTTGATCCTGAGCCATACAAGTTCTGCGCCTACCGTCTGCTGGAAGAACTGGTGCCGATGCGGCGCTTTGAGTACCAGTCACCGCGTCACAATCAGGGTGTAAACTATGCCTCCTATCGCTTCAGCTGGGAGATGCAGGCAGCCTGGCTGCTGCGCAGATTGTCGGGGCGCGAGCTTTTTGACCCCAACATCAAGTCGGTTCCACAATACTGGCTCAACATGCGTCTACCCAACGGCCAGATGCTGCGCGATGGCGACGGCATACCCGGCGGGCGTTACTACCCATACACACAGACCGCCATGCTCTGTTACACCTATAGTAATGACCCTGTTCTGAAAGGTGAATTCCAACGTCAGAGCATCAAATCCGTTGATCCGATACTTTTCCTGCTGCTGGATGATCCCTCGCTGCGTGCCGAACCGGATCTCAATAAATTGCCGCTCACAATCGATTTCGGCCCGATTCTAAGCGGTATGATCACACGCACCGACTGGAACATCAAGTCTAATATCAACAACACCGTGGTGGCTGAGATCAAGGGCGGCGGTTACCACTTCGGGAATCATCAGCATGCTGATGCCGGTGCGCTTCAGTTGTACTACCGCGGACTGCAGATCGTCGACCTGGGTCAGTATGGATTTTACGGCACCCCCTTTGACCTGAATTTCAACAAGCGTTCGATTGCTCACAGCATGATGCTGGTGCGCGATCCAAATGAAAAATTCCTAAAAACGCCGGGTAATGACGGAGGTTCGCGCTTTTTGCAGGGCCACCCTCAAACTCCCAAGCAGATACTAGAAAACCCGATCTTTCACTACGGACACAAAATATCATGTGGGTTTGGCCCCTCCGCTATGAGACCTTCCTACAGTTATTATGCCACTGATCTCAAATCCGCTTACTCTAACAAAATCAAGTCGTTCACCCGCGCCTACTGCTTCCTCAACATGAGCTCAACCACCCATCCAGCCTGCGTGATTGTGATGGATGATGTCGAAACCACCAACCCTAACTTCAAAAAATACTGGCAGGCCAACACCCTGCAAACGCCACTCCAGACCGAGAGTGGCGTACAACTGTACAACTTTGAAAACAATATGACTGGACGGGTGGATATTTGTATGCTGCGTCCAGCCCCTGGTGAATGGACACGCGAGGTCAAGAGCGGCGCTGAGGTCTTCAACATTTTCGGCTACCAGGTAACACCACCCAGTGATCGCCACCCTGAATCCAAAGGACACCGCATACTGTTTTCGCCCAAAAAGCCGAGTGCACACGACACCTTTCTGACCTTGATGCAGGTTTATGAGGATGGTGCGGCCCCGCTGCCATACACGCTGACCGAAACAGAGAGCCAAATGACGATCACGATTGCCGACAGGATTGTCTGCATGGCGCGCAACGGCAAATTAATCAGTGAGAATTTTGAGATAACAGTTCCCCCTGATGACCGGAGCTATCAGGTGGCGCTCACCGGACTGCGTAGTGGCGATTGGCAGATCGTCACAGCGCATGACCGTCGAGTGCGCCCCTGTGTAGAGGGTAATAACACACTCTTCTTCACAGCCAAGGGTGGTAAGTTTCAGATTATTGCGCCCGACGATGTTGCTCGATGAACGGCATTGCATCCTGTTGTTTTCAGAGCGACTACTACAATTGTGCTGACTTAGAAATACAAGCTGCAAGCTGTCAAATGAGGAACCGGCAACGAGCCCCCCGCGGTCCCGGCTCGCGGCTACAGTGCGCGCAAGCGACAATGAACACGCCGGCCAATTTTGAGGCAAACGGCCCGCGGGGTAGGTGTAAAAAACGAAACGGTAACCTTAAAGTAACACAGGCGTGCCGCCTGTGTTGGAAGCGCAATTCACAGCCGAGACGGCTGTGCTACTTTTTTACTCGTCAAAAACCCCAGCATACAGGCAAAGCCCCTTGTTTCACGTAGGACGGTGCTCTGCGCCGTCCATCTGTCCTGCGTAGGACGGTGCTCTGCGCCGTCCATCTGTTTTTAATGTAGCACAGGCGTCCCGCCTGTGTTGTAGTTTGAACGTGCTGTATAAAAGCGTTTAAATGGGATTTATAATGCTGGGTAGCTGGACGGCGCAGAGCACCGTCCTACGGGGGAGGCAGCTGGACGACGCGGCGCATTCGCGCATTCACGCATTCTAACATCCGCCGTTACACGGTGGATTGTTTTCGCGCGGCTTGTATACTCCTTACATCTCCCGCTAATCTCCGCGAATATTACGCTTTGAATTTTTCTCCACGTTTCCGCCTTCAACCTTCGCTGCTACGCCGGACTGACGGTGGAGTCGTTAATCACTAAAAACTTAAAGCGCAGAGTCTCATGAGAAAACTTGTCGTGCTTCAAAAAGTGCAACCATTTTGACCCCCTATGCCCAGTGCTCTGAACCCCCAAGCACTCAGCTTTGGAGTAGCCTAAAGGCTGGACAACAAACCTTACGCAGCAACCAGTTGTTATTCACGCTTCAGCAGCTCCAGCCGCTACGGCTCTCTATTTTTAAGAATTTGTTCAACTCCGGCAAATTCGCGCAATCCATGGCCGCACCATCCCATTCAATCCGCTTCCCTTTGCCCGCGCGGATTGCCAAACAACCGAGCAGCACCAGCTCATTCAGAGGGCCGGAGTAATCAAAATTAGCGCAGGCTGGCTCACCGCCACGGCAGGCGCGGAAGAAATCACGTTGGTGCGTCCCTTTTACACGCGGCAGGGTGGCAGCCGGCTTCTTAAAAGCGCGATGCGCCTCCTCCGGCACAATGCGCACACCATCGCCGTAAGCATCTGTGATCATCATGCCTTTGTCACCAACATACAACGTGCCGTTACTGCCCAGATTGCGATCATATTGCTTCTCTATCTGAGCCACAAGCGGCGGTCTGTTCTGATATGCCTGATTAACACAGTCGCTCTTAAAGTTCACGGTTTTATCGTTATAGGGCTGTCCTGAAGCCAGGCCATCATACCAGTGAAGGTTGACTGGCTCCATTCCGTCACGGGCTGGAAACTCCCAGCGGATACGGGTGCTGACCGGATAACACTCGGCATTACCTCCAAAAATATCCTCCAGCTCAATCGCACTCGGGTGCCCAAGTTTCAACGCCCAGTAGGCGGGATCAAGTATATGGCACCCCATATTGCCGAGTGAGCCGTTGCCGAAATCAAACCAGTCATGCCAGTCATGCGGATGCAGGCCAGCATGATAATCACGATAGGGCGCAGGGCCAATCCATTGCTCCCAATTCAACCCTTGCGGCACAGGCTCGGATGGCGGACGTCCGGTAACCGAACCATTGGCACGATTGCTCCAACAATAAACATCGCGCACCTGACCAATAGCGCCAGCCCAGATATATTCACACAAGCGGCGGCACCCCTCCCCAATATGCCCCTGCTGTCCCATCTGAGTTACAACCCCGTATTGTCGCGCCTCAGCCACAAGCTGACGCGACTCAGCGATTGTCAGCGTCATCGGCTTCTCAACATATACGTGAATTCCACGACGAATCGCCAGCAACGCAGGCAACGCATGCTGGTGGTTGGGGGTAGCTATGATAACCGCATCCAGCTCTTTGCCCATCTCATCAAACATCCTGCGATAATCGCTGTAATTTTTTATTTTTGAAAGATCAACCTGCGGGTCAACATTGCGCACCTTTTTCAGCGCACTGTCAATCGCTGCACGGTCAGGATCTACAATTGCTACCAGCCGCTCTTCACAGGCAGCGGCAATGTGTGCACTGACACCCCTGATTCCGCACCCAAGCACTGCAACCCGCAGTGGTTCAACGCTGGCTGCAGCGCCCTGTGCCTTTAATCCCAGAGCCGAAAGCGTGGCCGCACCGGCAACACTCTGCACAAATTTACGTCTGCTAAAACCTGTATCCATCATCTCGATCCCCTTTATCTTTGGATTATTCCAAATCAATATAACGCTCCTCGCACTGAACCGGCTAAACTTCAAGGGTAACCTCGTTTCGCTCGGTGACTTTTTTGAAGGATGATTCGCGAAGTTACAGCCCTGTATATTTACTCAGTAAATCGAGCGTAGCTACCAT
>JBAYXX010000003.1:0-95613 GCA_041673345.1 Kiritimatiellia bacterium
CCTTTAGAGCGGCAAACGTTGGAAAACTTGGCTGCCGTGATATAATCATCTGTCGTGAGTGCTATGTCTGGAAACGCTGCAAGATGCTTCTCCAGTCTCTCGAATTGGGCGGCTTCACGGAGACCAGGTAGTAGTTCCTGTCTAATAGAGCCGATGATATCTACGCGATGTTCTAGTCCGCTGTTTTTTATAATCATAAGCAGGGTCGAAGTCCAGCGAACCGAATAGCGAAAGGATGCTGTCCTGTTTGCCATCAGAGGGGCACAGAGAGTGCGTTATGTTGTTTTTAAGGTGAAAAACTTTAGAGGTACAAATTGGCAGCGTGCTTCATGACTTGTTTTTTAACTGCGCTTCAAGTTCCTTAATCAGCTTCAAAGCGTCTTCCTTCTGATGGCGCTCTTCTGCCTCTCTTTTTAGAGACTCTTCCTTCTGATGGCGCTCTTCTGCCTCTCTTTTTAGAGACTCTTCCTTCTGTCGGCGCTCCTCTTCTTTCAGCCGACGCTCTTCTTTCAGCGCCTCCTCCGCTATTTCAGCCCGCTTGATACTGAACTCGATTTCACTGGCTTCGATCCGCAACTGCTCCTGATACTCATCATAGGCAGCTCTCTCCGCCCCACTAAGCTTCATGATGTCCAGCTTTGTCTTGGCCTCAAGCAAACCTTTGGCTGTAATTTTTTTTGGCAAAGCCTCGTTTTTCAGAAAGTAGATCCACTGATCCAAGCCAGTCTTGGCCAAATCATTAAATTCATTGATGCGCAGAATATAAAAGGTGGGAAAGATTTCATTGATGGATTCAAGGCCAAGCACCTTTTTCTGCTTATCATTTAATTCCAGCAGATCTTTGTCATGCCGCCCGCGGAAGGTGGTCTGACCGCAGTAAACATAATCAGTGCCCTGACCCAGCTCGAAATAGACAAGGTTGACGGAGATGACCTGATCAATGTCGGCGTAGATCTGACCCTTATTGATTGACGAAGCAATCAATTTACTGACACCAAAGGCCATTCTATGGAAGTAATCGGCCTCATCTTTATACTGAATCTCGATAATGATCCTTTTACCGCTCGAATCTTTTACCAGAAAATCAACTCTGTTGGCCTTATTAAGGGCATATTCACGGCCACCCTCACTCTCCAACAGCTCCGTGATGGTTATGTCATCTTCCAGCAACTCCGACAAAAAGCCATTTAAAACCCCAAAGTTCGCCCTGCTGCGCAATAGCTTCTTCATGGCCCAGTCAAAACTGACAAATTGTCTGATTTTAGCCCTCATAGTGGATCTCCATTTAAAACAGTAATATTCTATCAACTAATCGCCATTTACGCAACCGTCGATCTGCCAACAGCAATTCTAATTATGGCCGAAGACACGCTAAAGCGTGAACTACATACCCCGGACACCGCATGTAGTTCACGCTTTAGCGTGCCTTCTGAACAGGGGCGCAGGCCATAATTAGAATTGGTTCTGCGACTCACTTGGCTCTAAACTACGAATGAGCGCGTATGAATGCGAATTGTTGCTTTTAAAATAACTTCAATTCACCAAAAATTCCATCTTCAAGCAAGATGCTTGCACTACTTCATTTTTAATGTTGGTGACATTATCACGCTACCAACATTTTTCACCTCAAAGATTTTTTACCTCTAAAACAAAGCAGCATTCCCTCACCGCACCTTCGCATGTGAACCTTTCCGCTGCCTTCAGCTGCCGCCTTATTGTTGGGGTCTTCTTGTTTCATGCAGGACGAGAGGCAGGTATTTAGCGAAGAGTGGAAAGTCTTTGTCGGTCGTATAGATTGCAAGTTGTCTGCGCACCGCAACAGCGCAAATAAGAAAGTCCGTGCTGGACCCTTGGATACCTTTAGAGCGGCAAACGTTGGAAAACTTGGCTGCCGTGATATAATCATCTGTCGTGAGTGCTATGTCTGGAAACGCTGCAAGATGCTTCTCCAGTCTCTCGAATTGGGCGGCTTCACGGAGACCAGATAGTAGTTCCTGTCTAATAGAGCCGATGATATCTACGCGATGTTCTAGTCCGCTGTTTTTTATAATCATAAGCAGGGTCGAAGTCCAGCGAACCGAATAGCGAAAGGATGTTGTCCTGTTCTAGATGGTTAATGTAAGCAGTTAAAGCCGTCGTGACTGCCGCCTTTTTCGTACGGTGATTTCCAAGCTTTACGGCACGCATAATCAACTTGTCATCTATCTGTAAGTTTGTTGCCATTGCTATTTTCCTCCACACACATTTTTACACAGATGCATGTGTGGAATCAACTGAAAACTCTGCAATTCACGTACGAATGACGCGAATTGTTACTGGTGGAAAGCGTGCCCGTCTGTTCTGAGCTTGTCGAAGTGCTGTCCTTGGTCTCTACAGATTTGCTAAAGGTGCGTCCTGGCCCAACAACTTAGGCTTGCGAAGCACTTTGCTAGAGCGTTCACGGCCAGCCGCCCTACAACTTCGGCCCGCGTGTTACCCGATTGGCGCACACCTTGCAGCTTGCGAAGCACTGTAGCCGCGGGCCGTGACAGCCGGGGGGCTCGTTTGCGGGCGGTTTGCAGGCCAACTACAACTTGCGAAGCACTGTATCCGCAAATTTAAATGCCATTGCATCGCACTCTCAATGAGGATAATTGACAATGTCCATTCGATAATCTGTCGGCGATAAATTGGCCAACTTGATTGATACATCCTGCCATCCACCGTAATGAAGAGCGTTTTGAATCTCAGTGACCCGCATGTGCGCATGGCAGCCAATTATTATTGTTTTAAGGTGAAGGGTGTTGTCAAATGGGGAAAAGTAAAGCAGTTTTCCGTTTTGAACGCTAGTCCCGCACATTTCAGGTATTTTAATATGCAACAGAACACCCACTCGTTAGGGTCGTTTATGCTGTCAAGTGTCGCAACTTTGAGGTGATGATTCAGAATGTCATCCAGTGCATATTCAAATCCAGTGTAGTAGTAAAGCATCATTTATTTTCTCCAAACTTAAAACATTTTTATCAAAATTAATTCGTTCGCCTGTTCGTTTCGGTTTAGAGGAAAGACATTCCGTAACAATACCGGCAAACCGGAAGCTGTTTCCATGTCAAGCTGCCAGATAGCACTACCGCTAAAGCCGTTTGAAGCTTTAACTTTAGCATTGTTTTGTGAAACTGGGCATGCTAATTCCTTTGAGCTGCTCTGCGGCACCATTTGGCCGCTTCGGCATTATCTTTGGCAACGCCGATGCCGTTTTCATAACAAAAGGCGAGTTTATATTGCGCTGTTCCGTGATTTTGATCGGCAGCTTTGCGATACCACTTTACAGCCTCGACTTCATCCTTGGCAACGCCGATGCCATTTGCATAACAAACGCCAAGGTTGTATTGTGCAAAGGCATTATTTTGATCTGCGGCTTTGCGGTGCCACTTGACAGCCTCGGCTTCATTTTTGGTGACACCAGTGCCATTTGCATAACAAGCACCGAGGTTATTTTGTGCTGGAGCGTAATGCTGTTCGGCGGCTTTACGATACCATTTGACGGCTTCAGCATCATCCTTGGCAACGCCAGTGCCATTTGCATAACAAGCGCCGAGGTTATATTGCGCATTGGCGTAATTCTGATCTGCAGCTTTGCGGTACCACTTGATCGCCTCAGTGTAGTCCTGCTGCTCTTGTACAGAATCATGATAACACTCGCCAATCTTATTCTGTGTATCAGCATCTTCAATTTGATTTAACGACAAGTTATTTTCACAAAGTATTCCCAAGAACCTCTGATGATTCCCGAAAAGCTTAACCCATGTCTCGATGATGCTGCGGGCCAATAATTGGTCAACACCGTAATCCTCATGAAGAATGTTTGTAAGTCGGTTGAGATATGCCTCCAAGGGAGTCTGTTGGTCTACCTCCTGTAGCTGGGCCAGTAATCCGTTTCTTGCGCATTGCACTGTCACGCTGATTTCACGACGACATTTTTCTGAAGTGCAGTAATCGCGCAGCAGATTGCGTAGACGAAGGGGATCAGCCGACACTGCGTCCCTACTGACAGCATCCAAAAAATTAGGTGTCCCGCAGGCACATTTGAGAATGCGGTTACGTAAATCAACCAATGCATTCAGCCATTCGAGCTCGGTTACGCGTGCATCGGGATTGCCAAGCCCGACGGTGAATGCCTGGATGAAAGTATTTTTGATCTTTGAAGGGTAGATCCTCCAATAGATCATAGCCTGTCCGCCTGTCTCGCCGGTAGCGTCTTCTTTGAAGCTGACTGCTTCATTATCGCGCCGGTTGGGATCAAAGATGAACTGCGGTTTTTCACCGAAGATCCGGGTTCTTGCCGCAGAATCCCAGCACCGGATGGCCAGCACACGGCGCCCGACAAGGGGGTGACCCACATGCAGCAGATAAAAAAGCAGGATGGCCAATGAATGAAGATCTGTTTTGGTGTTGGGCATTGATTTTCCGCGGACAATCTCCGGGGCCATGAAATCAGGGGTGCCGAGAACACCTGCATACGCGGCGTTGCTTGTGCCAACATTGTCGTTATCACAGACCAGCACGCGTCCTGTAGATGGATCGAAAAATGCATTCCCGAAATTGATGTCCCGATAACAAAGTCCGCTCGTATGAAGCGTGCGGAAGGCTTTGGTCAGGTTAATCGCCGCATCGATCAAAGATATAAAGGATGGCTGGATGCGCCCGCTCATCAGATCGGTTATGCTTTTATAGACTTTCTGGCGCAGAGGCATGAGATAGCCGAAGCCCGGTGCTACAGAGTCTGACACAAGCTCAAGCGGCCAGAGGAACTCATCAGAGGGGGCTCCGAGCCGAACAAGCTCCTGTAATATCCGGCGCTGGTCCTCCGTCGCGCTTTGCTTGGTTTAATCGCTTCTCGAATCGCGAGATTTAATGAATCGATTTTACGACCTATCATTGACCCGCTGCAATCCACGATCCAAATGAATTGTAAAGGCCGCTTCGCCAACATACCGCCGGGACGTTCAGGCATAACAAAACCCTTTCTTTTTGATTAGATGTAATGAGTTTACACCAACAGAACAGAAGCATCAAGAGCGATCTTCAGGCATAATCATAGACCGGAGTTTCAATCACTCTTTTAGGTGCTCTGCGTGTTTTCACCATATCCTGAATATGCTGGACAGTATCTGGAGCAAAGTACTTCTCGCCTGTCTCTTGGCAAACATGAGCCGGCACATTTTCGATCACAAAGAACTTCCCTTTATATTCAAGAGAATATGTGACTTTTTTTTGATCAATGTTTCTTTCATTATTCAACCTCAAGAATTCAAGTTTCGTGTTCTGAAATTACTCCACCTCTGCGGGTCAGGTTCATACAGCGTAATTATTTTCAATATTTTAATATCACGTATGATAGACTGATCAACCGCATGTTTTGACAAAACGTATTTGCTGTCAGCTATTTTGTGCCGAATTTTATCGATGAGCGTCATCATTTAGGTAATGATAACAATTTCTGTCACTTCTAAGCAAGCCTTGTTATTTGTTATTTGCGGAACGAAAAAATTAACCACGAAGGGCGCGTAGTAGCCTGCCTGTGTGTTACACACACAGGCAGGCTACCAGTTTTTCACTAAGAATGGACGCTAATAAACTCGAATTATTACTGGCGAGACCGCGTCTCCGGCTGTTTTGGCCTACATAGATTTGCAAAAGGCGCGTTCCGGGGTGTAGGGTTTTTACTGTGTCCGGCGTAGCCTTTACGAAGACGGATGAAGCTCTAAAGTCTCTTTGTGAGCATTTTAGAGTAGCCAAATTATATGTATTTGGCTCAGTAGTAAATGGCAATTTTAAAGAAAACAGTAGTGATATTGATTTTCTTGCGCAATTTAAAGATAGAGCCCCTACAGCGGATTATGCCGAACGGTTCTTCGGCTTTGAAGAGGGGTTGAACTCTGTTTTTAAGCAGCCGGTGGATTTAGTAACTGTGGAAGGTCTAAAAAAACAAGGATTCAGGGATGTTGTAGAACGGACGCGGGAGCTGATTTATGAATCCGACGACACTTTCTAACCTCACAGATATTCTGGATTGTTGGTTTCCGTAACCGGTTGGCACATGGGTATGATTCGATTGATGACGCTCTTGTGTGGGGAATTATTTCTGGGTATGTACCTGTATTGATTTTTGAAATCGAAGCTGTTTTGTGAAAAGCAAGCTCCAATAAACAACATTTTTCTGCCCATCTATTTCTTGACCGCTAAAGCTCAGAGAGCGACAGCTGGTTTTTACGCTAGTTTCGACGCTTCGCTAGTTTCGACGCTTCGCGTCTGTATGTTGTTTGCGCTAGTTTCGACGCTTCGCTAGTTTCGACGCTTCGCGTCTGTATGTTGTTTGCTGTTATACGGTTACGCTTAAAAATAGGCTGTTTATGATGCTTAGAAGGCGATTTTTAGTGTGTTTTTGGGGTTTTAAGGAAACTGTAATAATGATATCATATTTCTATGCCTCGATCTAATACATATCTTGTTGAAGGGTATACATATCATCTGACGCACCGTTGCCATAATCGTGAACATCATCTTAAGCGTGTGCGTGAGCGGGATGTATACCGCAAATGGTTACTGGACGGAGTCACTGGCAGTCGGATCTCTGAAGTTTGTTGAAGAAATACGCAATATTTATCCACAACGCAAGCATCTTTACTCAAGTGAGGCCGGCTTGTTTAGCTCAGATGCGTGGTGTGTTAAAGAGGAGAGTTTGTCTTAAACACTCGTTTTAGGGGGCTAAATGGCGTTCTAAGGGCTAAAAACCAATGCTTTTTAATAGTAAGTTTTTATGTTTTAACAGGTTGTAGACGCGAAGCGTCAAATTGTATACAATGCTTTTTAATAGTAAGTTTTTATGTTTTAACAGGTTGTAGACGCGAAGCGTCAAATTGTATACAGAAGTCAGCAGAAGGTAATCCGGAGCTTAAAATTCAACTTGAAGTGTTTCTCTGGTTTTAATACGTTGGTCATGGCATTCCGAAACTGTTAAACAAATTCACTTGCAGCTTACTCTGTAATGGTATATCTTACCCTTACCAAAAAAAGTAATAAGTAAGGATTTAATTATGATTGCAACATTAAGTGTTAAAGGGCAGATCACAATGCCAAAACCGATTCGTGATAAATGCGGATTGAAGGTTGGCGACAAACTCAATTTTCTCTTACGGGATGATGGAGTGCTTGAGTTAGTTCCAATCAAACAACCGGCATCGCGTCTTAAAGGCATGCTCACACCTCCGAAAAAACCTGTTTCTGTTGAGGAGATGAATGCTGCAATAGCTGGGGGAGCGTGTAGCCATGATCGGAATTGACACTAATGTACTGGTGCGTTTTGTCGTGCAGGATGACAAAAAGCAAGCCGCCATTGCGACAACGCTAATAGAAAAGCGATGTTCCTCCGCAAAGCCGGCAACTGTCAACCTCATAGTACTCTGCGAGTTCGTCTGGGTCCTTGCCGCAGCTTATAAATTCAAAAGGCATGATATCGCAGTAGTGCTAAAACAGGTTCTCGTAACGGAGTGCTTCTATATCCCGAATCATGACATTGCCTGGGGGGCCATGCTTGACTACTCCCTTGGCCAAGGAGATTACGCTGACTACATCATTGCCCGAATTAATGAGATGAACGGTGCTGAGACCACTCTGACCTTCGACAAAAGAGCGGGCCATGATAAACGCTTCACGCTGCTTTCTGAACAGAGTGTGTAATTTTTACGGGCGAACGACTGCCTGATGGAAACTGCCGGCATGTAACGTTAACCCGCTGCGGCCCTCAATGCCGGTTGAACCCCAGACTGAGCGGGCCTAGCTCTAAACTACGAATGAGCGCGTATGAATGCGAATTGTTGCATTTAGTCAGGCATCAAGATTCAGCGCAAGCAGCCGCTCGATAATAGTATCGTCAGGGAGGTCAACGGGCCAGCCGTAGGCAGCTGCAACGGCTGTGTCGAGCTTTGCATGACAGGCGGTCAGCCAGGCCGGACCCTGATTGTAAAGGTTGGTCAAGGTGCGCTGCTTGAGCTTTGCAACGCAGCCATCGTCGCGCGCAACAAGGCGGGGATAACGCACGGTGCCAACCTCGAATGCGCCGCGCGCTTCAATGGTCGCCGGATCAATATAACGATCCCACGGCCCGCCGACCGTCCCCAAAAAATCCAGTGTTTCGACCTTGGTCCACTCAGGCGGATTCAACCAGTTTTCACGCAGCTCATTTAGCTCCTTGGCTGCCCGGGCGATCTCCGTATGTGCCTCTGTCTGAGGCTGACCATCCAATACCCCCGGAGGAAATGGGAAGGTCTCAAAGCAGGTTGTGGGGGTGTAGCGGAATCCACTCTCTTTTTCGCGCAGTTGAGTTCCCTGAGCCAACGCCCAAAGCTCATGAAAACGGGAGTGCAGAATGCCAAAGAAAAGGTCATCGGAGCGGGCGAAAATATATATCCCGTCGTCAGGCAAAATGCTGGTGTCAAACCAACTGAAAAGCCGATGCTTGGATACTCGCGGTGTGGCAATATACCGCACAAGAGTATTAACTGCGATGCGCATCTCTGGCGCATTTCGTTTATACAACCACCAGTTAATTCGCGTTCTTGTCTCCTTGTTTAGGTCACGTTCTGGTTTTATATGCTTCAGCACGTACTGGTAAAGATGGTCATACAGCTTAAAATCGTCAAGGGACATGTTTACCCCACAGTCTATAATCCACTGCCTGTCTGGGCGCTTAACAATCGCTGTTCCATTAAGCCATGGTTTTAGGATGTCAGAATTCGGTTTGCCATGGGGGTTTGGTATGGACATAATTTCAAAGGCATGGTCTTCCGTGATGTTGAATTGCCCTGCTTTTTTTGTGCCAATGAATGAAATATTCAGCATTTGAGGCAATTTATGTGCTTCAGTTGTATCGGCGGTGGCGGTTAGGTTCGCATTAATAAATGAAACCGTTTTGCCATCAAGAGCCCGCGTCGTTTCTTCTCCATTATCAAATCCGACTATGCTGACATGCACGTTGGCTCCGTCAAGAATCCAGGGGCGGTCGCTTTCAGCCCAGAAAATATCACCGGTTTCTTTGATTCGTTTGAGAACAGTTCGATTGGCTCCGCCCCGAATCCCCTGCGTGGCCAGCAGACCGGCACGTTTGACCTTGCCGTGCTCGATATGTGCGCGGGCTTTTTCAAACCAGTAGCAGCACAGATCGGAAAAGGCCGGTATGCGGCCTGCGTAGAGTTTAAACAGCCGATCAACATATTCACTGCCGAGTTCCTGTCGAATGCGATTACCGCCTAAAAACGGCGGGTTTCCAACAATATAATCAACAGCTGGCCACTCGGGTTCGCTCGGTGGATCCTCGCCGTTGTCCTGCATGATGGCATCCATGAGCCGGATGTTATTGCTTAAAGAGCGTAGAATGGGTTCGGCGGGAAATCCAAAGCCGTTGATGCGAATCCACTGCAGCCAGCCAATCCAGACGGTCATCTGCGCCAGGTCGTGCGCGTAGGGGTTGATCTCAATGCCGTAGAGCTGCCAGGGACCTACCAGCGGCAGGTAGGCGCCAAGATCATTATCAGCGCCATACAGAATAACCTCTTTCTCGAGATCTTTTAGTCGCAGCAAGGCGACATAAAGGAAGTTTCCAGAGCCGCAAGCAGGGTCGAGGATCTTGATGCGTTGCAACTCGGCGAGCAGGCTGTGGAGCATACTGGAGGCCTCGCCACGCGCCTTACGTTGGGCCATTGGTGTCAGGGGTTTTGATTTTACGCTGGCTAACGGGACTTTCTTTCCGGTTGTCAGGAGGCTTTCAATGGTTGAGCGCGTCTCATGCCAGCGCATCCGCAGGGGCTGCATCACAATGGCATCGACAACCAGTTCAATATCCTCGATGCCGGTGAAATGCGCGCCGAGCTGTGAACGCTTTGCAGGATCGAGGCCGCGTTCAAATAGAGTTCCAAAGATCGAAGGATCAACAAAACTCCAGTCAAGGGCGGCAGCGGCAATAAGTTGTTTAACATCAGCGGGAGTCAGCTCAAGCACAATTGGATCTTCAAAAAGCGTGCCGTTGAAATGGCGGATTGACTCCAGACCAAAGTCGCCGCCAGTTGCCATTGACCCAAACAGCTGGGACAGAAATTTTTGCAGCCGCTCACTATCTTCGCCGGCTTTTTCCAGAATGCGGGTAAAGACCTTTTCGGGCAACAGACCCGCATCTTCGGCAAAGAGGCAAAATATAATCCGGTCCAAAAAGTGAGCCACCGCAGTGGGATCATGTCCGCGCTCCCGCAGGACAGCGGCAATCTCCGCCACCCGTCTGGCCGCATCCTGTGTGATGGCAGTGCTGGTGCGGCCAGGGCGCAGACGCTCTGGATTATGAAACACGGCGCGCATGATTTCAACGTTGCGCGGCTGACCGAGTTCTTCCAGCGCAATCTCATGCTTCACAGATACCGTGCCGGTGAAATTGGTGCGGACGATAATCCTGTCCAGATCACATAGCACTAGCAGCGGGGGGTTGGCCAAGGCGTCGCGGTAGCGCAAGAGTTGATCATGAGCAGCAGAGAGGTCTTTATGTTTGCCTTTGTACTCCCACCCGAAGTACCCGCGCTTCCAGACATCGGCAAAACCATTGCCGCCGCCATGTTTGGCGATGCCCTTTTCAAAACAGAACGACTCGCCAGTTGGGTCGGCGGCAGCTGGGGTAGGGTGTTCAAAGACTGAACATAGATCAATGAAATGTTCCTGAGCGGCGGAGCGCTCCTTCAGATCAGCCCTACGCCACTTGGCTATGAATTCAGCTATTATCATTTAGATAAGATACCTGATTTCTGGGGGGTGTACAAGCCTACGGATAAATATTTTGTAACGCTCTATCGAAACCGTTATCGCCAACCGATCAATTACGTTTAAAGGCTACTTCATCGCCGCTGCGAGGGCACGGGCGAAGTCGCTACAGGATGTAAGTTTCGCGCCTTCCATCAGGCGGGCGAAATCGTAGGTCACGGTTTTGGCGCCGATCACACGGTTCATCGCTTTAATAATCTTATCCGCGGCCTCGGTCCACCCCATATAGCGCAGCATCATCTCACCGGAGAGGATCAGCGAGCCTGGGTTGACCTTATCCTGATTGGCATATTTGGGGGCTGTGCCATGGGTTGCTTCAAACACAGCCACACCGCTCACATAGTTGATGTTGCCACCCGGAGCAATCCCTATTCCACCCACACTGGCTGCCAGCGCGTCGGAGATATAATCGCCGTTAAGATTAAGCGTGGCGATCACATCATACTCAGCCGGGCGCGTCATAATCTGCTGCAGAAAGGCATCGGCAATACAATCTTTAACCACAATCTCGCGCCCTGTCTTGGGGTTACGGAAGGAGCACCACGGTCCACCGTCGATCAGCTTGGCACCATACTCTTGTTTGGCCAGCTCATAACCCCAGTCGCGGAATCCACCCTCGGTGAATTTCATAATATTTCCTTTATGAACCAGCGTGACACTCTTGCGATCGTTCTTAACTGCATATTCCAGTGCTGCCCGGACCAGGCGCTGCGTGCCTTCGATTGAAACCGGCTTGATGCCGATTGCAGAACTCTCAGGGAAACGGATTTTCTTGACACCCATCTCATCCTGCAGGAATGTGATTAGCTTCTGCGCCTCTTTGCTCCTGGCCATCCACTCAATGCCGGCGTAGATATCCTCGGTGTTCTCGCGGAAGATAACCATGTCTGTCAGCTCCGGTTTTTTGACTGGCGTGGGTACGCCGTCAAACCAGCGCACCGGACGCAGGCACACGTAGAGGTCCAGTTCCTGGCGCAGGGCCACATTCAGCGAACGGATCCCGCCACCCACCGGTGTAGTCAGTGGTCCTTTGACTGAGACCAGATATTCACGACAGGCCTGCAGCGTCTCCTGCGGCAGCCAGGTATCCCCGCCATAAATCCGATTGGCTTTTTCACCGGCATAGACCTCCATCCAGGCAATTTTCCGGCTGTCGCCATAGGCCGCGTCAACAGCGGCATTCCATGCGATCATCGCCGCTTCCGTTATATCCGCGCCGATTCCATCGCCCTCAATAAAGGGGAGCACCGGCTGATCCGGCACATTCAGGGTGCCATCGCTGTTCATTGTGATTTTTTCGCCAAAATTCGGGACTTTAATCTTATCGTATGCCATTATAAAATTCTCCAAGTTGTCGAAGAAACCCCAATAAAATCAAATTATTTAGGGTAAAGAAATGGTGGCAAGGAGGGGGGTCGAACCCCTGACACGCGGATTTTCAGTCCGCTGCTCTACCAACTGAGCTACCTCGCCACATCGTATGAAACCAACCCTTGAGGGCTTTAAACTCCGCTCACTTTACCGAATCACCCTTATAAAGTCAACCCAGTTTCATTATTTTTTTAATTTGAATTTGTTGGATTGCAAAATATGATTGAATTCTTTATTCAAAAAGTAGACACTATAGAGATATGCAAAAGTCAGAGATTGAACCAGTCCAGATCAGCTATTTTAAGCCCGACTTTACCTGGCGTGAGATTGCGGACGCGGCGCGCACAACGATCCGCATGGAGGAGGGCACCAAGGAGCCAACCAGCGCTTGGAAGCGCAAAATACTGCTCTCCGAACACTCCCCCATTCGACTGATGTTCTTTAAATGGAAGTGGGTTAACCTCAAATACTGGGTCAGCGTCCACTTTGTGCGCCACAAGATCGGCATTGAGCACTTTGTCAGCACGCAACGCACCGACCGCACCGGTGTGCGTCGCGATGAAGCCCCCCAGAACGCCCCGGTGCATCATCAATGCGCGGCCAATGCCCAGTCGATCATCTTTATCTCGCGCAAGCGCCTCTGCGCCCAAGCCTCCGCAGAAACTAACTCTGCCTGGAAACTAGTACTAGCTGAAATTAAAAACTGCGAGCCCGAACTCTATCACCTCTGCGTACCGGAGTGTGTTTACCGCGGGTTTTGTCCGGAATTCAAAAGCTGCGGCTACAGCCAAACAGAGAAGTTTCAAGAGGCGTTGAAGAGCTACCGCAATAGCAACTAACGGCGACGGAAGAGCCGCCACAAAAAAAAGCGCAGACGCGCAAACCAGCTGGCTTTTTTTGAGTCGGCTTTAAAATCACGTTTCATATATTCTCGATCTGAAAGTCCCATAACATGAGTGATTATAACATAAACCCCAGCCAGGCTTCACCCAGTAATTCAGGGGAGCGGCTGCAGAATGTCCTCGCCCGGCGCGGTATCGCCTCGCGGCGGGGCGCAGCGGAGATGATTAAAGCGGGTGAGGTTGCTGTGAACGGCGAAACAATCCGTGAGCCGAGCTTTCGAGTGAATCTCAGCCAGCATAAAATAGCGGTGCGCGGCAAAAAAATCGACACAAAAGCCGAGACCAAGCGCACCATTCTACTCTACAAGCCGCGCGGCCTGATATGCTCCGCCGACAACTCGCAGGGCGACACGGTCTGTGACCTGCTGCAGCAGCAGATCCCTGAGCGGCTGGTGCCTGTCGGACGGCTCGACCGGGACAGCGAAGGTCTGTTGATTATGTCGAATGACGGCGAGCTGACCAATATTCTAACCCATCCGCGCTATGGGCATAAGAAAACCTATGTGGTACGTGTTTCGGGTGAGATGAGCGAAAACAAGCTTATTATTTTGCGATCACGAATGGACATTGATGGATACTTCATCAAGCCAGTGAAGGTGGATCTGATCAGTAGCAACCGCAATAACGTCCACAAGCTCACCTTCACACTCTCGGAGGGGCGCAACCGTCAGATCCGCAAGATGTGCGAGCAGGTTGGCCTGCGGATTGTATTCCTGCAGCGGACGCGGATCGGCCCACTGCGAATCGGCACCATGCAGCCTGGCGACTGGAGGGAGCTGCATCAAAATGACATTGATCTACTGCTCCATAAAGCGCAAGCCAGCGGCGGATCGCTGCTTTAGAGCATTGTCGCGTCAATTGTCATCCTTTTATGGCGCAGGCTCAGGCTGGCGCCTTTGATGAGAGTTTTTTCCTCTTCTCGGCGTATGTCCAACGGCTCGTCCACCCAGACCTTCCAGCCGCGAAGCGCCGCCCGGTCGTAGAGGCTTTCAAGTGTGTCAATAAAGCGCTCCTGACCACGCCAGAAGGGTAGTGATCCCAAGCGGTGAACCAAGGGTGCAGAGGTGCCGGTATGTTCTTCTTCGCCGAAATCAGTCATCTCTGTCTGGGCTTGTCCATAGAAGCTAGCTTGTGAGGGGAGAGGCTCACGCTTGATGCAAGGTATGCTGATCTTTTGCTCGCTTTGACCGCTTCCGTGAAAAATGTCATCGCGCGTGATGCCCCTGATTTTTAAGAGCAGCATCGGATTTTTGGCGATCTCCTCTCCGAGCAGATAATAGACTGCCGCTAAATGCTTGCAGGGGTTGGCCCAGTCAGGGCAATTGCAGCGGCTTTTCAGATCATGCTCACGCTCTGGAAAGAAGGGGCATCCGGCCTTGAGAATGATACTTTCGATCTTCAACGGAAGATCGCCTACCAGCAGACGCGCAATCAGAACCGGATTATCGCGCAATGTGCCAAGTACGTTTGCTTTGCCCTCTTGAGTCAAAGTTTTGAAACTAATGCGGCTGCGGTAGGGCTCTTTTTGAACGCCCTGCACAGTGGCATTGACCAGCCCCGCCTCGATCATCAGATCCGAGACCTGCCCCGCTTCTGCATAATTTCGTCCGCGCCCCAGTCGTGCTCCGAGGCGGAACTGCTCCATCATATCCACCCAGCGTCGGCTCCACCAGACGCGCAATTGCCCGGTGCTGGTGTGTTGCGCCCGTATTCCGCCACGTACAGCCAGCGGATTGCGCAGTTGATAGATCTTCCTTTTACTCATCAATGGTCTCCTGTTGGAGCGGGGTGTTGGAAAGCTGCAGTAGCTGGCGCAGTTTCTGGTTGGATAGCTCGGTGAGGAACTGTTCGTTGCTGCTGATCATCTCGTCTGTCAGCAGCGATTTTCGGGACATCAGCGCGTCAATTTTTTCCTCCAGTGTGCCAACACAGATAAACTTGTGAACCATCACATTTTTTTTCTGGCCAATGCGGAAAGCGCGGTCAGTGGCCTGATTCTCAACGGCCGGATTCCACCAGCGGTCATAATGAAAAACATGGTTGGCGCGGGTAAGGTTCAGTCCAGTGCCGCCAGCTTTGAGCGAGAGGATGAAAGCGTTCGGTTCGGGCGAATTCTGAAAACCGCTGATCATTAAGTCGCGGTTTTTTCGACTGGTGCCGCCATAGAGAAAAGGCATATCAACCGCAAAAGTCTGGCAGAGGTGCTCTTTAATGAGGGCACCCATCGTCGCGTACTGGGTAAATATCAGGGCGCTCTCCCCTTTCAGGAAGATCTCTTCCAGCATCTCAACCAGCCGCTCAAGTTTGCCTGAGCGGTTTTCAAGATCTTCCCTCTCGCCCAGATAGTTAGCCGGGTGATTGCAGATCTGTTTCAGATGTGTCAAGACCGCGAGGATAGCCCCTCTGCGACCGATACCGCTTTTTTCCTCAATCTCGCGGCTGAAACTCTCGGTTACATCCTGATACAACTCCTGCTGTTCCAATGAAAGCGAGCAATAGATCTTGTTTTCAATCTTATCGGGCAAATCGCGGATGATATCCTGATCGGTTTTAACCCTGCGTAAAATAAAGGGTGATGTGATCTGGCGCAGCCGATTTTTGGATTTAAGATCGGCCCCCGACTGAATCGGTTTAAAGAAAGAGTCCCAGAAATATTTTCGAGTGCCTAGCAGGCCGGGGTTAAGGAAATCCATCAGCGACCAGATATCACCCACGTTATTTTCCATCGGGGTGCCTGTCAGGGCAATCCGATAATCAGCGGTTATGGCGCGAGCGGCCTGGGCCTGAAGCGTCAATGCGTTTTTGATATTCTGCGCCTCATCCACAATCAAACCCGACCATTTGATTTGTTTTAAATCTTTGTAGTCTTTATGCAGCAGTGTGTAGCTGGTGATCACAACGTCATGTTGATCAGCTTGCCGCTTCAATTTTTCCCCGTGTAAGCGGCTCAATCCGTGATGCGTCATGCAGGTGAGCGAGGGGGCGAACTTAGCGATCTCATGCGCCCAGTTACCCAGAATAGAGGTTGGGCCGACAATCAGGATGGGTTTCCGAGATCCTTTGCTCCGCTCATGCAGAATAAAAGCAATGGTCTGGATGGTTTTCCCAAGGCCCATATCATCTGCCAGGCAAGCGCCCAGCCCCCAGTTCTTAAGAAAAACCAACCAACTAAAACCCCGTGCCTGGTAAGGGCGCAACACGCCATGAAAGTGCTTAGGCTGGGGAAGATTCTCAAATTTCTGCTCGCCCTTTAATGTTTTCAAGAAGGTATCAATCCAGCCATGGCCGGTTAAGGCGCGGATGTCAAGTCCATGTGGATTTTGAATGCCGCCCAGCGCTAAACACATAATTTCGCGGGCAGTATGGCTCTCCTTACGTTTGCGCTTCCAGATTCGTAAGGCTTCCTGCAGTTGAGCAGTGTCGATTTCGATCCAGCGCCCACGGAAATAGACGAGTGAACTCTGCTCCGCTAAAAGCTGTTCCAGCTCTTCCGGAGTGATCGACTCGCCTTCCAACGTGACCTTCCACTTCAAGTCAAAGCGGCGTTCCAGATCCATCTCGCCGTTGACTTCGCTGGCAGCATGCGGCTGGATCTCCGCGTCCAGTGCAAAGGGCTGAATAACCTTATCCGCACACCACGCCGGCAGTTCAACCTCATAGCCGCATGCACGCAACAGTGCCGCTGTTCCATTGATAAAGGTGCGAGCTTCCTGGTGGGTCAAGGCTGCGGCTGTGCGCTCTTTGTGTCGCTTGATCCGCTCCAGCGGCGAGAAAAGCAGTGCGGCCTGTCCTAAAGAAAGCAACAGATATTCGCTGATCTCGGGATGCGTGAAAATGCGCGCTCCCACGGGAAACTCGCTCTCCCTCTGATCTTGCTTGAATTTGACCTCCAGCAACCATTTTTTTTGATCGTGCAGCGGCGGCTCATGGAGTTTTAACACCAACGTGATGTTAGACTCCCGGCTGAATTCAACCGGACGGCGCCAGGTGTGAAGCACATTCTTCAGCTCGTCCAGCTCGCTCTGGCTATCCCAACGGATCAGTGACGACTCCCCGCGTAGTGCTGCGAGCCAGGCATCATGCACACTATAAAACTTCCCCTTACAGGCTTGAGCCCGTGACAACGTCGTCATAACACTGACACGCACAATATAATCGGTGATTATGTTTAAAAGTTCTTCTGCTGATTCAGCTAGATTCTCACCCGAAATAGCGACTCCGGGAATTTTAGCAATGATTTGATCAAGTCGCTCGCCATCCCGAAGTGTCAGAATCGGCTGCCACAATGCATAATGTTCACCCGTGGATGCCCTGCGCACAGATGGCAGAAACCGGCCGCGGGCGATCAGCGAGCCTGCGAGTCGGTACAGGTTTTTTAAACTATAGATATCTTTATCAAAGAAAACTCCGGGCGCCACCCGCCTTTTCTGACAGGCGCCGAACAAAGCGATCATCTGTCGGTTGTTAAGTTTGACCGCGTCCACGTGCCATGGTGACAAAATCTTCGCAACAGGGTGGTTTAGCTCTGTACGGGTCGTGGACTTGATAAGAAATGTGTGCGAGGGGATCGGAAATTTGCGACCTTTGATCACAGCAGTCGGCAACTTAAGTGTCAACTGAACCGCATTCAATTCTTTGGGCGCAGCCCATAACATGCTAGTTAAAAGCACTTTAAGTTGTTGGGTATCAACGTTAAATGGAGAAAATGACACATTATCGCACTCTTGAATTTGCAATAATATATCTTCTTCCACACCCTGTTCAGCCCATACATAAAGCGCATTTTCGTCCCAACATGTATGCAAAAAAAACATCTCACACGATATGATGCCCTTTTTTGCCGTTGTAAGTCGATACTATTTTGCGGTTTAGGGAGAAAAATCTAAAAAACACTGAGAAATGAGCCAAGTGTAAACACCCACGAGAGAATCGAGGGAATCGGGGAAGCCGAGGGAATCGAGGTAGTCGAAGAAGTCGGGAGTTCAGCACAGTGTGGCAGCTCAGCCCGTGCCAGCTCACGGAGAGCAATCAGCTCTTTCATCACATTAAACTGATTGGCCGCGTACTCCTTGGTCCCAAAGAGATCATGCAACTGTTTATAGAGCTGGAACAACTGCTCATAAACTACGACATTGGCCTGGACCGGGGTGTAGCGCTGTTCGTCAAGGGTGGTCATCGCTGCTGCTGCCGCCTCAAAATCAGGGTGGGCGCCGCCGACCACAGCGCCAGCCATGGCGGAGCCAAGGGCGCAGGCCTGGTCGCTAGAGGAAACCAGCATTGGGCAGTTTAAAACATCGGCGTAGATCTGCATCAGCAGCGGACTCTTCTTGGCGATACCCCCGCAGGTGATTACGCTTTCAATGGGAACCCCGTATTCCTTTATATGGTCGCGGATCACACATGCACCGAAGGCGGTGGCCTCAATCAGAGTGCGGAAAATCTCTGCTGGCGAGCTATGCAGGGTCAGCCCCAGCACCACCCCGGTCAACTGCTGATCAACCAGCACCGTACAGTTGCCGTTATGCCAGTCCAGTGCCAGCAGGCCACTGATGCCGGGCTTTAGCTGTGCGGCCTCCCGACTAAGCTCCACGTGATCCAGCCCGCCCCCAGGTTGCAGTTTGTGAACATACCAGTTGAAGATATCGCCCACCGCGTATTGGCCTGCCTCTATACCGTATGATCCCGGCAAAATGGAGTCGGGCACCACCCCGCAGACCCCGGGAATATCCTCCAGGTCGGTTGCAAGAGGCGCCACTGCCAGGTCACACCCCGAGGTGCCGAGCACCTTGACCATGGTGCCAGGGCGAATGCCGCAACCCACTCCACCCAGATGGGCATCAAAGCCACCGCCAGCCACTGGAATGCCGACAGGAAAACCCAGTTTGCTCGCCCACTCAGGGGTGAGCGTTCCGACAGTGTCGGAGATATTGACCGTGGTCGTTGGCAGTGTGTCCCTAACGCGGGAAAGAACCCCGTTATCAAAGGAAGCCAGGAACTCTTTAGTAGGATAGCCGCCCCAAGCCTGGTTGAACATGGCTTTATGGCCCGCCGCACAGATACAGCGTTTGATTTGGTCCAAGGCTGTGGTATTGGTCAACACAGCAGGGACCCAGTCGACCAGTTCAACCCAACTGGCCGCAGCTGCGAAAACCGTCGCATCGCTCCTAGCGCATTTCAGCAGCTTGGACCAGTACCAGGCGGAGGAGTAGACACCGCCGCACTTTGCCAGATACTCAGGGTGTGTGGCTTTGGCCGCCGCCGTGATTTCCGCCGCTTCTTTGTAAGCAGTATGGTCTTTCCAAAGCCATGCCATGGCATTAGGGTTGTCCTGAAAAGCTGCCTGCAGTGCCAGAGCCTCACCAGCCGCATCAACTGGAATGGGTGTGCTGCCAGTGGTGTCAACCCCAATGCCTACAATCTTGTGCGCGCACTCTGGATCGCTCTGCAGTGCCTGGGCGAGGGCTTGGGTCAACGTGGCCTCAATGCCAGCAAGGTAATCAGCTGGATGCTGCCGCGCCACATGCGGGTCCTTCGGGTCAATCACAACACCCATCTCGCCCGTGGGATAGTTGAAAACTGCCGCACCAATCTCAGCCCCGTTATCTGTACGAACAATCACCGCGCGCACCGAATTTGTGCCAAAATCTAAACCTGCCGAATAAGTGATCATATTAACCTGTCTTCTGCTTTAAAAACCCTTGATTTGCGCTGTTTTTCTCATGTTCTTTAATAGTATCAAGGAATCAACTCTGAATCCATTTAAGAAATGTAGTTTTATATCTTGTTTTGAGGTGCTGTTGCAAGTATATTTTATATTACACAGAAATAAGGGGGTGTATCGGTGCAATAATCCACCGTGTAACGGAGGATTTACTTTATCTGCAATATAAGTATGTCCTCCGCTATGCGGTGGACAACAATGATTTTGAAGGTTATCCGGTAATATGCACCAATTCACAGATGCACCCGAAATAAAGAGCGCCAGGACATGATTATATGAAGCTTCACTACAAAGAGAACGGCACTGGAATGCCGCTGGTGATATTGCACGGATTGCTGGGCTCCAGCACTAACTGGCGCGGAATCAGTAAATCATTGGCCGACATCTGCCGCGTGATCTCGATTGATCTGCCTAACCATGGCCTTTCACCACATGTGGCCGATGCCGATCTCGCACTGACCTGCAATAGCGTGATCGAAACTATGCGGAGTGCTGGAGTGGCTCAGGCCTGCATTATAGGTCACAGCATGGGCGGAAAAATCGCGATGCAACTCAGTGCCATTCACCCAGAGATTCTGACAGGGCTAATCGTGGTTGACATGCTCCCCAAGGCGGTCCCCCCTACGCACCTCTTTGTTCTGCGGGCCTGCGAACAACTGGATCTCGCCGCAGCCTCCAACCGCCATGAGCTAGATCAAATGCTCGCCTGTTCCATTCCTCAATCTGAGACCCGTGCCTTTATTCTCAAAAATGTGCGACGCGATGCAGAGGGCCACTTCTACTGGCAGGTCAACCTGCCGTATATTATCACGAACTATAAAATCGTCAGTGATGCTTCCAATCTGCGAGTGCCCTATAACGGCAGAAGCCTCTTTCTCGGCGGCGCGACCTCACCTTATAATATCGCCTCTGAGATACCCCTGATCCACACCTGGTTTCCCCAAGCACAGATCAAAATCATCCCAAATGCTGGCCATCTGCCACACATTGATCAGCCAGGAGAGTTTAGCGCAGCTGTGCGGGAATTTATGAAATCAACGCATGTCGCAAAAATGCAATGCCGCTCATAGAGCGGCTATTACACGTACGACAACGCTTGCAAACAGCCAGCCGACTTACAGGCAACGCCCCCTACGGCTGGCGCTGGTAGGTGGCTGGATCCTGGGGCACAATATTAAAATCAGGTTTCCAGTTTGGTGACGCGCTGTAAAACTTCATCGCAGTATTGAAAACCAGATTCTCAATCACTGCCTGACTGTGGCCATCACCGCGCATATACTCCACCACCTTGATCAGCGAGAGAGGATCTGAGATGCCCCAATCAGCCGATCCATTAACAATCACACGTTGGTCCCCATATTGCCGCACCATGGCGGAGACCCGCTCGGGATTGAGCTTGGAATAGGGGTAAACGGTCATGCCCGCGTAGCACCCTGAGTCGAGTGTGTGCTTGATGGTCTCCTCGGTGTTGTGATCAACATCGATCCGCTCCACGGTGAACCCCTCGACCTTGATGATATCAAGGATACGCAGCGCGCCGCGCAGTTTGTCGAAGTGTGGCAGATGCAGAATCACCGGCATCCTGCGCTCCTCAGCCATCCGCAACTGCCGCAGCATTGCATGTTCTTCATTAGCCGTGATGTTGTTCAACCCCACCTCGCCCATGGCCACACAGCGCGGATGATCGAGATACTCGGCCATGCCGTCGATCACCTCATCCGCCAAACCCTTGTCCTCAGCCTCCTTGGGGTTCATCGCGATCGCGCAGTAGTGATCAATCCCAAAGCGGGCGGCCCGCACGGTTTCAAACTCAAGAATCAAATTAAAGTAGTCAAAAAAGGTGCCCGCATAACGACGGTTGGTGCCCAGCCAGAAAGAGGGCTCAACACAGGCGCGAATCCCGGCTTTGTGCATGGCAGTGTACTCATCGGTTGTGCGCGAGAGCATATGAATATGCGGTTCAATTATGATCATGATGTTAATTCCTTTTGCCAGCCAAATGCCAGCGGGAGAAGTTCGCCGACAGTTGTTGTAAACACTGGGCCATTATTCAATCCAGTATAATAAACCGGTATCTCCTGACCACAAAACTCAGCGAGTACCTGACGGCAGGCTCCGCAGGGTGTGGCGGGGTGGTCCTGGCCAGCGGCCAGCGCCAGGGCGACGAACTGCTGACAACCTGAGCCAACTGCGTTGAAGATTGCCGCGCGCTCGGCGCAGATACTCAAACCATACGAGGCGTTTTCCACATTGCAGCCGCTGTAAATCACCCCATCCAGACCTAGCAGGGCAGCCCCCACCGGATAGTTTGAGTAGGGGCAATAAGCTCCTTCAGCCGCTTTTCGCGCGGCCGCAATCAGGGCTACGACCATTTCTTTCATGTTTTACCCGCTCAGTTTTGTGATGGGATTAAGCTTAAGCTTGCGAAACTCGACCTCTGAACCCTCGGCCTGCAGCGCGATCTGTCCTTTAGAGGCAGTGCAGCCTGTGCCGTAGTTGACGAGATCCCCATTGACCCAGACCTTGACCTCATCGCCGAAACACTCAATGATCATGGTGGTCCACTCCCCCACTGGTACTTCAGAGTCATCAGTCAGGTTTTTTATGCGGCGGTTTTTGCCGGCAACAGCTCCCCACTTCTCTTTAGGGCCGCGACGCGCAACCATATCAGGAACAGTGATATCCTCGCCGATACACCAGAAATCGCCGGCGTTTTCGTGCATCATCTGCACCTCGATTGATTTCGGGAACATTTTGGAAAGCTCCCTCGGAGTGGACGCGTGGACCAGCACACCGCAGTTACCCGGCTTGGCCACGAACCGATATTGAACCTCCAGACGGTAGTCTTGATAGACATTGTCAGTGATCAAATGGCCGCGTGGTGTTCCCAGGCTAACTAGCATCCCATCGCGAACAATGAAAGGATTGACAGTGTCTGGATCTTTATCCATTTGAGGAACATCCACATGCCAGCCGGCTAAATCTTTTCCACTGAAGAGCGACTCCGAATTGGCAATGAAGGTCATGCTGGTCACGGTTAAAACGAGAAGTGCTTTTTTAATCATTTCTATCTCCTTTATTAACTTTGTACACAATGTGAATTTCTTATAATATACAAAACCTTAACATTTGACAACATCACATTAGCAAATTTCGGCGTGGCTAAAGTTAACGATTGTGATAATATCTTTGCTATACGTGCGTTATGTTAGCGCATGAAACTAATCAAGGGAGAGATGATATGCGACATTTTATGATGGTGCTTACGTTAATACCGCTATGGCTTTCGGCACAATCGCTGGAGATCAAGCCCAATCGGGAGTCGGCAGTTTACAAGACAGGAGAGAACGCGTCTTTCGTTTTGCTGGTCAAGGATGCACAGGGGCAGACAATGCAGGAGGGGAGTCTGAAGATGAGGTTGACCAATTTCGGCCCGCTGGTGATCACCAACGCGGTGTTTGATCTGGCCGCAGCTAATCCAATAACGCTATCAGCAACGCTGCAGGAACCGGGATTCATTCTAGGTGATGCCTCTATCAAGGTGGGTGACAAAAATATCCAGCAGCTATTCGGTGCGGCATTCTCGCCCGAAAAAATCAAACCCGGTAGTGCCAGACCCTCTGATTTCGACGCATTCTGGGACGCTGCGGTTAAAAAACTCGATACAGAGGTTCCTGTTGATCCACAGATAGAGGCAATGCCAAAGATCAGCAATGACAAGCAGGATAGTTTTCGGGTCAGTTTTGCGACAGCTGGCGGCAAACGGGTTTATGGATTCTTGTCTGTACCCAAAGGGAAAGGACCTTTTCCTGTCGTTGTAAATGTGCCAGGCGCGGGTCCGGGTACTGTTGCTCCATCCACTGGCCTAGCAGCCCAAGGGTTCGTTCATTTTGTCATGAATGTTCATCCCTTTGAGCCTGCGGCAACCAAAACTGAACAAAAACGGCTTTATGACGAGCAGAATCTCAGATTGAAAGAGATTTACGGTGTGCATTATAGTCTGTCGGGGGCAAGGGAACGTGAGGAATACTTTTTTTATCCGATAATACTGGGGATCAACCGTGCAGTCAACTGGTTGGCGGCAAGGCCGGATGTTGACAAAACGCGTTTCTTATATACCGGTTCCAGCCAAGGCGGCGGGTTTGGCTTTTATCTTTGTGGCCTGAATCGCAACTTCACCAAAGGTGTAATGCATGTTCCGGCATTGACTGATCTCTTGGGATTTCAGCAGCAGCGCGCTTCAGGCTGGCCCAAGCTAGTCGAGAGCGTACCCGAGGCTGACAAGGCGGCGGCGACCAAAATCGCCCCTTATTTTGATGGGGCTCATTTCGCAGCCAGGATAAAATGTCCTGTGAGGGTCTCAGTTGGCTTCATTGACCGTACCTGTCCTCCGGCCGCTGTGTATTCAGGTTACAACTCTCTGGTTGTCAAAGACAGGGATATCTGTCATGCGACCAGAATGCCGCACGCTGTGTATCCGGAAGTCAGTAAACCTCTGGACCAATGGCTGAAAAAGTAGGTCCGGTTTTCAACCGGGCATAGTCTCGATGCAAGTCAGGTGTCTCCTCGTCATCTGCTTTGTGCTAATATTCAGTTGTTATATGTAGCTTTTTTTATTATAAAAATTTTATGATATTTAAAAAAAATCAGAAACGCATGCTCTTTGTCCTGCTGACAGCCTTTATCATCACCTACATCGGGGCTTACCTGTTTAAAACGCGACATGTTGATAAACAACGAATTGCATCGATTAACGAACACGTTGCGAAGAGTATACTATTGCTGCCTCCCCCTGCTCCGATCTCCGGAACTGTGCTCCAGCAAAAGGTTGTCTCGTCCGTAAAACAGCCCTTGACGCAGCCCACGCTGACACAGGGGCAACTCGAACCGCTGCGGTCTGCCTTTAAAAACAGCAGAGATAAAATTAAGGGGCAGCTCCCCAAAAACAGAACGATTCTACTCTCCAAGCGCACGATTGAAGTTCCTGAAGAAAGGTCTTTACCCGCTGATTTCGCACTGGATCAGAGCCCAACCCAGCGCGATTCACTGCCCTATATTGTCCACTTCGGCCAGCCAATCACCGGCGCAATGCGCCAGGGACTGGAAAAAAATGGCGCTCTTTTGCGGGGCTACCTAGCCCACTACGCCTTCTTAACCGAGTTGTCGGCTGCGGCACTACGCGCTATTGCAAATAATCCAGATGTGCACTTTGTCACAGAATTTCTACCCAAGGATAAAATTCAGCCCTTTCTCAGCTCTCTGACCGCAACCATACCTGGCAACGAAACTCTACAACTCTCGATCCAGACGCTTGATCCGCTGGATACTAAGTCGGTCGAGGAGCTGGTCGCCGCGCTCGGCGGTGAGGTCAATCACACCACCCGCTTGCCAGAGTGGGGGGTGATTCGCGCGACCCTGCCTTTGAGTGAGATTCCAGCACTGACACAGCGCGGTGAGGTCCAGTGGGTTGAGGAGTTTGTCCCACCCAAATTGCTCAATGATTATGCGACCCTGCCCTCGCACCTGAATGCGGTAGCGGTTCAGAACGAGTGGTACTTGACAGGTCAAGGGCAGATTATCGGCCATGCTGACACCGGAATCGATACGGGGAATGAGGCCACCATTCACCCTGATTTCCAGGGCCAGATCGCCGCCATTTTTGATCTGGCCAACAACGGCACTGATGCCGCCGATTATCACGGTCACGGCACTCACACCGCCGGCTCGATCTGCGGCAGCGGCGCCTCCAGCCAGGGGCAATACAAAGGTATCGCCTATGATGCCAAGCTGATCGCACAGTGCATCGTGGATAAGACCACTGGACATTTTACCGGTATCTATGACCTTTATGCCATGTATATGCAAAGTTATTTGAATGGGGCGACCATCCACTCCGATAGCTGGGGCTCAGCGGTTTATGGCGAGTACGACGGCTTTGCCAGGGAGACCGATCTCTTTGCATGGACCTACCCCCGTTTTTTGCCGGTCTTTGCAGCCGGAAACTCAGGCATAGACAGCGATAACGACGGAATTGTTGATCCCGACAACATCACCTCGCCGGGTACCGCTAAAAATGTGCTGACAATAGGTGCCACCGAGAATGACCGCCCCTTTGCAAATGAAGGGTTTCGCGCTTATAAATACTCTCAGAAATGGGGAACAAGCTTTAAAACCAACCCCATCAAGGATGACTACATCTCGCGCAGTGCCACCACATTGCCCTACCAGCAGGGCATGGCCGCTTTTTCCAGTCGGGGGCCAACCGATGACAATCGCATCAAACCCGAGGTGTGCGCGCCTGGCACTGACATTATCTCCACCCGCAGCTCCATGCCCGGCGCCAGCGCGCTATGGGGTGTGCTACCCGCCAACTACGCTTACTGCTACAGTGGCGGAACCAGCATGGCAACCCCGCTCACAGCGGGCACTGCCGCCCTGATCCGGCAATATATGGTTCAGCGAGCCGGCATTCCCCTTCCATCCGCCGCATTGATCAAGGCCACCATGATCGGCGGTTCGCACACACTGGCACCTGGTCAGTACGGAGTTACAGCGCAACAGGAGATCCCCTTCACATCCCCAAACATGATTGAAGGCTGGGGGCAGCCAGAACTCGTTCAAATGCTTCACCCGCAAGGACTAATGATTAGGCTAATCGACGGATTCTCCCCTACGACCGGCGGGACCAATCTCTATCAAGTCACGGTCGCGAAGCCCGGTTATCCGCTTGATATTGTGATGTCCTGGCTGGATTATCCGGGCACAGCTGGCGGGCCAGCCACGCTGGTCAACGACCTTAATCTGAACGTGGTCACTCCAGGTACCAACGTCCTATTCCCTAATAACCGCACAACCGATGACGACTGCAACACAGTTGAGAGCATCCGGATCAACGCTGCCGAGACTGGTGTTTATACCCTCAAAGTCATTGGTGCAAATATCGTGGTCAATAACGGTGCTGTCGCAATCTATGTACGCGGCGCGCTGGACGAAACCCCGATCATTGTGCATGAGAGTACGCCGTACTATGATTCCACGCAGGCCCCTTATCCAATTGATTTCAAGGTGCAGAGCCTTAGCCCGTTGACCAATAATAGCGTGAACCTTTACTATAACACCGGCACGCCCAACTCTGTCACTGGTACGTGGCAGAGTGTGGCAGCCACCTGGAGCAGCAACGCCAACTACCAGGCAATGATCCCCCACCACCAGAAAAACACAACCCTGCGCTACTACATGCAAATTTCCAACGAGACCTTTAATGTCAGCCTGCCAAAACATGCGGTCATCAGCAATAACTTCTTCACCATGCACCTCGGCTCCCCGACCCTTCTGATCATTGACGGCAGTCCTGCGCAATATGGAACCGTGATACCGGAGTATGGCACCAACATCATCCTCTCCGGCCAGGTATTTACGGCCACCGCCGCGCCGCAAGCAATTACCACCCAGGAACGCATCGCTGCGGATGGATGGAGCGGCACAGGTGACATTCCATCCGCAGCGGACACCAACTCTGTGACACTCTCCATTCAACAGGAGAGTGCGCTTACCTGGAACTGGCAGACCCAGTACCGGCTGACAAGAAAGCTGTACTTCAAGAATATCGACTATACGCATGCTGATGGCATCTTCTGGCACTGGAAAGACAGGGTAGTGCCTGATCAAACCGCACACACCCTGTACTCGGTCGACAGCGGTATGGGCAGCAGCGAGCTGTACGCATTTTACGGTTGGTCTCTGGATGACATACGCTGGCCTGATGCCAATGCGCCCTCCCTGAATCCGTGCAGCGGCCTAGCTATGACCAACGCGTACACTTTACAGGCCAATTATATGTTGCTTCAGCAGGATGACGATGATGATGGCATCTATGATTGGTGGGAGCAACTCTACTTTGGCAACACCTCGAGCGCCAATGATCCGGAGGCTGATTTAGATGGCGATTTGTGGAGTAATCAGGCTGAGGCGCTCGACAACACCAACCCCTTTGACCCGGGTAGTTTCCCAACGCCGCCAGCCATCACCGTCAACCCGTTGGCGCCCTTCCAGAGCCTCCGTCCGCCTTGGAGTGTGACCGCTCTGATCACGGATAACTTCACCGTTGTCTCCGCAGTTTTACAGTGGCGCGAAAAGGGCGAGACCCTCTGGCAGGAAGCTGTAATGGGCTATGCTGGCAATGACCTCTTCGCAGCGGATATCACGCCCGCCGCGCACGGCGCCAAACGCATTGATTACCGGATTGCCGCCGCTGATCTGATTGGTTACTATGACCCCTCATTTGCGGCAACATCCGCGGTTTACAGTGTGATCGGCGATTACGACACCCCTTGGATGCAGGTCACTCCAGAATCAATGGATATAATTGAAATTGCAAATCAAGCAACCAATCTCAGCGTAAGTGTGGCTAATCTGGCAGGGCCGGATTTGATCTGGACCGGTTATGTCGCGACCGCAGCCGCGACCTTTACCGCCTCTGACCCTGGCTGGCAGCATTCAGGAACCAATGATCTTTGGCACGTATCCACCAATCGGACCTGGAATGGCGACCCAGTATGGTACTGCGGCAGCCAAAGCTTGCGCCAATACCCCAGTTCGTGCCACGCCTCGCTCAATACGCCAGAGTTTACTGTTGGCAACCACGGAGTTTTGAGTTTCCGCCACTGGGCTGATTTTGAAGAGGATACCGAGGAAAATGCCTATTGGGATGGGGCGGTGATCATGATCTCAACCAACAGCGGCAGCACATTCTCAATCATTGAGTCGCTCGCGGGTTACAACGCCGCCATTGTACCTAACCCCGCCTCGCCCTTTGCAGGCGATCAGCCCTGCTTTGGCGGCATGGGCACCGGATGGGAGAGCGTTCTTGTTGACCTCGCCCCCTATGCTGGCGGGAGTGTTATCTTTCGCTTTGAATTTGGCTCCGATGAGTATGTGACAGCCGAAGGGTGGTATATCGGTGGTGTCACGGTACTCTCCTCTGAGCCACCCCTGCCACCTTGGCTCGTAAAAACCGGGATTTGGAGCGGCGTACTAGCTGATGGATGGCAGGCAATACCGGGGTTTGAAGTCAAACCGCTCCTGATGCTGACCAACAGCGAACACATAGTGTGTGTGCGCGTGGACAACAATGATCCGGCTGCCAACCCAGTGGTTGATCTGACGCTCCGCCGTGGTTTTGCAATCACCGGTGAGGTTGCTGGAAACGGGAGCATCGCCATCGATGATCCGATCATCTTCCGCGATGAGAGTGCTCAGATCTCGATCCAGGCTGAGTACGGCTCCTATATTACCAATCTCACCATCAACGGCGTATGGCAAGCCGGAGACTACGACTATGCAGACACTAGCCGCCTCTACGTATTGCATCCAGTGACCAATAACACTCATTTTGCGGTCTGGTTTGACCTAAGAACCTGGAACCTGTTGATAAACAGCGCTTTCGGTTCACCGTCACCTGCCGCTGGCAGTTATCACCTCTCCCATGAGAGTGAGATTCTGGCCTATGTTACAACCCCGGTAATGGATGTTAACCCCATGATCCGTTACAGCGTATCCGGGCACAGCTTGATTGGCGCTGATCCTATTTCAGAAAACACCGGATTGGTCTCCTTTGTGCTAACCAACAACACTGAACTTACCTGGCTCTGGAGCACCAACTACCAGCTAAAAGCAGTTTCTACGGGAAATGGCGTGGTAGTCCCGGAACAAGGATGGTATATTGCTGGCTCCACCTCTTGCACCACTGGCTACCCAATCAATTACCACCACTTCGAAAATTGGAGCGGTGATACCAACAATGCTGTTTTCTGCAGTCTTAATAACAGCCATATCAACCTGTTGATGGACGCTCCACGCAACATCAGCGCCTCGTTTAGCGCCAATTTGACACCCACCCACGGCGTACCAGAGACCTGGCTTGCATCCTTCGGCTTTTACAACAACTTTGAGAGTGTGGCCGAGGGCGATCACGACAACGATGGGATGTATACGTGGCAAGAGTGGCGGAGCGATACCGACCCAACCAACGCGCTTTCACTCCTGCAGCTCAGGAGCGTTGGGGTCGCAGATGATGTCGTGCAGGTCTCCTGGGTCGGCGGCATCAGCCGTACGCAATGGCTGCAGCACGCTGCAGCGCCTGCGGGTCCTTGGATCGATACCTTCACCAACCTGCCCCCCACCGCAATCACAAACAGCATCCACCTGCCCCATGAAGGCAATCGCAGCTTCTTCCGCGTTTTAATCCCATAAAGCAGCTTTTAGCCGCAACAAGATAAAGCGTTTGTGATCTGAGAAAAACCTTACCTGGCCTGTCTCTATGTGTTCGCAAGAAGGGTCGCGAAGAGACGCACTTTCTCTCCCGGGTATTTTTAACCCGGCTAACCTTAAGGGGGATTGCTTTAGAAGATGTATGATGCCGTGACCTTCCAGGTGCGCCCATCAGCCGGATAGTAATAGTAGTTGTGTCCACCGGCCCAGTAGTAGCCGCCATAGTTGCAGTACTCCTTATCAAAGAGGTTGTCAACGCCCGCTGAAAGTTTAAATCCTTCTGCAAACTGCGGTTCATAGGCAACACCTAGGTCGAGCGTGGTGTAGGGTTTCAGCCTTTGAGCCGTGTTGGCAAAATCAGATTCCATGCGCTGCGACGAAATATGATTCACTGTGCCCAGCAGGCTGATCTCATCTGTAACACAGAGTCTGCCATTTAGGCGCAGCGAGTGCCTGGGAACCATCGGAAACTGATTTTCATCATACGGCCCTTCAGAAAAATAGGCGTCAACATAGTTGTATAACAGCCCGATTGATCCCAGATCCTCCTTGTCCAAGGAGACCGAAGCTTCAATTCCTTCGCGAGTGGTATTATCAGGCGCATTCACATTCTGATAAGTCACTGAGTTGTAATAGATCTCGTCCTGACTCTTGATCTGGTAAAAGGTTATTGCCGTTGTCAGGTATTCAAACAGGGTCGCCGAACCACCAGCTTCAAGTGTATAGCCGGTCTCGGGCTTAAGAGCGGTATTGGGAACACCCCATGAAACCACCTCATCCACAAATGGGGCATGGTAATAGCTAGTTGCCTTGGCAAAGAGTTTAGCCTCTTCAATCGGACGATAAAGCAGAGCTGCTTCATAGGCCGCCTCAGTGTTATCGTATGAGGTTATTTTTGCCGCGCTCTTGACGCGGTTGTCGAAACGCTCTCCACGGGCTCCTGCCAGCAGTGAGATATCATCTGTGAAGAAAAATTCATCCATGATGTAACCAGCATAGGATGCGCGGTTATACTCATCTTTACTGGTGTCGGATTTATACTGGTTGAAACGAAGGTCGGTCCCAAGCGTTAATTGGTTTTCATATTCGCCTATATCAAAAGTGTGGTTGTATTTTGGGGTGAATGCGTACTCGTCAACCGTATATTCGGTTCTGGATTTTAAAGAGATCCAGGAGGTCTCTGATTCGCGTCGGCTGGCTGTGAATGCACCATCCAGAATTCCTTCCTCTCCAAGATCGGTTTTCCCGTAAAGGCGTGTGCCCCATTGTTCAAGCTCAGAGCTGTCATTAGGAGTGGTCGACAGCTTGGGGTTTTTGTTGAACTGTGCCCGTGTCAATGATCCAGGCAGTCCAAAGTCGCTATTATGGTAGAATGCGGAGAGAGATACCTGGCGTATTTCGTTCCAATGTTTCGTAACAGATCCATTGGCATTCCAGGTTTCATAGTCGCTGTTCTTGCGGTATCCATCTGATTTGTCCCAGCTCAATCCTCCGCTGTAACTAACGCCCTCATCCAACACTCCGGCACGGTTGACACTAGCTCCGAATGTATTGTCAGAGCCTACCGTGGCCAATACGGCGGTACGTTCTTCTTCGCCGGGAGCCAGAGTAATGATATTGATTACCCCTGCAACAGCGTAGTCGCCAAACAAAACGGTTTGACTGCCATGCAGCACCTCAATGCGGGATATGCCGGCTAGTGGTACACGCAGGAGATTAGGTGCGGCCATATCAGGGTTGTTGAGCCTTTCGCCGTCAACCATGACCAGAATACGACCGTGTGAGTTGCCGCCATAGCCGCGCATGGATATCTGAGACTGAGCTGGATTGCTGCTTAAAGAGCGGATGAATATCCCGGCATCTTTGCGCAGAACATCAATGATGTCTTTACGACCTTTTTTACGGATATCCTCAGCTGTGATAATTGTCACATGTGAGGCCATCTCCTCTTTTGTCTTAAAGGCGCGGCTTGCTTCTACAATAACCGGAGGCATATTGGTGTGAGCGGGTGTGGCTTCGTTTTGCTCCAGCACTTCAACTGCTGTTGCATTAAAAGCAGATATGATTGAGAGTGTGCATACAAGGCACGGCGCGAGTTGAATTAACAGTTGCTTCATCTTCTTCCTCAAGCGGGATCAGTTGTATAATCTGCGTCACAAGAGGAAAGAAGGTTTAGAACTCCCAATACCTCTTGCGCGAAGGCATTTAACAGATGCATCCAATCCGTCTTCTGACTTACAGCGTATCCTCACTCTAACCTTCTCATCTGATACAACAGACAATGGCACTAAAGAGCTTGTAGCTGATTACAGCGGCGCGACCGTACCCGAATCTCACGGGTTTCCGATAATTGGCACATGTACTTTTAAGATAGTGTATGCGCTTTGATATGTCAAGGGGGGTGTTTGGAAAGACGAATTATTTTAGAACTGCGTGGCTGCTTCTCAGGCTCCGCCATTGTTGGATCTCATTCCTGCGTTGAACGACCCACAGCTCACTGCTCACTCCAGGTGGTAGCGTCGCCATCACACGTGGGTGGCCACAGCTCTGGCAACAGGCCCCTTCAGTGATTGGGCGCGCGCAGCCGGGGCAGCAACACTCCAGTACCTCGCCGCAAGTGGCGCAGTACTTTATATTGCCTGTCAGTAAGCTCAGCTCAGGCCAGACAAAAAGTTCGTCATTGATGATATAAGGGATATTGGACAAACAAGCGGGATTTGGGCAATAACCTTTTTGAAGGGAGAACGCTGGGAGGAACTCAGGAATATTATTGCGCGTCTTCTCCTCCATCGGAATTTTGAGGATGCCGGCGATTTTCTCGACAAACTCTATGGAGAGCTTTTCAGGGTGTCCTCTTTCAAACATGCTGACTGCACTTTGCGCGCAACCAACGGCTTTCGCCAACGCGCTTTGTGTCAACCCTTGTTCACGCCGCGCAGCTGCAACCTTCCTGCAAAAATCTTCTGGTAAATATGCCATAACTTTGATTCTTGGTCTAAGTTTTAGATGTTAAAAAGCTGTTAATAACGTAATGCCCATAGTATGCCTCAGATCATAGGTTATTAACAAGCACAAGATATCAACAGTTTATATACAGGTTTAAAATATTGTGAATCAACAAGATATGAGTTATACGCAGCCTGATTATAAACTGTTTATAACCTTCATTTAATAATGTTGATAATATTGTAGATAAATTGATATTTTAAGAACCAGAAGACAGAATTCAGAAGACACTACCTGCGTGGCTACGATATTTTCGTGTTTACGAGAGATTGATGTTTTCAAAATCTGATCTTTATGGTTTCATACATGCATGGATCAAAAGAGCCGATTGTTAATTGTGAATATTGTCACTTTCGCCAGAGTGCCGTTTGTCGTTTTATTTATGGTGCTGGCAGTGGTGCATGCGTATGACCCGGGGTTGCGAATTCTGGCGGTGCTGGGTACGATCTCGCTGGCAGTGGCTGCTTTGACCGATCTGTTTGACGGAATGCTCGCGCGCAAGTGGGAAGTAGTTTCAAAATTCGGGGCTATGGCTGATCCTCTGATGGATAAAGTTTTTTATCTGGTAGTTTTCCCCACGCTGCTCTGGCTGCTCGGGCGTCAGCCGGATGAGGGAGCACACGCGCTGGTGATGCTAATTTTCACCGTACTCTATATCTTACGGGATCAATGGGTCACCTTCCTGCGCTCGGTAGGAACGCTGTTTGGTGCTGACTGCGGTGCCAACTGGATGGGCAAGTTCAGAACAGCCGCCAGCTTTCCAATCGCCTGTGTGATCTATGTCTACGCCGCACTGCACCCTTTCTTTCTGCCGCAGGCACTGATCTACACTCTGGAGGCATTTCTGATCGTGATCAATCTCTGGTCCATGTTCACATATACCAGAGAGTATATGCCCTATCTCAAACAAGCACTGCTGTCAAAAAAAGCGGAGTGAAGAAATGCATTGCGTATTGTTATCACGCGAGGCACGGCTTAAAATTGCAAAACATGCATGGAATGTTGTTCCGCTGGAGGCGTTCGGCTTTCTGTTGGGAGATGCGGAGACGCAGCAAGTTCTCGTTGCGTTGCCTTGTTCGAAAACATCTGCGTGGGGAAAGTTTGATGACCGCTGGAACGGCATTGTTGAATCAATACCACTTGCTGAAAAAACGGCAAACGAATACGGTCTTTCTGTTGCGGGTTTTTATGGCTCTGCCGATTTTGACTTTACTCCCGGCATCGATATTTAAATTGCAGATTTTGTTCACAAATACCTATGGATATGGCATCATTCAGGGGTGTTGAAAGCTATGCAGCAGCTTTTTTCAGGTCGAGCTCGCAGCTCTCGACCTGTAGCTCCGATTTCCAATCGGACATGTCCGGTTGGAAACCGGACCTACGTTAGATACAGCTCGACAGATAATCCCGCTTATGCGGCTGAATCGCAGCAATTTTGCAGATAACAGGAGTTTTGAACGCCCACAATTGAATTTAAGGGGAAGCAGTTTGTCCATTCACACCATTTGAGTGTGCCCTTCCGCGAGCGGGTAGTTGATGCAAAGAGGTCTTTGCCCGCCAAAGGCGGCAAACCCTCGCTCTCTGACAATCTGATTATCCACGGCGACAATTTGGAGGCTCTGAAAGCCCTGCTGACAACCCATGCCGGTAAAATGGATTGCATCTTCATCGATCCGCCCTACAACACCGGTAACGAGGGCTGGTGCTATAATGATAACGTTCGCTCCCCATTGATGAAAGAGTGGCTTAAGAAATCCGCCAACCCCGTCGATAAAGAGGATCTTGAACGCCATGATAAGTGGCTCTGTATGATGTGGCCGCGAACCAGAAAGATGGCGGCAACCGGCGGTTTATTCTGGTGGAGTGTGAGGATTACCAAGGAGATCAAAGAGGGCGTTCTGAAGGTTATCGGCGAGCGCACGGTGGAGGAAACCGCGCCGGGGCTGGGCGGCAGCTTCACCTTCTGCGAACTGGGTGCCCCCATGCGGATTGAGAGTCTGCTCAGCGGCAAAGATATGCCGGGTTACGAAGCGCTGGCGCGCTATGTCTTTTACACGGCCACAGGGCACTCGCTGGATAAAAACACAGCGTGGTATCTGGACGGAAGGAGCACCGTACATTGGTGGCATCGGATTGCTGTTCATCAGCAATCCTACGGGTTGCAGGGGTGGCAGCGTAACCGTAAACAGCCACTCAGACCGCAATAGCTGCGGCTAAATAACGGTTGATCATCGAAAATGGCGTGAAAGGGTTATAGAGACCGTATGTGAAGTCTTCGGTGTGAGAGAGGTGGTTGTCTATACTCGGCAACGCGACAGCTTGGTCTGGTCTGTGGCAGCGAAGATGCTCTACAAGTTCGCCAGTTTGACTCAGCGCGCAGTCGCAGTGGGATTTGGATCAAGATGGAATTTCAGACAAAAGGAAGTGAAAAAAAGTGGCACATCAGCGATTTACAAAAAGTAGCACAGGCGTCTCGCCTGTGTTGGTTGTGGAGTTCACAGATGAGACAGTTGAAGCTGTGGTTACACCCGGCCTGGAGGGCGTTTACCAATGGATATGGCTGAATAACGGAGCTGTATCCGCTCCGGCCGCAAGGTTGACCAATATCTCATGGGCGGGCGGGGGTGCTGAGGCCGGCCTTGTAATCAGCTTCCATCCAACCGGTGCAGCTTGGGCCTCTTTTGGGTCAGACACCATCCACAGATGTATCTATGCGAATGATCCGGAAAGTGAAGATGATGACGAAGACGGCGTGCTGGATCTATACGACACTGACGGCGTGAGCGGCGATGATGACTTCATAAAAATCTATCCGTTTTCACCTATAAGTCTGCTCCATGTATTCAGCGAGCAAACGATTCTCAATACCTGTCCGAACAAGATAATCATCTATCTGCTCTATCGTTGCGCGAAACACCTGATAATCTTTTGCGCCGAAGACGGTCGGTAATACTGGACGAAACTCCGGCTGAAATGCTAATCTTGACATGTATCTTTCCCCCATTTTGGTTGATGAGGTTATTATAAGATACTTCTTTCCGACAAGGGAGGCAAAAATGCCTCTTTTGATCGGAAATTTGCCACCTTAACACCTTAAGCATGAAACTGTTGCAAAATTGGAACAGGCTCTATGTAGTCCACGCTTTAGCGTGTCTTCGGCCATAGTTAGAATTGCAAATTTTTTGAGAGCAACAGTGACAATGTCCCGATAAAATGGTATGTTTAAGAACAAATCGTAGAACGGTTTGACCGAAGAAGTGATTGGTGTTCAAAGGGTGATTGTTTAATTCAAACAAAGGAGACATCATGCAATACAGAGAGTTGGGCAATTCAAATATTGCAGAGACCATGGCTTGTTTGATATCACTGCGTGATGAGGGCAAGATTCGTGAAATCGGCGTTTCTAACTGCACACCTGGGCAGATGGATGAGTATCTCGCCGCAGGTGTGATCGTGAGCAACCAGCCGCGTTATAGCATGCTTGACCGGAAGATCGAAAAGGAGTTGTTGCCCTACTGCCGCAAGCACGATCTGGCAGTGCTGGCCTACTCCCCGTTGGAACAAGGACTTCTGACCGGCAAGATCGGCATGGAGACGAGCATTGATCCTGAGTCATTCCGCAACAAACTCTCTTGGTTTGCGCCAGAAAAACGCAGGCTTGTTATAAAACTACTCTCAGAGTGGGAAGTGCTGACATAACAGTACGACTGTACGCTTGCGCAACTGGTGATTGCTTGGACAATCGCGCAGCCCAGTGTAACGGTCGCACTTTGCGGTGCTAGAAAGAGTGAGAACGCGCTCGAAAACGCCGGTGCTGGTGCTTTGAAGATCACACCCGACGACCTTGCACGCATGCGGCGTGAAATTGAGGCGATTGCGCCGCCTGAATAGCGATATTGAAAATTATGATAATTGTGCTTGATGCTGATTGGGAAAAGCGGTATATTCATTAAATAAATAAATAGAGGGTTTTACCGAAAGGAGTCGAAGAAATGTTCAAACAAGGTTTTTTGCTTATTGGATTTGGAATGATCGCGGCGGTTATGAGAGCTGACATCACAGTCAACGAGACAGCTGGAGTTGTGCGTGTGGAGATCAATGGCACCCAGTTTGCGGATTATAACTACAGGGATGTTGCGCGACCGTATTTGTATCCGGTCTTCGGCCCAACAGGGATACCGATGACGCGTGACTGGCCGATGGCGGAGAATCCCAATGACTCCAAAGACCACGTCCACCACAAAGGTCTATGGTATGCGCACGGGGACATTAATGGCGTGAATTTCTGGTCTGAACAGAAGGGCTTCGGCAAGACTCGGCATAAGAAGTTTATCACGCTCAAGTCGGGCAAGTACGAAGGCGTGATCAGCTCGCTCAACGACTGGGTGGCCCCTAGCGGCACCGTGATCTGTACTGACGAGCGCCTGCTTCGTTTCCGCTCCGACGGTAGTGCTGTGCGTAGCATCGACTATGAGATTACACTGATCGCGTCACACGGCGATTTGGTCATTGGCGACACAAAAGAGGGCAGCATGTCGATCCGCGTGCCATCGACGATGACCGTGAACGGCAAGAATGGAAAAGGGCATATCGTCACTAGCGAAGGCTTGCGAGACGGAAAGACTTGGGGTAAGGCGGCAGCATGGGTTGATTACTGGGGGCCGGTGCAGAACCAAACGGTTGGCATAGCGGTTTTCGACCATCCCTCTAATCCGCGCCATCCGACACGTTGGCACGTTCGCACATACGGTCTTTTCGCCGCAAACCCCTTCGGATTACATCACTTTGATAATCAGGCGGGCAGCCCCGGCGACCTGAAAATTTCCGCTGGCGGCCATGTCACCTTCCGCTATCGCTTCGTATTTCACACCGGCGATGACCAGCAGGCCGGAATCGCCACTTTATATAAGGCGTATTGCGACAGCGGATCGGGTGTGCCTGCAAAATAAAATAAAACGGAACGGAACGGCTTTTAAAGCCGCGTTTCTGAATGTGCTCGGGCTGGCATCTCTCCAACAGAACCTTAAAAAGGTAGGCACAGTGAGCGTGGACGGCACTAAAATCAATGCATTAGCAGACGGTTAGACTTTTAAGTCCGACAGCCTGCTAGGCCTTCGCGGTTACAAAATTTCTAATATTTTTCGAGGGTAAGGACAGTTTCTCATTTTTTTTGTTTTTCCGTCATATTTTACTTGCCGGCACTCTTCATTTATGATAATGAAACAATATAAAAAGGAGTGTGATTATGAATAGGTACTGTTTATTTGTTGTGGTTGCGCTTGGGGCGCAATCGGCGTTGACTCAAAATCTCCCCAAAATTCAAAGTTTTGAAAGCACAGCCACCGACAACTGGAGCTTTAGCACCAACCCCCCCGCCTACAATGCCAACAACGATGTGTGGGATCGTGTCAGCGATGGCGGCCAGTATTTTTCAGCTGCGCCGGATGGCTCTTACTTCTGGAAATTTTACGATATCGACGAGATACCAGGCATACCCGAGGACAAAGTCTGCCATCTGACCTTCGAGACCGTTGATCTAGCGTCTGAGGAGGAATGCACCGTCAGCTTTGATTACTGTAACCGTGGACTGGATAAGGAAGACTACATGTCATATACCCTTGCTTTTGACAACAGCAATGGCTGGACAAGCGCCAGTGAGGTGGTGTTGCCAAAGCACGACGACAGTGTTTCCACTTGGTTCACCGTTCACACTTCCGTACCTGCGGAGGCGCAATATTGCCGTCTGCGGCTCTCAGCCAAGGCGAATTTTTCCGCGGACTGCGGTGGTTTTGACAATATCCAATTGAAGGAGGGTGTCGTCAAGCAGCCCCAAATGACAATCGTAAGCCCGGTGAATGGTGCCTTTTTCGAAAACTCGGCCTCCAACGTAACCATTGTTGGAACATCAACCAATCTGGTTGGGGTTATGGTGTGGAGTAACACCATGAACAGCGTCTCCGGCGCCATCGCGGCGAGCAGTGAATGGAGCATCGCATCCCTGCCGCTAGGGGAGGGCCAGAATAAGATCTCCCTAACCGCGACCAATGCGACTGGTCTGAAAGCGGTTGTAGAGCTCTCACTCCTGCGCGGCCGCGTATTGGCTATGGATGCGCTGGGAAGAATAGTCTTTGTCGCCTTTAACAGCGCTGGCGACTCTTTTGCGTTTGTTGCACTTAAAGAACTTCCCGCAGGAGTGGTACTTCTTTTCACAGATAACACATGGAACGGAGCAGATTTTGGTTCAACCGAAGACAATCTTGTGTGGAGCAACAGTGTTGCGACAGCTGCGGGTACGGTGGTTATCTGTTACAACTGCCACGACTCCAAAATAATCAGTAACAACCTGGGCGTGGTGGTGAGTGGAAAGCTAAATCTTGCGCAGGATGGCGAGGAGATCTATGCTTACTGCGGCAGTGTACGTCAACCAACCGCCTTTCTGGCGTCGATCAGCACTGCGAACTCAAACTTAAAAGGCACTGGACTGGTTTATGGTGAGACAGCGGTTGCGATTTCCAAGACTCCTGCAAGTCAATATTATCACGGTGCGCGTTGCACACAGAAGCAATGGTGCGACTACCTGCCGCTGATCAACAGTGCGGCCAACTGGTCGAAGACCGCCGACGCGACTGAGAGCTGGGGTGATGCGACAAGGTTTACGAGGGTGATTACGGCAACGGTGATTATGATTCAGTAGCGTCCCGTAAGGGGCTAGATCCGCGCACTGGGCGCGGAGAGGAGAGTGGTGAGTTTTTTGACTCGAACTTTGTCTCGCACTTAGTCTGGCTTGACAAGGTGTGAGACAAGGTGCGAGACAAGGAAGTCTTTCGCTATATGGGTGACTGCGGTGGTATGCGAATGATCAGGTTGCGCACTCTGGTCAGCCGCGCCTTTGGTTTACGATAACGGCGACGATGATGGTTGACGATTTTAAAGGACGGAATTTTTAATCGTAATCCGCTATCGCATGCCACGTCGAACGACTGGAAGGCGGGTCATTCATCATCGTTAACCAAAGCCGCTCTGTGAGCGGCGCAGGTACTGGCTGCAGCGAGGGAGCCTGAGGCGAAAGCCCATGCGAGATTGTAACCTCCGCAGGGGCCGTCAACATCGACCACCTCACCGGCACAATATAGGTTTGAGATTGAGCGGCAGGCCAGTGTGCGCGGGTCCAGCTCCTGAACCGCCAGGCCTCCGCGGGTCAGCGTCGCCTTATCCCAGCCATCAGGCTGCACAATGGTCGGAACCCCCCTTCTAGCAAAGAAAGCGCGAATTTGTGATGGGGAAAAGTGATAAATCGCTGGGGCGGCAAAGCTGGAGTTGCGCCCGAAGCTGTGAATCATCTCCCGTGGCGAGCACTCGTGAGTAAGATTACAGCTGCCATCGCCAGTTGCAAGCAGTTTGCGACCCGGCGATGCCAGCCGTTCCAGCATCAGAGCTGGTCTTGAACAAAAACAGGCCGCCGATAAATCGGCGGCCCCTGCTCCAATAATTAAAGTGTGCGGCGAACTCATTAAAGTTGCTGTTCTTCAGCCAGCAGACTCTGCATACGGTTGACTGTGGCAACTAACTCATTGTTTTGTTTGAGCATCGTTTGACATAGTGTGACCAGCTCCGCACAGCGGTGAAGGGTTGTGATACGCGATTTCTCCAGCTCTTTGCGGCGCAGTTTCAGACTGTCAATGCTCTCATCCAGAGTTGTGATGCGCTGCTCCGCCTTGAGTAACATGCGCCGTGTCTGAAAAAGCTGCGTGAGAACCTCGCCTGCGGAGAGATCCAGATCATCAATAATCATCTCTGACGGAATAGGCACTGTGACAGCCTGCTTACATTCAACGCAATTGATCGTCAAACCAGCGGCACGATAGTCGATGACCAGACTATGATTGCAGTGAGGGCAATCAAATACTATGTCTGTTTCATGGATCTCTTCTTCACTTGTGTTACCAGAAGCAACAATTGTATTTGTTGAAGTATCTTGCATAACTGACTCCTTACAAGCAACGGACGAGAGACGCGCGCATGATTAACCACAGGTTAAACCATCGGTCACAATCAGGATTTGATAATTTTTCCAGCTTTAATGCAAGCTGCGCAAACCTTCATGCGCGCGACACCACCAGTGCTCGTTTTAGCTCGAACCACTTTAATGTTCGGTAAAAACCGACGTTTTGAGATGCCTGTTGTATGTAAACCAATGCCGCCTTTGTATTTGGCAAGACCGTGACGGACTATGGTATTTCCAGAACGCGGAGCTTTGCCGCATATTTCGCAAATTCTTGACATAAATAACTCTCCTACTCGAAAAGGTAAAAATAATATCAGTTTTAGCCTCTCCGTTCAAGGCTAAACGCACTATTTATTTTACGCTTTCGAAACTAAATAATAATATAGTGAATATTCACAAATTTCGCAAGCAAGAAATGACGTTTTGCGAAGTGCGGGCCGTGACCGCGGTTGGAGCGTTTTATTGGATTACTTTGAGAAAGTTTATTCGCCTGATTGAAACTGCGAAGAATAACCGCTATAGTAAATAGCTGTGAACTAAAAAAAGGTCAAAAAAAAATTCAGCATCAAACATAAATATCGCTGAGCATCGTACAGCCGATAATGCATGCCTATGATTACACCATTATTAAAAGTTAAAAATCTTGAGATCGCATTCCATCGAGAGGGAGTGAAGAGCACTCCTGTGCGATCACTCTCTCTTACAATTGCGCCGGGTGAGCGGGTGGCGATTGTGGGCGAGAGCGGCTGCGGCAAAAGCCTGACAGCGCTGGCGCTCACAGGACTTCCCCCCACTGACAGGGCCAGCGTTTCTGGGGAAATTGTCTTTGATGGACGAAAGATACAAACTCCGGCTGATATGCGAAGGATCCGCGGCAAAGACATTGCCTATGTTTTTCAAGACCCTGGTGGTGCGCTCAATCCAGTGATGCGGGTGCGAGATCAGATCGCTGAATGCCTGCCGCGGCTCTACAAGGAGCCGCGGCGAGCAGTAACCCTTGATTTACTAACCCGCGCTGGGCTGTCTGATCCTTCGCGTGTTGCGGCGGCTTACCCCTGTGAATTGAGCGGCGGCCAGCAGCAAAGGGTGATGCTGGCCATGGCGCTGGCTTCGCAGCCAAAATTGCTCGTCGCGGATGAGCCCACCACGGCGCTGGATGTGACCACCCAGCAGCAGGTGCTGAATTTGATCGACGAACTGGCCATTGCCTCTGGCATGGCAGTGCTGCTGATCACCCACAATCTGGGGTTGGTGGCCGGCCATACCGCCAGAGTGCATGTGATGTATGCCGGTGTTGTGGTGGAATCAGGCGCAGTGCGGGATGTGTTGTCAACGCCGCTGCACCCTTATGCCAGCGGACTGCTGGCAGCTGTCCCCATGCTCGACACACCGCGTAACAGTCAGTTGCGTGATATCCCCGGCACCGTGCCAGCCCCAGACAACTGGCCGCCCGGCTGCGCCTTTGCCCCTCGCTGTAGCCGCGCCACACCGCAGTGTGCCATGGAACAGCCGCCGCAGGAACAAAGAGGCACCCGTAACTTCCGCTGCTTCAACCCTGTACAAAGTTGAACATGTCAAAAAAAAACAAAAAACCTATTTTAGAATTGAACGGCCTTTCAGTTGTTTACAAAAGGGTTGGCCGCCCAGCAATGCGCGCTGTTCACAAAGTTTCCCTCTCTCTGCTGGCGGGGGGTTCGCTTGGGATTGTTGGCGAAAGCGGCTGTGGCAAGACCTCGCTGGCCCGTGTTATTATGGGGCTGCACCTCCCGCATGAAGGGGCACTGCTCTTTGAGGGCAAGAGCATTGCGGCGTTTACTCATGCGGAGCGTGTTCGGTACAGGCGCAAGGTACAGATGATCTTTCAGGATGCAACGGGATCCCTCAATCCGCGCATGACTGTCCGGCAGAGCATTGAGGAGGTGCTCAGGGTGCACCGGATCTGCGTTCCCAAGGAGATCGAAAGCCGCGTGGACTCCCTGTTGGAGCGGGTGGCATTGTCAAAAAAGATATTGGATTCATATCCCCGTGAAATGAGCGGCGGGCAGTGTCAGCGCGTGAGTATCGCACGCTGCCTGGCCTTGGGTCCAGAGGTGATTATCGCGGATGAGCCTGTGAGCGCGCTGGATGTTTCGGTACAGGCGCGTATACTCAATCTTCTGCGTAGGTTGCAGCAGGAACTGAACTTGGCCCTGATTCTCATATCGCATGATCTCGCGGTGGTCAAACATGTCTGCGATGACGCAGTTGTTATGTACGCCGGCGAGTTTGTCGAGGCTGGCCGCACGCTTGAGGTGCTTGAAAACCCTCAGCATGCCTACACAAAGTCTCTGCTGGCAGCGGTCCCGGATGTCAAGCGGGAGCTGCAAAAACAGGTGCTGAGTATTTGAAAACAGCCAGCGTGTCGTTTCTTCTGATTAGTCGCTTAGGCGACTAGAAAAAACAATTAATTGTTTTTTGCAAAAAGTTGTCTATCGAACGTTTATAGGCGTTTAGTGTAGTAGTCGCTCTATGAGCGACACAGAGGTCAGTGTAGTAGTCGCTCTATGAGCGACACAGAGGTCAGTGTAGTAGTCGCTCTATGAGCGACACAGAGGTCAGTGTAGTAGTCGCTCTATGAGCGACACAGAGGTTGGTGTAGTAGTCGCTCTATGAGCGACACATGCCGCTCATAGAGCGGCTACTACACTCGATGCTGGCCGACGATGACGGTGGACGATTGGGATCATGCGGGGGCTCGTCCACCAGCATCGTCGCCGTTATCTAAACCGGAGGCGCGGCTGACCAGAGTGCGTAATCTGATCATTCGCAAACCACCTTAGTCACCCGTATAGCGAAAGATTTCCTTATCTCACACCTTGTCTCACACCTTGTCTCACACCTTGTCAAGTCAGACTAAGTGCGAGACAAAATTCGCGACAAAGCTGGCCTATTGCCCAGGGTCGGGGTCGGGGTCGGGGTCGGTATCGGTATCGAAGGGTGCATAGAATCGACCCCGATGCCGATTCCGACCCCGACTCCGAGTTGCGGGGCACCACATATTGACTGCGGAACCGACCTCTTGTAGGTCCGGTTTTCAACCGGACATGTCCGATTGGAAATCGGACCTACGTCTGTCGTAAAGCACTATAGCCGCGGGCCGTGGCCGCGGTTGGCGCGTATACACGCTCCGAATAATGAATGCGGTCATGACAGACGCACTCTCCGACAAAGTTTACGACAAAGAGAAATAACACATGATTTTACGATTTGCCATGCAGAGGTGGAGGAGATCTACAATGCCGCCGACCCAGTTGACACAGTTGTGCGCAATGCGCATGCGAAGTACGAGGCTTGTCGCCAGCTCCATCCCGGGGCGGCCATTATCACAGCCGATACTCTGGTCTGGTTTGAGGGGCGGCTGATTGGCAAACCCAGGGATCTCCTGGAGGCAGCGGAGTTTCTGCGCGCGTTTTCAGGAAACACACAGATTGTTTTCAGCGGAGTGGTATTGGGGATGCCCGGAGAGCGATCACCTGTAATCAGGGTTGAAGCTTCATCAGTTGAGTTTAAGGAGCTGACCGAAGAGGTGATTCAGGGCTATCTGCGGCGAACCATGCCACTGGACCGCGCCGGTGCTTATGACATCGATGAAAACAGCGAACTACTGATCGCAGGGCATTGTGGCTCATACACCAATATCATGGGGCTGCCGGAGGAGATTCTCCGCGACTGGCTGAGAGCGCAACGGCTGATTGCCTTTTCTTAGGTATTTGTTGTTTAACAACCCCGTTTGTCACGCTCTGGCCAATGATCAGCAGCGGCGTAGTCGGCTGCATCAATTGTGTCATCAAAATTCAGATCGCCAAACATGCGCAAGCTGAAGATTGTATAGATATTGGTTCTGGCATAGGTTTCGTTGTCTTCGCTCCAGCCCCAGATAATTTTGTCGCCGCAAACATTAGGTGCTGGCACCAACGCCCTCAACATAGACGGCCTTGCCGCGGCCAACAGAGGTGCATGGTGTGGTTTTGGCAGCGTCACCCCATGTCCTTAGACTTCCAGAACACGAAATTTGCGTGGCTGTGGTTGACGCACTCGGATTATGCGATGGGCAGCGGAGGCGAGGATACCCCGAAAGAGAGCATGGCATAGCGGAACTCAACGTCGCCAGTACAGCAAAGCTCAGCCCTATACAGCGCAACATCATTGACGCGTTCAAACTGACCCTGCCGACATAGTTGCACATCTTCGGGAATTCAGGAGATTATGTTGGACGTCCCGATAACCAGAACACACCTTCCGTCTGGTATTACGGACAGATTTCAGACGCTTATGATGACACGAACGGACTTGGGGCTATTTGTACTTGGAATGGCCGTCCTGTACGCATGTCAAAGATGACCAACTTTCTTGTCGCGTATTCAGTTCCCAAAGATACCAGAATAGTGAAGATTGTCCTAACTTCCACTCATCCGCTAACGGCTCGAAACATAATGTGGGTTGACTGGAATCCTAAATAATACAGCTAACAAGATAAATTCAGCGCATGCGGTAAACCGCAACACTAATTTCAGATTTAGCATAAAAAATATACTTGTGAGCAATCATAGGTATGATACCATTAACATATGAATACAAAAGAAATACAAAAGAAATAAACTTGGATGAAGGGAAAGGTATTCCTAATGATCAAGTCAAGAAGGATTTTGAAGCATGGTTTGCCCAATAATCTGGTCTCCTACGACACGCTTTGATCTGTGGGATGTTATGTCCTGTATATCCGAGTTTGATCAAGATACTGCACAAGTGTCCGCATTTGGTCAACCAGAAAAGTGAAAAACGATTTATAGGCACAGCGGTAACGTCCCCCGAAAGAGGATTTCTGCGCTGACAAGCAACAAACGTAAAGGTTACAATGTAATGGTTGTTTTCTAAAGAGAGAAGGCGGCTCTCATTCCCTTTGGTGTAATCCACAAACAGGGTCCGGTGAGTGCCACGTAAAAATAACAAATAAATCATGAATACTAATTTTTCACGCTCACCACTGTTAACGCTTGCTCTGGCTGCAATTGTTATTTTACTGGTCATTCAGTTGAAGCAGCAGCGCGACCAGCCCTCGCCGGAAATGGGTGTCTCTGCGATCAGCGGTAGCACAGATTCGGGCACATACCCTGTCCTGCCCGAGGCATTGCCTGCTCTGACGGCCCCTGAGATATACCGTAAGGTCTCACCCTCGGTTGTCTCGGTGGTCAACAGCGGGCTGGTGCGGCGTGGGTTTTTCTCGATCCAGCTCTATGAGGTTGAGCAGGGATCAGGCTCTGGTTTTGTCTGGGATAAAAAAGGACATATTGTCAGCAACTACCATGTGGTTCACAATGCCAGCCGCATCAACGTGACATTCCCTGACGGCACTGGATATGCAGCCGAGGTCGCAGGCGTGGCCCCGGATTATGACCTGGCAGTGCTTAAAATCAATGCCCCAGCGGAGTTGCTTCACCCGGTCGAAGTCTTTTCGTCAAAAGACCTGGAAGTCGGGCGCAACGTTTACGCAATTGGCAACCCCTTCGGACTGGACACCACACTCTCCGCTGGCATTGTCAGCGCGCTGGGTCGCACCATCACCTCCATGACCGACCGCAAAATCTACAATGTCATCCAGACTGACGCGGCGATCAACCCAGGTAACTCCGGCGGGCCGCTGCTGAACTGCAGCGGCGAGATCATCGGAGTCAACACAGCGATTCTCAGTCCCAGCGGGGCCTATGCCGGGATTGGGTTTGCGGTGCCCTCCGACACAGTTTCACGCATTGTACCGCAGCTGATCAAAAAAGGGCGGGTGACCCGCGCCGGGCTGGGCTTGCGCCTCCTGCCCGACCATGTGACCGGCCGCTCAAAGATCGATGGAGTGGCCATCTACGCGGTTTTTGACCAAACCCCAGCCGCGGCGGCGGGGCTGCAAGGGCTGCGCGTCAGCCCCACCAACAAGCTGCTCTTTGGCGATATTATCATTGCTGTCAATAACATCCCGGTCACAACAATTGAAGAGCTGCAGGCCATTCTCGACCCCCTCAACCCGGGCGACAACGTGACCCTCTCTGTGACAAGCAGCAACGTCGTCAGGCAGGTTAAAATCTCCCTGGTGGAGGAGCCTTAGCCCCCTCTCTGAAAAATCTTAAAATACGATCTATTTCTGCTTGATGTAAATAATCGCACCTGCTAACTTTAGCGCATGACAGAGAAGAAAAAATATCTTATCCGGCCTGCACGCCTGGACGATGCCATGGCGATCTTTGATTTGATTCAAAGCTATCACGATGATCTGATTCCACGCCCCATGGGAGAGATAATCAGCAATATCGACCGCTTTATTGTATGTGAGTCAGAGGGCGTTGTAGCAGGCTGTGCTGCCTGGAAGATCATCCCAGAGATCGGCAACCCGTCCAAGGCCTCGGTTGAAGTACAATCGGTCGCGGTCAACGAAGAGTTCCGACGCCGTGGTATTGGGTCGAAACTGGTCAGAAATATCATTGAAAATGTACGGCGTTTTGATCCCTTTCAAGCTATTGTATTGACCTTTGCTCCGCAGTTTTTCAGTGCACTGGGTTTTGTTGAGGTGCCCAAAACCAGTGTCATGCATAAACTTTATATGGGGTGCATAAACTGCACCAAACACGCCAACCCCTTCACTTGCCCGGAGATCGCGATGGTTTATGATCTGCGGGCGCGGCATTAAACATTCCGCCCTTTAAAAAATCGTCGATCAGCATCGTCGCCGCTATCGTAAACCGCCCTCTAAAACCTAAACTCCAAAATCTAAACTCCGCGCCCAGCGCGGATCTAGCCCCTTACCAAAGGGCTTAAGGGATCGCTCCACGCCGTTGCGTTCAAGTCGTGGCAACGGGATTGCGGCTCTTTGCTCTGCGTCGCCTCAAGCTTTTGCTTGCGAAAGCGGCCATGTCCCTTGTCCTCACCCGTTTTTTTAATCGGCATGACAAGGAAAAAGAGGGCGATCAAGATCCCAATCAGAGCTAACACGAACATCAGCCAAGAGCTGTCGCGCGCAACGGCACTTCGAATAAATGCAAAATTGAGTACAAGATGGATGACTACCAAGGCCAACAAAAGATAGGCCGCCCAGAGATGAGCAGTGCCCCACTCGTGTCGCGAAAAGTTCAGAAGTGTCAGGCCATGGCCCCCTTTGCTGCCGGGAACCAGTCGATGTTTGATCAGTAGCCCTGTGCCTGCAAGAAAGCACATCGTCACATACATTAAGATATCCGTCAGCACTCGAATGGTTTTTTTGTTCATTGTTACCCTTTCAATTTCAATCTAAAGCAGCTTTACGCCGCGGCCTGATTGCCGGGCAAATTTTGGGTTGTTGCCGGCAATCACCAGCACAACCTCACCTTTGGTTTTGCCGCTCGCAAAAAGAGGGATCAGTTCAGAGATAAAACCACGCTCAACCCGCTCATGGACTTTGGTCAGCTCCAGACAAACCGCCGCCTCGCGGTCGCCCATGTTCTCCAGTGCGGCCTGCAGTGATTTCGCAATTCGGAAGGGGCTCTCAAAGCAGATCAGGGTGTGGGGTAAAGCGGCCTCCTCTGCAAAGAACCGGGCGAGCGCGCCGGGTTTGCGGGGCGGAAACCCCTTGAAGGTGAAACTGGAGGTGGAGAGACCGGAGGCGAGTAGCGCCGGCGTGACCGCCGATGCTCCAGGAATAATATCAAAGGGTATATTCTCCTGTACCGCCAGTCGTATCAGACGATAGCCGGGATCGCTGATCCCCGGGTAACCGCCATCAGAGCAGAGCGCCACCATGCGCCCACCGCGCACAGCTTGAATAATCCGCGCGCCAGCCCGCTCTTCATTGCCCTGACGGTAGGAGAGCATCTCCGGACGCGGGATATTAAAGGCGCTCAGCAGTGCCCAGGTACGGCGAGTGTCCTCACACGCAATCATATCAGCGGTCTTCAGGGTTTCCAGCGCGCGGGGGCTCAGGTCCTGGAGGTTGCCGATGGGAGTTGCCACAATGTGCAGCATTTGTGAAGCTCCTGAATGATACTTTGTTTAAGAGTTTCAAGTCCATAGCCGCTCTTGGCCGAAATTGGTATGGCTTGCGGATACTGTTCGGTGACATGCAGCACCGCGCTATCAGAGCTGCCTTTATCGCATTTGTTGAGAATCAGCAGCGAGGGAACCTCTTTCGCGCCGATCTCCTGGATAGTTTCGTAACAGACCTTCAGGTGGTCGTGGACATGCGGATAGGAGGCATCAACCACAATCAGCAGCAGGTCGGCCTGCACCGCGACATCCAGGGTAGATTTGAAGGAGGCAATCAGGGTGTGCGGGAGATTGCGGATGAAACCCACAGTGTCGGTGAGCAGCACCTGCTTGTTCTGTTGGAGCCAGACCAGCCGGGTCTTGGTGTCGAGTGTGGCAAAAAGCCGGTCATCCACATAGGCCTCAGAGCGTGGGGCAAGCGCATTGAGGAGCGTGGACTTTCCAGCGTTGGTGTATCCCACTAGTGAGACAACTGGCCACTGGCGCTTCACGCTGGCCTCGACCGCACTGCGCTTGTGGATCTCGGCTAGCTTTTTTTTGAGTTCAGTGACGCGTTTACGCATAGGGGCATTGCGCAATTGCAGGCGGCTTTCGCCCGGTCCTTTCATACCAATGCCGCCTTTGAAACGCTGTTGGGCGGCAGTTACAGGAATTCGTGAGAGAAGAAATTGCAGCTGGGCCAGCTCCACCTGGGTCTGCGCCTCCGCAGAGCGGGCGCGGCGGGCAAAGATCTGCAGGATCAACTCCGTGCGATCCATCACGCGCGCCTCCAGTGCTTTGGTCAGATTGAACTGTTGGAAAGCACTCAGGGGATTATCAAAAACAACAGTATTGGCCTCTTTTTCGCGGAGCAGGTTTTTGAGATCCTCCACCTTGCCTTTACCAAAGAGGGTTCCACCATCAGGTTTGGGGCGGTTTTGGGTGATCTGATCGCAAATCAGGACACCCGCAGTATCTGCCAAACGGCTTAGCTCCAACAGGGAGTCGGCAGCCTCAAATGGATTCATTCTGGAATGGACCAATTGAGCCAGAACCGCCCTTTCAACCTCTTTTGTCGCATGCATACTCATGCGCTCACCACTGCGCCAGTACGGTGTCGACAATGCCTTGCGCCAGCTCGCGTGCAACCCGTGGCGATGCATTCTGCATGCCGGTCAACATATCGTCCTGAGTCAGAAATGAGGTCCTGGCCCACACGGGCATGTCATTAATCAGGATCTTGCCGGTGCTTCTTTCAACCAGCGAAATTTTAACCACCACTGTATGATGATACTCAGATGTGCGAGAGTTGTAGTTGCGGTTATAGCCGAGCGCGCCTGGATTGGCGCGGGTGACACACCCGATCAGCTTATAGGCCGCACTTTCGGTGTTTTTGATTTTAAATGTTCCCTCACGCTGAAACTCGCGCAAGGTATATTGGGTCACAATCGCATCCAGTTCCGGGAAGTCGCTCTCGTTCTCAAAGACTGGCACCGCGATGGTTCTCAATTCAGTGGGGACTTTAGAGGTAAACCGGTAGGAAGCGCAGCCTGCCAGAATAAGCAGGGCTGAGAGGGTGAGGGTGATGCAATGGAATTGGTTGCGCATAATTGGATCCTTGTTACTTGGGGTTGTCAGGTTGTTCCAGACTTAATTCATCCATCCGGTTCCGAACGGTTTCGCCGTGTTTTGAGTCTGAGAACTCAGCCAAAAAGCGGCGATAGGCGGAAACTTTAGCGGTGGTGTTATAACGTTTCGTGTCATAAAAGAGTGCTTTCTGGTAGTTCTGCTCAATCAGCAGATCAGTCAGCTCAAGCAGCCACTGTTTCAGATCCTTCTGATCGGGGTGGTTGGGCATCCGCAGTAGCGCGGCTTTCAGAAAGGCAATCGATTCACGGCAATAGTTTTCATTGTAGCCATATTTTATGGAGAGTGTGTAGCGGCATTTGGATGAAAGGTAAGCCGCTGTGACAGCCTCTTTGGAGTTAGGAAAGCGGTTGAGAAGGCCGTCATAAACCTTGATTGCCTCCTCATAATCCTTGTCACCCTCGCGGATGCTGCCGACTTTCAACATTGCTTCAGCCGCGACTGGCGAGCGCGGCGCATTGACAACAATCTGCTCAAAGCGCATGCGGATGTCCTTGGTGCCGCTGAGAACCCAGCCGAACATGCTGGTGTTGTTGTGTAGCAGATAGTTGGCGATGCGGAACTGGCGGTCGATAATCTCATCATAAGGACAGTTGCCCGCATAGTGCGTCAGAGCATATTGATATTCATCAAAAGCTTTGCCATACTGTTTGCGCTTCTCCTGCACATTGGCCAGCGCAAGTTGCGCCTGAGTTGCTTCGAGGGTTACTGGCCACTTGCGCACCAGCGCTTCATAGCCCTTGCGGGCTGAATTCAACTTGCCATCGGCCTCACGCTGACGGCAGTAAGCCATCTGTTCAGAGGCAGTGTCCGCTGAGAGCCTAAACCAGATGGATCTTTCTTTTTGTTTAATCCGCCCATCTTCAAGTGATTCAAAGCCCTCAAACCCATCTGAGGCATAGCCGCGGTTGCCCATCCCCGGGCCTCCGTACTGTGCCAGCGCAGGGTGCAAAGCCACGCAGAATAAAAGGGTGCAAATAATAAAATAGATTTCTTGTCTCATTGTTTCATAGCTCTCAGTGTAAGTTTATGGCCCTCTGGTATTCTATCGGGAGACTAAAAAAGCGTTTACAATAAGACTACGCTTGATTCCTCACCCAAAGAAAGATAAAGTATACACCAAAACCGTTCATAACGAAAGAGTGTTCAACAACAAAATCAGAGTTGTAAAACACAAGTAGATTATCAGAGAATGAGGTGCGTTAAAAGTATGAAAAAAATATTGATCCCAACTAAATTAGATTCCGTCGCCAGTGAACTTCTCTCAGCGGATGGTGGTTATCATGTTGTTCAGGATGGCAGTGTCCCCATTGCCGAGCTGGTGGCAGCTCATCCTGATGCGTATGGATTAATTGTCCGCAGCGAGAAGGTGACAGCCGACCTGATCGACGCGCTCCCCAACTTAAAGGTGATTGTGCGGGCCGGCTCAGGGTATGACACGATTGATATCAAACATGCCCGCAAGAATGGCGTGGATGTTATGAACACCCCCGGTGCAAATGCCAACGCGGTTGCCGAAGAGGTGGTGGCCATGATGCTGGCCGATGCCCGCCATATTGTGAAGGCAGATATCTCGACCCGTGCAGGCCAGTGGGAAAAGAAAAACTTTATGGGGCGCGAGCTGACCGGCAAGACCATAGGCATCGTGGGCCTTGGTAATATCGGACGGCTCGTGGCCCGCCGGCTGCGCGGGTTTGATTGCAAAATTCTCGGTTACGACCCACTGGTCAACTCTGAGCGGGTTCGGGAGTGGGGCATTGAGCCGGCCACTCTGGATGAAATCTTCACCGGATCAGATTACGTGACGCTGCATATTCCCGGCGGCGAGAACACCAAGGGGCTGGTGGGCGCCAAGCTGCTTGGTCTGATGAAGCCAGGTGCCACGATTGTGAACTGCGCCCGTTTCGGTATTGTCGATGAAGAGGCCCTGCGTGCCGTTAAAGCAGCCAAGAAGCTGCGTTATCTCAATGATGTCTATCCCAAGGATGAAGCTGGCCTCAAGAGCATGGCCGACATCGCTGATTTAATGCTGCCGCATCTGGGCGCCAGTACCTTTGAGGCCAACTTCACCGCAGCCCAGCGGGCGGCGCAGGAATTGATCGACTTGGATGCCAGGGGCGATATGAGCTGTGTGATCAACCGCGATATCCCCGAGGGGCTGGAACGCGCCTACTGTGAACTGGCCTACAACCTGGCCCGCCTGATTCGTCAACTCTCAGGCGAGGGTTCGCCGATCAAATTGATTGAGACTAGTTTTTACGGAGATCTGGCGCCGTTCGCCAAATGGCTGATCGTCTCGATTCTCTCGGGCATCTGGATGGATTTTGACCGTTACAATGATTATAATGCCGCCATGAAATTCATGCGTAAGATGGGCATTGAGCTGCTCAACCGTGAAATCGATAATGACAAAGGATACGGCGACTCCATGACACTGGATCTGACTGTTGAGCAGCCGCAGGGGTTGAAGCAGCATAGCATTCGCGGCACCATAACAGAGGGTGTCCAGATTGTCTCACGAATTGATGAGTTTGACCGCCTCTACTTTGAGCCGGGTGGCGCGACACTCTTCTGCCTCTACAACGACCGCCCTGGTGTGATTGCCTCCATCTCGCGCAAGCTGGCTGATGCGGGGATCAATATTGAGGATATGCGCAACCCGCATAATATCAGAAGCGAGCGCTCTCTGGCGATCATCCGGCTTTCCGCTCCGATCGGGGAGGATCTACTCGCCGAGATCAAGGCGGAGATCGATGCCCACACCGCCATCTGCACGGTGGTGTAGCCGTGGCTGTGACCGCGCGGCAAAGCGAGCCGCTTGCAAGAGCTGCTGTTCGGTGTCGCTCATAGAGCGACTACTACACACGCACTGCGCTTTGAAATGCAGGCTGGCTTGCAAGTCTTGCCGTTCGTGTAGTAGCCGCTCTACGAGCGGCATTGCGCTGCACTTTGAAATGCACGCCGGCTTGAAAGTCTTGATGATCGGTGTAGTAGACGCTCTATGAGCGGCATTGGTTGACGATAGCGGCGACGAGAGCGGATTAGGATTTCATCCCTCCTAATCATAATCTTAATCGTAATCCTAATCAAAATCGGTAGTTTTGGTCATGTGCAACTAGTGATGTTTAAATAGAAACCGTCAAGTTATAGGCAAGCCCGCCGCGCACCGCGGGTGCGAAAAAACGATGGGGTAACTCGACGGTCAAACGCATCGGAGTCGGGGTCGGGGTCGGAATCGGGGTCGACCTCGTACGCTTTTCGATACCGATACCGATACCGACCCCGACCCCGAGTTACAGGCACGAAACTGTGACAAAACCGTCAAGTTATAGGCAAGGGTAAACCCTGGGATCGCCGACGTCCTCGTCGGCCCTGCGGTTTTAACGCCTGCTCCTAATAAACTTGTGAAACCACAAGGAATTTAGCGCAGTCTAGCCGCCTGTCTTGCTACGCACAGGCAGGCAACCATTTTTTTTGACAGGATAACAGGATTGACAGGATTTACTTGATAAATTATCACTCACAGAGTCGGAGAACACTGAGAGCAAAACATAGCCCTCTGCGAACTCTGCGACTCAGTGAGAGATAAGGAACGCGCCAGCCGAGTGATTGGCAAGTTTTAATCAGAAAACCCCGTTTTTTCAAACGCTCAAACCCTTAAACGCTCAAACCTTCAAACCACCAACCTTTTGTAATCTCCCAGTAAAGAAAGTGCCCACTATGATAAATGTCCTTTCATGCCAGCTCGACAACGCGTTGGTTGACCATCTCTTTGAGCTGGTTGATGCGTCGCTCTTCACCCCCACCTCATGTTACGATGTGGAGAGCAACAACTGTGCAATCGAAGTTTTCTTTGAAGATTTGAGTCAGGCGGATCAGATCAAAGCCGAGTTGACCAAGGCTGCCGCGCTGATGGATATTTCATTAAAATTCACGCTCTCAACCATTGCGCAGAGCGACTGGGCCGAAAGCTGGAAGCGTTTCTTTCACGTGGAGCATATCTCAAAGCGGATCGTGATCCGCCCCTCTTGGGAGCACTACACCGCACAATCCGGCGAGTACGTGATTACGCTTGATCCCGGCATGAGCTTCGGCACCGGTAAACACGCCACCACCAAGGGCTGCCTGATACTGCTCGATCAGTTGGCAGCCGAGTGCGCGAAACGCGACTTTCTGGATATGGGCTGCGGCTCCGGCATACTCTCAATCGGAGCGTGTTTGCTTGGATTTCAGAGTGTACGCGGCTTTGACAACGACCCCGACTGTGTGCGGATCGCACAGGAAAATGCAGAGTTGAACGGTTTAGAGATCCCCTTTTATCTATCCGATCTTGAGCAGTCACATCCTGCGGCCGCAGTTGTCACAGCCAATATTCTGGCCTCAATCCTGATTCAATTTGCCTCCACCATCGCCGCATCGGTAGCGCAGGGCAGTGGTAGCCGTCTAGTGCTCTCCGGAATCCTGGATACCCAGTATAACGGGGTGAAAGAGTGCTTTGAAAAACTGGGCTTTATTGAGTTGCGTAACACCTTGATTGAAGAGTGGCGCAGCGGAGTGTTTAGCCGCGCTTGAGTGCCGAGCAGGCTGTAAGGAACGCGCCTGGCGAGTGATTGGCAGGTCGAAGCTGTAGGGTGCGGGCCGTGAAAAAACGATGGGTAACTCAACCAAGTAGTCGAAAAAGATAAGGATTAGGATTAGGATTAGGATTAAGATAAAGATGTGTCTCCATCCTAATCGCAATCTTAATCAAACATCGGTGATTTTTAGTTATACGTGATAAGTGCAGCAGAACTTGTAACTCTTGCCGCTACCGCAACAAAATCGCCCTTTCAACCGCGCCAGCAAGCGCGCCGCAGCCAGCTGCGTATAGGGCAGCCTTGGCAGGCTCCTGACTTTGTAATTGCAGCAGGGCGACTGCAAGATGCTCTTCAATGGTCACAGGTTTTTCAATCCAGTTCAATTTCTGCTCAGTACTGAGTGTTGAAATATCGAGATCAACTGAGCGGCCATTTGCCTCAAGTTGAACCATGTAGCCTTTGACAGCGCGGGGAATGACTTTGCGGGGAACCCCTTTAAAGTTCATGACTAGCGGTTGATCAATTTTTTCAAGCAGGTGTTTTGCCACCATTTGCTCTGAGCTTGGCACTCGTCGAAGCAATGCGATCAGTGCTGCTCTCTGGGGGTAGTTTTGGCTGTCGAGTGTTATGGCAGTGATGGCAGAGCCAATATCATTGGCGGCCAGAGTTGCAGCAATCATGTCCAGCACTGCGGACGGCAGGTTCATCTCATCTTGCCCTTCAGGCGTGTCGGGCAACTCGTTTAAAACTTCGCTCTTTAGATCTGGAGCTGCCTTTGGCAGCTCTGGGCTTTGTTGTTTTTGCCTCAGTGGGATAAGCTTCTCGGCAGAGGAACTGAGCTCCTCGCCTTGCAGGCGCAGTTCTTGGCGACGAATTGGATCAATCTGCAGGACTGTTCGATACCAGAAAAGCGCGACAAACCACACCGCTAAAAGGGTACAGACCAGCAGTTGGGTCATGTTGCGCTGGCTTTTTTCATCTGCTTCATGGTGTTGAATTACGTGTTTGTCCTGCATACTGGAGAGGTATTGGTTACGCTTTTTTGGTTTGAGCTTAAAGGTGGGTGGTGGTATATCGCTCTGTGCTCGCTCGCTGAAATCCGCTTTGATGGTACTCAGATGCGTCAGGTCGGTACTGGCGCACACAGGCTCGCGCTGGTCGACGATGCAGTGCAGGTCGTGCTGGACCTCCTCCCAGTTTTGATAGCGGTGCTTCGGCTCCTTCATCATTAGCTTATGCAGTAACTGTGAAAAGAGCGGCGGCAGAACGGGATTCAGGTGGTGCGCTGGGGTGAGTTGCAGTGTAAGATGGGCACTTAAAATATCTGGAGCATTCTGCTCGGAGAAGGGAGCTTTGCCTGTCGCGGCATAGTAAAGCAGCGCGCCCAAGGCGTACATATCAGAGCTGGTGGAGATGGTTTCATCCCCACGGCTCTGCTCAGGCGAGAGAAAAGAGGGGGCACCCAGAACATGCCCTTTGTCAATCACTGAAACATCAAAGTCGGGTGCTGCGATTATGGCCAGCGAAAAATCAGTGATTTTCGCAATTCCGCGCGCATCGAAACGGATGGTGGAGCCTTTGATATTTCTGTGAATGATATTGAAATGATTCCACAACTGTTTGAGAGCGCCGGCCACAGACAGCGCGACTTGCAGCAGATGCTTGAAATCAAAGCTCCCGTCCTTTTGCAGCTTCTCATCAATCGATTCTCCCTCCACGTGCTCCACCACTGCATAGTGCAGACCATCAGCACTGACAATGTCAAAAACAGCAGCCAGAGACTCACTCTTTAGTTTTGCAAAGTGCTGCGCAATTTGAAGGAAATATTGGGCTTCAAGCGGATTTACCGCAGACTCCTCATTCAAGATCACGAGCAAGACCGTGCGATCAAGCATTGTCTGAACCGCGCGCCAGAGACAAACCCGGCTGGTTTCCTCAACCAGGTCGAGCAATTTGAATCCATGTTGTTCGATACGCTCTATATTCACAGCTACTCTTTTTTCGTGTTGCGGCTGCTTAATGCAAGTCGGTGTTAACTCTTTGGTTGCCCTGCACGACTTTTTCTTTTAACTCTTTTTTATAGTCATGAAATTTCGTACGCAACCTTGGGTTGGCTGAGCCGAGAATCTGAACCGCGAAGAGAGCTGCGTTAACTGGCCCGGCACTGCCTAAAGTCACCGTTGCGACTGGAATGCCCGCTGGCATTTGAACCGTTGCGTACAGCGAGTCCAGCCCATTGAGCGCGCCTCCAGGAATGGGAATACCAACCACTGGCAGGACAGTGTGCGCTGCCAGCACACCACCAAGATGGGCCGCTCCGCCCGCCGCGGCAAGGATGACCTGCAGCCCTCGCTCTTCTGCTGTGAGCGCATACTGCGTCGCCAATTCAGGAGTTCGGTGCGCAGAGATCACGCGCACTTCAAAGTCTACATCAAATTTTTGTAAGATTTCGACAGCTGTTTTGACCAGTGGCCAATCTGAATCGCTGCCCATCACAATACCTACCAGTGGTTTATTTAACATCTCAGCTCCTTTTATCTGATTATCGGTTCAAGGCGCGGGCGGCAATATCAGTGCGATAGTGCGCCCCTTCAAAAAAGATTTTAGACACAGCTTGATAAGCGCGCTCCACAGCCTGCTTAAGATCTTCTCCAATGGCTGTGACTGCAAGCACACGGCCACCGTCGGTCACAACTGCTCCAGCCTCAACTCTTGTTCCAGCATGAAAGACAACACACTCGTCCAGCGCATTGGCCTCCTCGATACCTGTGATAAGAATGCCTTTGGAGTAGCAGCCAGGGTAGCCACCAGATGCCATGACAACCGTCACAGCGGCATTGTCACGCACGGTGATGTGATCGTCGCGCAGTGTTCCGTCAATACACGCCTCCAGCGCTGGAATAATGTCACCGACGATACGCGGCAGAATCGCCTCAGTCTCAGGGTCGCCAAAGCGGGTGTTAAACTCCAGCACCTTGATCCCCTCTTTTGAGATCATCAAGCCAGCGTAAAGTACCCCTTTATAGGGGCAACCGCACCTTTTCATCTCGCGCACAATCGGCATAATGACCTGCTTTTTGATCAGCGGGAGCAGAGCATCAGTCACCACTGGTGCCGGTGTGTAGGCACCCATGCCGCCCGTGTTAGGCCCTTCGTCGTTATTGCGGACGCATTTGTGATCCTGTGAAGAGGGAAGAATGACCGCGTGCTCACCATCAACCAGCGCTAGAATGGAGGCCTCCTCACCAATCAGAAACTCCTCAATCAGAACCTTTGCACCAGCCTTACCGAAAATAGAGTCGACTAGCATGGCTTGAATTGCCTCAACCGCCTTTACTTTGGTGGTTGCAATAATAACTCCTTTGCCAGCGGCCAGTCCGTCAGCCTTGATGACCACCGGAAGTCCGAAAGAGTCGAGTGCGGCGATGGCTCGGGCAGGATCACGAAAAGAGAGTGATTTCGCTGTCGGTACGCCAGCCGCCATCATGATCTCTTTTGAGAATGTTTTACTTCCTTCAAGTCTGGCTGAGGCACAGCAGGGACCAAAAACCCGCAGCCCCGCAGCTTCAAAAAGATCTGTGACTCCCATACAAAGGGGCACTTCCGGTCCGACAATCGTCAGATCAGGCTTGTTGCAGACCGCCCACTCCTGTAATTGAACCAGATCGTCTGCAGCGATCGGAAGGTTGGTCGCAATTGTCTCGGTGCCGGCATTTCCCGGTGCGCAGTAAATATCAGGACTGCAAGAATCCTTTGAGACTTTCCAGGCAATGGCGTGCTCGCGCCCACCGCCTCCAATGATGAGAATTTTCATGCCTGATAAGATACGCTATGTTGGCGGATTATTCAAGGGTTTTGGTGTGAAAATTCTCAAATTTAACTAGCTGTTCCATATAATTCTACTATACGCATCTGCGGATATCTGATATGTTTATCTTAATTCCTGAATTAGTTCACGAGTCAGCTTTAATCTTGGAGGATAAGGTGATGATCATAAAGAAAACAAATGTTGTGTTATCAGCAATGATGATTGGGGTTGTGACCGTCGCTTTGGGTGTCACGGTTAAAATACCCGATACATATGACCAAGCGGTTACCAATGATTTTGTTGTTGCTAGCGGCACACAGCTCTCGACCAATGGCGTTCTGGTAGTTTTCGAAGGAGAGCTCTTTTTAGAGACAAACTTAACTGCAGTTGTTGATGGGCAGGGACGAAAACTGGCCTCAGCGCAGATGTATGTGCAGATGAAACTCTTTGACGCACTGCCTGACGCGGATGCTTTCACAAATGCGCAGGCCGCAGTGCTGGCAGTGTTTAACGCGAGTTCTCCTACAGAGGGCACATTGTACGCTTTAAGCGGTTCAAATCCCTCCAGCTGGCAGCAGTTGCTCAATACCAATAACTCAGCTCCGATCGCGGTTTCGCAGGGTGCGACGAATCTAATCACCTTTGTTCTCCGATACCCGGGTGTCGGGTATACAAATTATGAATACACAGTGAATCTTTCAACGCCGGACGCTCCTACGCAGACAGCCTCTCAGGTTTTCACCTCTCCTGTTTCAACCAAAACTGGGATCACGAAATTGAGGATGGTTGGCGAGGGGGCACTGGCCTCGGTCACAAGTATCGCCGGTGACCCGTCTCCACTCTCAACATCGGTGGATTTTTCAGTTTACCAGAGTGCGGATGGTCAGTTCCTCGTGGATATCTATACAGTGGATGAAAACGGAACTGATGATTTGACGGTTGATGTTTGGATTGACGGTAAATGGACTTTAATCGGGACGGCCAAGGCCGTTGGAAATGGCTGCCACCACTACCAGTTTACCGTCAGCGGACTGATCGTTGGCGAATCTTATTATTTTAGAGTGATTGATGAGGAGGGCCGTAAGCATCTTTCAAACAGTGCGATTGAAGTTAAGTCCATTGTGATGAATGCAGTCCGGCTGGAACTCGAGACCTTTGTGATTATCTTTAACTCTGAGGACAACAGGCCCTACAAACTCTTGATCGCATCGGATGTAGCCGCTCCGATTAAAGAGTGGACAGCAGTAAACGTTCAGGTCTATGTCGATAATAAATGGAGTGTGCCCAGGGACACATTTCAAGGTGTCGATGGCGGCCGAACCCAAATTCGTGTTCCCAAAAACGGCAAAAAAGCGTTTTTTAAAGTTATTCTGATCAATGAGACAACCGAATAGCCCTCTATTCGGCAGGCCGTCGGGTTTTTCTTTTACCAAAAAAGCCCCGTGTTGCTGTGGGGCTTTTTTGTTCTCTGAATTTAATTTTCAGCAAAGATTTGAAAGCGCAAGCTCTCTTTCAAGCCGTTGGAGGGATGTGATATGGGTGCGATGATTTCGTTTGTTGTTAAGACTTGGCTCAAAATATTATTTATCTTTACGCCGTTTCTTGTGCTCTCGATTTTTCTGGGGATTACGCGCGATTACGATAGGAGTCGTCGTCGGGCGTTCGCTCTGCGTACTATCAGTGCCATAACAGTCATCTGCCTGGTGGTTTATTTTTTTGGCTCAATGATATTTTCGTTATTCGGGATCACATTGGATGCCTTTCGGATCGGGGCGGGAGCACTGCTGTTTTTATCAGCGATTAATTTGGTGCAGGGCAATGTGCCTGTGACACCCAGCGGGGAGGAAGATCTGGCGGTGGTGCCTCTTGCCATGCCGATCACCGTAGGACCAGCGGTGATGGGCGTACTTTTTGTTATAGGCGCGGATGTCATCAGCTTTGAGCAGCGCATGGCCGGGGCTGTGGCGGTGGGTCTGGCAGTTGCCTCTATGAGCGGTCTGCTTTTGGTGGCGACGACGATTGAGAGGTTGGTGGGAAAATCTCAGCTTACGATTCTTAGCAAAATCACCGGCTTGATTTTGGCGGCGTTGTCAGCGCAGATGATTGTCACTGGCATTAAAAATTTTTTGGTGGCGGAGTGAAGAAGCTCTAAAGTGAAAAGGTCGCGTCTCTGGCGCGGAAGCAACGTAGGTCCGGTTTTCAACCGGACATATCCGATTGGAAACCGGACCTACTGGAGTTTGGCTTCGCCTTCGGTTTACGATAACGGCGGCGATGCTGGTGAACGAGCCCCCGCATGACCCCAATCGTCCACCAACATCGCTTGCCACGCCGAACGACTGGAAGGCGGGTCGTACAGCATCGTCAACCAGCATCGGGTGTAGTAGCCGCTCTATGAGCGGCATGTGTCGCTCATAGAGCGACTACTACACCAAACTCCTATAAACGTTCGATAGACAATTTTTTGCAAAGAACAACTAATTGTTTTTCTAGTCGCCTAAGCGACTAGGCTTGATCTGAGACTCTGCTCAAATCAAGTGGCTCCGCGTTGCGGAGCAACAGAAGTCAGAATTCAGGAGTCAGAGTTCACGCGGCTGCATCGCGAAAAAACGGTGGGTAACTGCGACAAAATGGCAGGAAAAAATGAAGATTGTGATTAAGATTGGGATTAGGATTGACCCACCGACAACATGTTTGTAAGGACCAACATGTTTGTCCTGCCCTTTGGTAAGGGCCTAGTGTCGGGCAGCGTAGTGCGGGGAGTCGCCGCGCTGGTTCCAGTTCACGGTTTCACCGATTTTTTCAAGGCGGCGAGCTAGACAAAATCGGCACTGTTCTGAATTCTCGTCGAGACAAGGCTTGTTCTCATAGAGTTGGTAGCTGCGCCGATATTCGGTGTCGGTGATGTTTGGCATCACGATATTGGCCCCAGCGAGGATCCCCTGCTCGCGCCCATCATCCGCCAGTGCCTGCAGCGCGGTGGTGGCGGCGATGTTTACGTTCTGCAGATAAAGGCGTGTGGCTGAAATCATGTTCAATCCGATGCGCAGGTGATCTGCGGCATAGTGGGGCGTGAACTCGATCTCTCTGCCGAGAGGTGTATCGTGGTGTGGAATGTAGGGTCCCATGCCGATCATGTCGAGGTCAATGTCGTGAAAGAATAGGATGTCGTTGGCTAGGTCGTCGTATGTCTGACCCGGCAGCCCGCTCATGACACCGCTGCCGACTTGATAGTCGTATTTGCGCAGAAGCCGCAGGCAGCTCACGCGCCTTTCAAAGTTATGGTCAACAGGATGGAGCTTGGCGTAGAGTGTCGGGTTCGAGGTTTCGATACGCAACAGGTAGCGATGCGCACCGGCGGTGCGCCAGCGCGCATACGTTTCCGCGGATTGCTCACCAAGGGAGAGCGTGATACCGAGCTTGCCATCCGACATCTCCGTGATGCGCCGCAGCACTTTTTCGATGAAAGCTGTGTGTGCATCCGATTCGATTTCGCCGGACTGCAACACGAGTGAGCCGTACTCCATATCGAGGTTGCGCTTGACGCAGCGTAAGATTGATTCTTCTTCGAGCTGAAAACGTTCAATCTGGGTGTTGCCTTTGCGGATACCGCAGTAGAAGCAGTCCTTGGAACAGACATTGCCCATCTCGATAATGCCACGGAAGCTGACGACCTTGCCTGAATAACGAAGTTTCACTTCGTAGGCAGCTGCGTGCAACTGCCGCAGCTCTTCGGGATCGGTTAAAGAGAGTAGAAAGGCGATCTCCCCGTGCGTCAGGGCGTGGTGTGCAGCTTTGGCTTGTTCAAGGATGGTTTCAAGCGAGGTCATTTGGCGCTCCTGATAATGCCGCCGCCGAGGACGACATCGCCCTGGAAAAAGACGGCGGACTGGCCTGGCGCGACGCCGGCGATTCCTGAATCAAAACGCGCCTCATAATATCCTTCCCCGAGGGGGCGAACCATGGCGCCCACAATTGGCTGTCCTGCGGATCGCACCTTGATTTGGATATTCAAGGCTGTTTCCGGAGGCGGGATCGAGATCCAGTTGCAGGAGTCGGCGACGAGGGTGTGTCCGATGGTTTTTTCCACGCTTCCAACCACAACCTCGTTTTGGCAGGCGTTGAGCTCGACAACGTAGAGCGGAAGGGGGTTGGAGATACCAAGCCCTTTGCGCTGGCCGATGGTGTACTTCCAAAAGCCGTTATGTTTGCCAAGGACTTTGCCGAACTCGTCCACGATGTTGCCGGGGCGGTCGGGCTCGCCGATGAGTTCGGCGCGGTCGCCGCTATAGAAGTCTTGGCTATCCGGTTTATCGGCGGCATCGAGATTGTTTTGTCTGGCGATTTGGCGCACCTCTTCTTTGGTCAGATTGCCCAGAGGGAAGAGATGGCGCGCCAGTTGCTCCTGCGCGAGGCGATAGAGGAAGTAGGATTGGTCCTTAAACAAGTCGACGGCGCGCAGCAGGCGGAAACGCCCGTCTTGGGCATCTGTGCGGGCGTAGTGGCCTGTGGCGAAGTGCTCAAAGTCGATTCCTGCGGCCGTGGCCATGGCAGGCAGAAGGCCAAACTTCATCATGGCATTACAGCGTACGCAGGGATTCGGGGTGCGGCCGGACATGTATTCGTCACGGAAGTGGGAGACGATCAGATCATCGTACTGCTCTGAGCAGTCAAAGGCGCGGTAAGGGATGTTGATGCGGGCGCAGAGTGCCTCTGCAGCGGCGACATCTTCGTCTTCGCCAGCACTGAAGCAAGCATCGCGGTCGCCGCCGGCGTATTTACCGGGACACCATATTTTCATGGTCACGCCTGTGACTTCATGCCCCTCGTTTTTGAGAAGCAGTGCTGCGACCGAGGAATCGACACCGCCGCTGAGACCGATTATGACTTTCATGGTAGGAGCGACACAGTATAAAGTGACTGTGACGTAAAGTTCAAGGAGTTTTTCTGTCTGATCCAAACACTTTACAGTCGCTCAGTGATTGAAACTTAAAAAACAAGTGGTGCGGCTATGCTTCACTGCGAGTGATCATAAGCTCACGCTCCGGCGGTGGTGTATCGCTGATTGCAACTGCTGTCCGCGCATACTCAACTAGGGAGTGCGCCAGCTCTTCTCTCCGGGCGTGGAGGCGCATCAGCACACCCTCTTTTTCAACTATCTCTCCTTGCTGCACAAGGCAGTCGACACCCGCCGCATGATCAATCACATCCTCGTTTTTCCGGCGACCGCCGCCTAATTGCAGCACTACTCGGCCAATCGTGTCGGCATTCACCTCTGCCACAAAACCCTTCGCCTGCGCTTTTATCTCCACTGTGGCACCTGGCTGAGGAAAGCGGGTGTAATCATCGATCACCCCTGCATCACCTCTCTGCTCCTCAACCATGTGCCTGAAGCATGCTAGCGCCGCGCCATTGTCGAGCAGTTCGGCAAGCTTTTCACGGGCAGAGTTCAGATCAGGATAAACATTGCTCAACACAGTCATCATCGCGGTCAGTTCAATGGTCAACAGCCGTGTATCGGGCGGCCCGCCCCCCTTGAGTGTCTCAATCGCCTCGATTACCTCCACTGCATTACCAGCTGTGCGCCCTAGGGGCTGATCCATGTTGGTGATGATCGCGTCACACTTGCGGCCAAGTACGCGCCCTACGGTGATCAGACTCCTTGCCAATGCCTCTGCATCCTGCTGGTTCTTCATAAAAGCGGCTCGTCCACATTTGACATCCAAGACCAGGGTATCAGCTCCTTCAGCCAGCTTCTTTGACATGATGCTGGCGGTTATCAGCGGAATGCTGGGCACAGTGCCAGTCACATCGCGCAGGGCGTAGAGCTTTTTATCAGCTGGCGCAAGATTATCGGTCTGGCCGATAATCGAGCAGCCGACAACCTCAATCACCCGCTGGAATTCAGCGATGGAGAGATAGGTGTCATATCCAGGAATAGACTCAAGTTTATCCACCGTGCCACCGGTAATACCTAGCCCACGCCCAGCGATCATCGGCACTGCCAGACCTGCGGCGGCGGCCAGCGGCGCGATCATCAGCGAAAGCTTGTCGCCAATACCGCCGGTAGAGTGTTTGTCAGCGACTGGACGGGGCCAACCCTCGAATGATATCAGATCACCCGAGCGCATCATGGCATCAGTCAATGCAGCGGTCTCCGAGGCGGTCATGCCTTGAAAGAAAACCGCCATAGCCAGCGCTGCCATCTGGTACTCTGGTATTGAGCCATCGGTAAAACCAGCGATAAACGCGTGGATCTCCTGATCACTTAAACTCGCTCCATCGCGTTTTTTTTCAATTAACCATTGGGGTATCATTTGTTCTCCTTATCCCTCTTTGTGGGGAGAAAAGATATTGTAGTTATAGTGGTTGATGTGAATGCAGCTTGCGGCAAGAAGCAAAATAATTATGCCTCCAAAAACATAGAGATTGCGCCGCTTGATCCTCTGTTTGTGCAATTCAGCGGTCATATGATTGACTATACTCTGCAGCTCTAGGCGGTGCTCAGAGTCAGGGTGTCCCTCCAGGTATTCATTCAGCGTCACAATTGAGGCAGCAAAGTTAGGGGAGCTTCTCAAGCCGCGCAACAGAGAGATCTCGCGTTGTTCGCGCTCCTGCAGCTCGCGCATTATTTTGGTTTGCTCTTGAAGCGCAGCCTGCTCTGTGGCCAGCAATGTTTCGACATCACCTATATCCTCGCGATAGCTGGATTTGGCCACAAGTGCCTGCAGGGCGGCAACTCTCTCAGTCAAATCGGCTTTACTTTTTGCAATCTTTAGGTTTTCCGAAAAGACCACCTCATTGTTGATCCACTTAGTGATCCCCTTCACAATCAGGGTAAAGTCGTTATAAACTTTCGTGGGTGTGACAAATCTCTCCGGCTTTCCCTTGCAGTTTGAACAGGGTCTCTCAATCTGGCCTGTGCCCCTGCACATCTCACACACTACCCTTCCAGTGCCTTTGCAAACCGAACACTTAACTCCCGCTTCACGCGAGCCTTTAAGATTTTTACGTCTCAGCCGTTCACCCTCCCCGTTGCAGGCCTTGCATTTGTCGCTCCCTTTGCAGGCCGGACAGAGATTTGTGACCTTCCCACGCCCTTGACACTCTTCGCAGCGCTCATAACATGCTTGCAGGTCAATCCGTAGAAGGTGCGCGTCATCGGGATAGGTGCGGGAGTGGGAGTTTCGCGCACTTATATAGAGGTTGGTGTTGCCTTTGAATAGCGTGGAGAGTGCATAGCCTGCCATGGCCCGGCTCCGAAGGCGGTCAACGCTGTTTGTGCCTTTTGCATATGCCAGCAGTGCAGCAAGGGCTGTTTCATCGCGCGGTTGCTCAACCAGTAGTTCACACGTTTTCTTGAGGGCTGATAAATCTGAAGTTGTCGATGGCACTGCGTTTGACTGCGCGACCAGAGGCAGCAGCAGCAAAACTAAGCTCATTGAAGCAAACAAGTAATTTTTTAAACATTTATTCATGATGCGAAAATACATCTTTTTGCGCCAAAATGCAATCACAAAGCCCATACAAAACTCTTTGTGTACCAAAGCGGGTTGTTGAGGCGTTACATTGAACTTATTGCCCGGGACCTCACTATTACTATTCGATGCGCTGAATTATATCCAGGATCTCATCCCACGAATCGCAGCGTCGCATCTCGGCCCGCAGTTGATATGTGGCATTCCACGGTCGATTGAAGATCACCACCCGGCACCCCTGCAACGCAGTCAAGAGATCCAGCGCGGCTGGAGCATCCTCGATTGCCACATCAAACCGCAGCTTATAAAACTGCTCCAGCGTCAACATCTGCGGCGCCCATACTGGCAGGTCCTTGGGGGCACGACCATACTTATCGACGTAAATAATCTCCACGCCCTCCAACCCGTAATTTTCCATCCAGGCCACAGAGCCAACATGACAGTCAGAGGGGCGGCCAGTCACAATGGTCACTTTATGCCCAGCAGCCTGCAGCTCCTTGACCGCCTCGACCGCGCCCGGTACTGGCTCAAGTTGTGCTAAAAAACCCTGTTTATGCGCCAGTCCCATCAACTGTTCAATCTCATCCGCCGAAAGAGAGAATGCGTGTTGAAGGTCAAAGACCTTGATCTGCTCATAGGGTACATCGCGTTTAAAAAGGTTTTTGGCTGCCTTCGAGAGAGCCCGGGCAGTTTCACACAAAACATCATCAAAATCAATATATATACGCATTCCTAAAATTTAACATATAGCGGGTAGCAACTCAAGGTTAGGGTTGAAGGTTAGGGTTGAAGGTTAAAGGATTAAAATGGTCGATCAGCGTCGTCGTCCGTTATCGTAAACCGACGGCGAAGCCGAACTCCAGTAGGTCCGGTTTCCAACCGGACATGTCCGATTGGAAATCGGACCTACGTTTTTGCGAAGCACTGTAGCCACGGGCCGTGACCGCGGTTAGCGCGTTTATAGTCGCTTAGGCGCCTACTGCACTTTAGAACTCTAGAGCTTCCCCTTTCAACCATTTCAACCTTTTTTAACTATCATTCAATTCCTTGTTTTATACGGCAGGATTTGAGATAATAATTTTCAAGTTCAGAGTTAAACTACCTTCAAAGGAAAACTACGTGAAATATTTAACCTATGTCGGAACCTATACCAGTGAGCGGAAAGAGGGCATCCACATATTTGAGAGTGACATTGAAAGCGGTATGCTCACACCAGTGGGTCTGATCGGTGGATTCGACAACCCAACCTACCTCAACCTTTCCCGGGATAATACCCGGCTCTATACAACTATGGGAGTTGCGCAACTGGGTCCACAGGGTAAAACCGGCGCGCTGGCAGCCTACGCCGTACAAGGGCAAACCCTCAAACTCCTGAACTACAAGCCGGTCCATGCGACTACACCCTGCTATGTGCAACTGGACAAGGCTGAAAAATCGCTGGTCTTTGCCGAGTACACCAATGCGATTGCCGGGGTTTTTGAGCTGAATGATGACGGCTCCATTGCCGACACGCCACCGCAGACGGTGATCCACCAGGGACGAGGCCTTCATCCGAAGCGGCAGGAAAAAGCCCACGCTCACTGCGCGGAGATGACCCCTGACAACCAGCACCTCTGCGTTGTCGACTTGGGGCTTGACTGTGTTAAACTTTATGATTTTGCGGACCGCGCCCATGGCCTGACTGAGGTCGGTAACATGACGCTTAAAACTAAGGCAGGCGCTGGGCCTCGCCACATCATCTTCCATCCGAATGGATCGCTGGCCTTTGTGATCAATGAGCTGGGCAACACCCTCAGCTCCTACCGCTATACAGGTGAAGGATTCTGCCATATCCAGACGCTCGACACCCTACCCGCTGATTTTCAAGCCCCAAGCGCCACAGCGGCCATCAAGATCAACGCAGCTGGAGACCGTGTTTTTGGTTCCAACCGCGGCCACGACAGCATCGTCACCTTTGGTCTGGATGCAGCGACCGGTCGGATGGAGCGCATAGCTATTTCAAAGCTGACCGCGCCTCAGCCGCGTGATTTCGAGTTGATGCCAGGTGAAAAATTCGCGGTGGTCGGCTCGCAGAGCGGCAATCTCTTGCAGGTCTATGCCTATGATGATGCCAACGGAGCCTTTGACCCGGCTCACAAACCAGTCAGCGTACACAAGCCGGTCTGCGTTAAGTTTGGAGCGCAGGCATAATCCGATCAATTTTTGAAAACCCACAAAAGGTAATACCCCAAACTAGAATAATAATCATGTTGAACAATAAAAATCAATTCTCTCTATTCTTTTTAACCCTGGTAACGATTATGAGTGCCTGCATCAGTATTGCTGAAAAACCGTATATTGTCGCCCACCGGGGAGCCTCCAACGAAGCCCCTGAAAATACACGACCGGCCTTTAAATTGGCTTGGGAACAAGGGGCCGATGCCATTGAGGGTGACTTTTATCTCACTAAGGATGGGCGCATTGTCTGCATTCATGATGGCAACACAAAACGGGTTGCCGGCACGAACCTGGTGATTGCAGCTTCAACCTTTGCCGAGCTGCGCGCGCTGGATGTCGGACGTTGGAAGGGCGAGCGCTACCGGAGCACAGTGATCCCCTCAGTCGAGGAAGTTTTCGCGCTCGTACCCGACAGCAAGGGTATTTATGTTGAGATTAAATGTGGTCCAGAAATTATACCGGAAATGCTGAAAATTCTGACACGCTCTGGTTTAAAAGATGAGCAGGTCACCTTCATTTGCTTTAAAAAAGAGGTCATCCGCGAACTCAAACGTGTCGCGCCTCACTACCGGGCCTTCTGGCTCTGCTCTCTCAAGCGCGACAAAGCGGAAAACATTACGCCGACTCTAGAGCAGGCCCTCGCCACCCTGCGTGAGATCAAGGCTGACGGCTTCAGCTCTTCACTGGGAAACTTGTCGGACGGTTATGTGCAAGGCATCATTGCCGCCGGGTTTGAGTGGCATGTATGGACAGTCGATAACCCCGAAGCGGCAAAACGCTGTGTGAGATTGGGGGCCAAATCCATCACAACCAATGTGCCGGGAGAGATGATTCGGGTGCTCAACGACTAATATCCTAGTCGCTTAGGCGACTAGAAAAAGCAATTAATTGTTCTTTCCAACAAGTTGTCTGTTTGTGAAGTCGTTTAACTCTAATGTAGTAGTCGCTCTGTGAGCGACATATGCCGCTCATAGAGCGGCTTCGGCCGACGATGCTGTGCGACCCGCCTTCCAGTCGTTCGGCGTGGCGAGTGATGTTGGTGGACGATTGGGATCATGCGGAGGCTCGTCAACCAGCATCGTCGCCGCTATCGTAAACCGACGGCGCGGTCGACTTTCAGTAGGTCCCGATGCATCGGGACATGTCCGGTTGGAAACCGGACCTACGTTGCTCCCGCGTCAGAGACGCGACCTTTTCACTTTAGAACTTCTTCTCAATCAGGTCAAATCGCTTCCGAATCGGCTAATAGCGGCTTTAGTCCTTGATATTTTGCGGCGAACAAAGTAAACTTTCAGCTTTAATAAAAAATATTAACCCCCTGTTTTATGAAAGGCTTTGTTTTGTATGGACCCAAATGCGCTCAAATTATTAAAAGGGCTGGTCGCACTGCCAACACCGACCGGCTTTGAAGAAGATGGAATGATCCTGCTGGGCAACTACCTCAAAGCTGTCGGCATCAAAGACGTGGCCTTGGATGTGCATGGCAACCTGCGGGCTTCTCTCAACCGCGAGGCTCCATTGCGGGTTATGCTTGAAGGGCACTGTGATGAAATCGGATTTATGGTGCAGTATGTTGATGACGATGGCTTTCTTTACATGTGCCCGCTGGGCGGGGTGACCACCCCTACACTGGCCTCAGAGCGTATTGTGATCCAGGGCAAGCAGGGTCCAGTCTACGGTGTTTTCGGTGTTCGCCCTCCCCACCTGATGACTGCGGAGCAGCGCAAAAAATTAGCACCGCAGGACATCCAGGAGATCAAGGTGGATATCGGTGCCACCAGCAGGGAGGATGCGCTCAAACTGATTGATCTGGGAAGCCCCGCTGTGATTGATGCTGGATGGAACGAACTGGCAAACAACCGCATTGCCTGCCGCGGATTCGATAACCGGATTGGTGCTTTTATTGTGACTGAGACTATGCGGCGGCTCGCAGACAAACAACTGAATGTGGCCGTACACATGGTTGCCAGCGTACAGGAAGAGGTGGGACTCGTGGGAGGCCAAACCACCGCTTATGACATCAACCCCCACATTGGGCTCTGTGTGGATGTCACATTCGCCTCTGATGCCCAGCCAGACGATAAGAAAATCGTGGGCGACATCAGGCTCGGTGCCGGTCCATCCATCGCAGTTGGTCCGACCTATCACAAAAAATTGAACGCGCATGTGATCAGCAGCGCTCAGAGTGCTGGTATCAACCTGCAGACACAGGTGCGCGGCCGCGGCAATGGTACTTGCGCCTGGGCCATGCGCCTCTCCCGCTCCGGTGCCGCTGTGGTGCAGCTAAGCATCCCTCTGAGGTATATGCATAGCCCAGTGGAGGTTATCTCGCTGGACGACGCGGCACTGGTGATCGACACCCTGTGCGCGGCGATTGAAAGTATGCCGGCTGACATGAATCTGATCCCTGACGGACTGGAATAAAAATATGCGGTTTGCGGTCACTTATCTGATGGATCAACTGGCCCCCAGTGAGACCTTTATACAGCGTGAACTGGATCAACTGCGCAGGCGTGATTGGCCAGTTGAGGTCTGCCTTCTCAAGGGCGGCCCGCAACCGTTGTTGTTTGCCCCTTTCAGTTGCCCGCGCGGTTTCAGGCTGAGGTTCGTCAAGGTGGCTGTTGCACGTGTGCTGGAGGAGTTGTTTCGCGCGCCGCTGGTGGCGTTGCGTATCATCAAGCGGCTGCCGCAAGCCGCAGCCTTGATCAGGGAGGTGGTTGCCTCCGACACCCGGCTGATTCACTCACAGTTCGCGGGCATAACCGCGGATCTGGCGGGGATCGCGGCCAGGAGCGTGGGTATCAACTGGAGTTGTTCAGTGCATGCTCATGACATTTACTGTACTGCTCCCGCGATCACCCGCAGAAGGCTTCGTACTGCCTCGGGAATTGCCGCCTGTACCGAACAGGTGGCAGCGGCAACTGCTACCGCTGGCGTTCCTCATGCGCGGATACACATCATCCGCCATGGTCTGCCGCTGAGTGATTATTCTCTCAGAACCAACATGTCTGAGGAGTTTGTTTTCACTGCTTGCCGCCTTACCAAAAAGAAAGGGCTGGATACCCTAATCAAAGCCTGCGCAGTGCTCAGTGAGCACGGCCTGAAAATAATCTGTAAGATCGCGGGCACAGGTGCTGAACTCATAAAACTCAAGAAACTTTGCATCGAATTGAATTTAAGCGACCAGATTTTGTTCGAAGGCTGGCTTCCTCAGGAGGAGATCCGCAACCACATCCAGAACGCGCTCCTGATTGTTCTACCATCGCGGCAAACATCGGATGGCGACCGCGACGGAATTGCCAACATTTTGGTTGAAGCACTGGCACTCGGCACACCGGTTATCACCACAACCGCCAGCGCGGCTTCGGAGGTGATTTTTAATGGGAGAAATGGTATTCTAGTTGAGCCGGAGGACCATGCCGCGCTGGCAGATGCGATTGAAAGAATTGCGGGCTCAAAGAGCTTGAGGGCCCAGCTTGTCCGCGAAGGACGCAAAACTGCGGAGTCGCTTTTTAACGGTGCCTCCAACATCCTTCAGCTAGAAAATTTTTTTAAGCGTGTGGTTATGATCGCCACTTAAATCCAAACGAATATCCAAAGAGATTGCATACCCCCCATGAAAAAAAATATCTTGTTCATCATTCTCGTGACTGCGTTGATTTTTTCAAGCGGCTGTTTTGATCCATTTTACCACAACCCTTACTTTAAGGTAGATGAATCCGGACTCAACTGGCTGGAGATCTACCACAAACAGATCTCGGGCAAAAAACTGGTGCGCGTACGGATTGACGGCAATGGAGTTATTAAAATCAAGGAGGGCACCAGCCCGCTGGTCGGCGATGAATTCGCGCACGACAATTTGAATGAAAACTGGAAGGATATCCGTGATTACCAGCTGACTGTCAGCCGCGATGAAACTACCCGTATTTTCCAGGAGCTGATCAATAACGGCCTTTTCCTTGAGCAAAAGAAATCGGCTGACTCACCCGACGGAACTGTCATCATGGCCTTTGGAAACATCCAGAACCACACGGTCTACGCCACGGTTTATGATCCTGACTTGTATGAGCATCTGAATGCACTGGTACTGATGTTTTATCACCCCCAACCCAAACGCAAATAAGAGAGCGACTCAATATTATCACCCCAACATGAAGGCGAAAAACAAAATAGGGCTCTCGGTTGTTATTCTGCTGTTTCCTTTTATTGGAACTCGCGCCTGCCTTGGAGAGCGCTTATTTGTCGGCATCCTCGAGACTGAAAGCTATCACTCGCTGGAGCTAAGTGTCGCGGCATTTGCCAATGTTACTAGGATGCCTGAGCTAAACGCTCAGTTAAAGGCTAAAGCATCCCAGCTAACCGCACTCCCTGTGATTTCAGGATTTGTAAAAGACAAGCGCCTACGCGTCATTCAGAGCATTGACCCCGCGGAGTTGCTCAGCGACATCAACCCGGCCAATACTGCCATTATCCCAATCAAAGACGAAGGCAAAGAGATCGAGCGTCTGCTCAACGAAAGCTACTCGGCCTGCGATCTCTGGCACTCAAAGATCAACGTGTACAGCAAACCCTTGTCAACCACCCTATTCCCATCGGTTGCCATTGCCAAACAGGGCCAATGGCTGCTTGCCTCACGCTCACAAGAAGCGTTGTTGTGGATCATTGAAAACCCGAAGCTGCTGAATGCCCCCCCGCTCCCGCAGAAGGGTACTCTCAAATATCTGATCAACCCGCAAAGGGCCGCCGCTATTCTCAAAGCGCAAAGCGACCTGACCCTGATGCAATTCTTCAAGCCCATTGAAATTCTGCAGGAGCTGGAGATGTGCAGCTTCGCGCTTGCATTAGAACCCCAGAGCCTGACGATCACCGCTGAGGCCACTCCACTGCCAGGTGCTCAATTGACAACCCTGGCAAAAACTTTACGCAAACCAGAGGCCACGCTCCTGAACTCAGCCCCCCCCAGCACTTTTCTTCTATCTATCTCCAAGTGTGAAGAACCTGAAATCTGGAACCGGTTCGCACTGAACCTCCAACAACACATTTCACCAGCTCTGACCCAATTGAATACAAAAAAGCTATTCACCGGCGAGCGAGTACAATATCTCGCCCCTTCCAAAGATAAAAAAGGTTTGGTCTTTGTTCAGCTTGAGCCGCTGGACAACGCCTCTGCGGTCATGGATGCAATTAAAATACTCGATACAACCACACCCTCTGATGCGGCAATCACCTTAGAAAAAATCGCACCATCGGCTGCCTCGCAGAGCGACAGCGTCTGTTACAAGCTACACCTCAAACCAAAAGACGAGCAAAGCGAACCCTCTGCAATCTACACCATTGCCTCCCTGTTTATCAAGCACGCCTATCTGGAGATGGCAATCAAAGATAACCAGCTGATCATCGTGGTGGGCCCCAAAAACAGCCTTGCGGAGGTTGTCAGCCGCATCCTCGGCTCTCCGCGGGATATCTCCTTGCTCACTGAACTTAATATCAGAAACGACTCCTTCAGCCACGACCCGCTCTCTGGAATAAAACTGGAACTCACCAAACTCCTGCGTTTCACCGCCTCCATGATCCCTCACATTACGCAACAACAGCTGGCCACTTTGCCCGAGGGTGGCTATGGGTTGACTTTCGGGCTCGACAAAGGAAGTGGGGCTTTAATCAAAGGTTCCTTCCAGATATCAGCCGATGAATTTTCCGCACTTAAAAACATAAGCACTACTGGGCGTGAGCTGATGCAGAAGCTGCTCATGTCAATGTTGGCACAACGCATTGAACGCATTGAACTGCCGCCCGAACAGGAGTAATCCGCCATGACCGTACTGCTGCATACTTGCTGCGCACCATGCGCCACGCACTGCATTGAAGTTTTGTGCGCATTGGGACACACGCCCACACTCTTTTTTTCAAACGCAAACATTGCGCCTGAAAGCGAGTTCTATCGCAGAGCGCAAGCGGTGACCAAACTAGCCAATATCGCCAATATCCCGCTGATTATTGATACCCCTGACCACTGCGAATGGCTCACCCGTGTAGCCGCTGGCCTGGAAAAGGAGCGCGAACAAGGCGCCCGTTGCGTCCGCTGCTTCCAATACGCACTGCAACGGAGCCATCGGCAGATGCGGGCCAGCGGGCTGGCCGCCTTCACGACCACACTGACCGTCAGCCCCCATAAATTATCGGATTTGATCGCCCACATTGGGAAGGAGATCTCAGAGAGTGAATATCTGGATCTCAACTTTAAAAAACAAGGCGGTTTCAAAAGGACACTGGAACTCAGCGAGGAGTATGATCTTTACCGGCAAAGCTACTGCGGCTGCGAGTTCTCGAAAATTGCGTTTGACGCTGATTGACAAAAAAAGTATTCTATAGACATTGAATGTGGGTAAGATTTTTTCATCCACACCTAATGGATTATCTTTTTTAAGCACTAATTATTTAAGGATGGTTGGGCTGACGGCCTGGGGAACTTGTCCAAGTTCACGGAGGCGCATGGGGTACCCATCCTGTCGTCGAAGTAGCGGAGGTTTCGACGGGCGGTTTTTTATATATGGGGGGGGATGCGGCCCGCCGTTGAACCTAATTTCAGAAAAGCGCTCCGTGTGCGCCCCGTCAAAGTCACCGATACGGGCATCTGTTTCGAACGCCCGCGAAATGCTGGTTGAGGATTTTTGTGACCTCCGCGTTTTTGAACGACTCGCGGGCCATGACATGACACCAATGGAAGGTGGAGTAGTCGATGGAGAGGAAAATAGGCTTATTCGTTTTGCGTGCTTCGGTAAACGCTTCATCGCCCCAGGGATACCAGTCAACCGGATTGTGTACATGTTGCAGCAGGTAAGGGCTCTTCTCGTGTATCAAACGGTTTGTGTGCATACTCTCTTTCCCCGTGGTCGTCGACTTGTCCATCGAACGCGGTTGATTAGTTATCAGCGGCCATACGAATAATCAGGGTGCTGGAACTCCATCGCGCGGCTGACGGTGCCGCCGGCCATTACTCTAACCAATAATATGCACCAATTCACCTAGAGTGGCCCCTGGATGTCGTTAGATAGCGCAACCCGCCATAACCAATATTCACCTCTGCGATACTTTGGAAAAACCGCGCCGCTTTGACTGTCGCTGGGTCGCCCGACCCCGGGAATAAGATGTAGCCCCCGATCACTTCTTTGCGATAAGGTTAGCTGGCAGGCGGGTTCTCCTTGTTGCTTCGGTAATAAATCGCATCGCGATATCGGTGCATCTGGTTGATTGCATCGTTAGGCGGTGAATCGACACCTTCTCTATCCGCCTCAAGCCGATATTTAGCATCAAAAAGATAGGTGAGTTTAAACGTATTGTCACCCCCGACAGGCTTGGTCAACCTTAACACGATATCAGGCTTCTGTTCGCCGCCGGTGGGCGCAACGATTTCGCCGTCACACTCGTCCAGTACGCCGGTTGTCGCATTATAAAAAAGCTCGGCCAGTTCTGAATTGTAATATGAAATGCGACAACACATTGGACAAAAAAATGTCCCATGCAACAATACCCCTTAACAAAATCCTTCAAAAAATTGAAGAAAGGAAAAGCCACGTGGAACAGCTGAATCATAGCCGTAACCAATTTTTATCTGAAACCACAAAGGACCTAGCGCAGCATAGCCGCCTGTCTTGCAACACACAGGCAGGCAACTAATTTTTTATCTCTCACAGAGGCACAGAGTTCTCAGAGTTGTTTTGCCCGCGAATCTCCGCTAAATGACAAGGGGATTTCATCCCCACTTCGTGGGGTCGCTAATCACTTGAAATACCCTTTCAATAACCCGTTTGGAACAGGCTAAAGCATTGTTTAAACAATAAATTTCGTTTCCCCAAACGCGCAGCGTTTGTTACTAAAGCAGCGGGCTCCTAACCACTAATTTCTCAGTGAGGGCGACGACCTTCCGCACATCACACAAACTCTTTTGGTTGCGGCGACTAGCTGCTTTAGGTTGTTTTGTGGTTTCCAAACTTTTATCGGATAAGTTATTTGAAACAAGTTTATTTTTGACAAAACCCGCAATTAGTGCAATTATTCCGTCATCATTAATCAAGTATCCGCGTAAACTACGGCCAGTCGTACAATAATTTATTGAGCAACAAAGGAGATAAAGATGAAAAGATGCTGTCTTGTTTTAGCAATACTTCTGTCAGGTTCAGGGGTGCATGCTGACGAAATATCTGATATGAAAAAAGAGATTGAGTCACTCAAGCGCGAGGTTTCCGAGCTGCGGAGCCTTGTGCAGAGCGGAACAGTTCAAAGCGCAACACCGGCCACTGACCCCAAGGCTGGAATCAGAAGAAGATATGAGGAAGACAGAAAGACGTACAGCGATGCGCAACTGCGTGAGATAGAAAGCCTTTATCAATCAGCCAACAAGGACTTAAGGAGCCCTGAAGCAAAAGAGGCGCTGAAAAGCCTGATTGAAAAATACCCCAAGGCCAATCGGACGGGCTGCGCTGTACAGTACATGGGGCAGATGTCCTCAAGCGAGGAGAAGGAGAGCTATCTGAAACTTGCAATCAAGGATTTTGGCGATTGCTACTATGGCAGCGGCGTTCAGGTGGGAGCTTATGCCAGGCTCTATTTGGCTTATTACTACAAAGAGACAGGAAGGGCGAAAGAGGCACAGGCCCTCTTTGATGAAATCAGAACAAACTTCCCGGATGCGGTTAACCATAAAGGCAAACTTCTGATTAATATGCTCCCAAAATAATGCTCAAAAATGCTTTAAAGGTAATCCTTTTTTGGAAAAAATAGCAGAGGTGATTTTAGATGCCAATCCAAAAAGTAGAAGTCCGATCATGGCCGAAGAGAGAATAAAAACCCCGCTGAGTACCCGGATGGTGGCAGGTGCCAGGCTGGCAGGTGCCAACCGGGGTCGTGCCAACCGGGGTCGTGCCAACCGGGGTCATCCATTATATTAGTAATTAATGATTGACGCGAGATTTAAAGCTGTGCTCATGTGGAACTTGGCAAGAAAACTGCGAGTTGAATAGCCTGGCGCGATTTATCATATTACCCATCGTGGCAATGGGAAGATGCAGATATTTTCCGATGACCATGACCGCGATAGGTTTCTCCTGCGGCTGGCTGAGAGCCTTGATACAGGTAATGCGGAGCTTAAAATCCAACTTGAAGAGATAACGGAAAAGCTTGAATTGCTTCGAGAGGAAAACTGCAATGCGTTTAATTACTAATCTAAGGTTTGATATACGTCGGAGTATTGGAGAGCATACGGGGCAAAAACTATGAAGTCCATCAGCATTGACACTTGTGTGGTTTTGCGTCTTCTTGTTGGCACGCTTGAGAAACAATCTGAACAGGCCGTTGGTTTTTTACAGGAATCCTTTTCCAAGGGCGTGAGGATATGTGTATCAGATTTGGTTGTTGCTGAGAGTTATCACGCACTTATCTATCATTACAATGTTCCCAAGCTTAAAGCAATATAACATTCACAACCACCGGCCAAAGGAAAGATACCCGCTACAATCTAATGCAGCAGAGCTGCAACCAAACTGTATTGAAATATAACAAACATAGGTGGTTTCTCCTGTTGTTTTTTTAAAAGTTGTTTGCCGAGCCTTAGAGCGACTTTTTAAGCAATCATCCACCAGATACCGGCGGATATACTGTGTTGCTTCCCGTATGTCCGCCGGTATCCGTCATGTCAATGACGATTCCCAGCCGCTTAGTAGCGGGAATCTCATCGGTGTAGAATGCTTGTTTGCCTCGGGTGGCATGCAGCAGAAGAGGGTGATGACCCTCTCAACTCGCTTCCATTAGAACTGCCAGCGCAGACCGCCGCCACAACCAAAATCGGAGTGCCATTGGCCGATCAGGGAAAAGTGTTTGGTAAGCAAATAGCCGGTGCCCGCGCGGATCTCCCAATGTTCTTTCGTATCATATTCGGCCTCAGAAAACACCGCGAGTCGCGGCGTGAGTTCAAGGTGCTTACCGACGGCGAATTGGAACTCACCGGCTGTGTCCACCCACACGCGTGATGTGATATTGAGCGGCAGTAGATAGCGCAGGCCGAAGATACCCTCGTGCTTGTCGAAGTGATCGTCCGCTCCCTCAAGGTCAAGCCCTGCGAAGAGAGTGGTAAAACGGTTCAGGTAATAATCGTAGGTGGGCGCGACCTCCCACTCTACGTCATCCACGTGCTGCCAGCCAGCCTGCCATTCGGTAGAGAAGATGTGCCGCGAGTTGGCGTAAACCAACACTCCCTGCGACATCTGCGAAAGCGCATCCACCCGACCATACAGGTAGAACGGGTCATCGTAGAGTAGTGGACGCACGGCGGCGGTGGCTGGGTCGGGGACGAACCCCTGATAATGCACCACCGCCGCCATGCCGCTCATCATGTGATAGAGCAGGTGGCAGTGGAAAAACCAGTCGCCGAACTCATCCGCCGCAAACTCAATCACAGTAGTCGTCATGGGGGCGACATCCACGGTGTGTTTGAGCGGTGAATGATCTCCCTGGGCGTTGAGCACCCGGAAGAAATGGCCGTGAAGATGCATCGGGTGATGCATCATGGTGCGGTTGATCATGATGAACCGCACCACCTCGCCGCGTTTGATTTCAATGTCGTCACGCTCGGACAACGGCTTGTTGTTCAGAAACCAGAGGTAACGCTCCATGTCGCCATCGAGGGTGAGCCGGATTTTTCGGATCGGTTTTGAAGAATCGAATGCGGTGGATTGCAGGGCGCGTAGCTTGTCGTAAGGCGGCCCTGGACGTTCCTCGCTCATGTTGTCAGCGGCCAGCGGGGTTTGAGAACTCACATCCTCAGCGAGTAGTCCGAGCCAGGTGCTATTGGGTGCAGTGGTTTTCCCTTCGGAAACCATACCCGTACCCATCGGCGCCTTTTCGTGCATCATACCGCTCATGTCGTGGCCCGCGTGTTCCATCGCGGGTGCGGCGTCCATCCCTGAATAGTTCGTTTTAGCGGCATTCGGAGCCATCTCGCCGTGATCCATTCCCTTCATTCCTTCCATCTCCTGCATGCCGTCCATACTCTCCATTCCCTCCATACTGTTCATGCCCGGTTGATCGAACTTGCCGGCACGTACAGCGTTGCCCGACATACCCATCGAACCGCCTGGGGTCAGTGCGAACACGCGTTTGAGCGAGAGGCCGCCCATGCTGTCGTAAAGATTGGGGGACGGAATGTCCGGCGCGGCGTGCCGTGTTCCGTCACCAATCCACAGCGACGCATGCCCTGATCCATCATGAGCTGTTGCGCGAAACTCGTAGCTGCCTTCATCCGGCATTGTAACGATCACGTCATAGGTCTCAGCCACGCCCATCAGCAACCGCTCTTCGTTGAAGGGATGCACCAGTTGTCCGTCCGCCGAGATCACCTGCATCGGGCCGCCGGCAAACTGCAAATAGAAGAACGTGGAGGCCGAACCATCGATGACCCGGAGCCGGATCTTTTCGCCCGGCTTAGCGGTGAGGGCGTGGTGCGGTGCGCCGTTGAGCAGAAAGCGATCATAGTACACATCGGACAGATCCATGGGTGGCATGCGTTGAAGCTCCCTTGAGAAATACGCGCCCAACAGTCCCAGCCGCGCTGCACCCAGCACGCTTTGACCGCTGCCTTTCTTAATTGAATACCACTCGCTGCCACGTTTGAGGGTGTGGAGCACCGAGTTCGGGTCGTCATCTGTCCAATCGGATAGCACCACGACGTGGTCACGCAGCTGGTCAAACACGCCCTTATCCTTCGGCGCGATGACCAATGCTCCGAACAGTCCGCGCTGTTCCTGGAGCATGGTGTGGCTGTGATACCAGTAGGTACCGGATTGACGCAGATCAAACTCATAGGTGAATGTCGTACCAGGTGCAATGGGTGGATATGTCCTAGCGCAGCATAGCCGCAACCAATTCTTTATCTCTCACAGAGGCACAGAGTTCTCTGAGTTGTTTCAGAGTTTCCACCAGCAAAGACTCAAAGGCGTAAAGTTCGGGCTCGACGTTCCCAGTTTTCCACATTTTTCACCTCTAAGATTTTTCACCTTAAAATATTCTCTCAGTGCTGCGAAAAGTTCAGCTACTCTCTGTGTTCTCTGTGCCTCTGTGAGAGATAATAAACGTACAAAAAAAACAAGAATATGAATGATAGTAGTACAAAGGGCACGCTGTCCATGTTGTTGGGCAGCAGAATTCCATGCCAGTGAATCGAGGTCTCCACGTCCACCTGGTTATGGACGCGGATTGTTGCATGGTCGCCGTCGGTGAAACGCAGGGTCGGCCCCGGTAGTTGACCATTGAGGGTCATGGCCTGGACAGGATGGCCGGTGATGTTTATCTCCTGCCGGGCAATGGTGAGGTCATATTCCACGGTTGCCGCCGATAAGATCGCCCACGGCACGAACAGCGCCAAGGTGCCCAACAGCACCGCCATGGGATTCACAGACCATGTTTTGGTTGGTCGCATCATTACAGGTTCTCCTTTGGCCCTTTTTTAACCTTTATTTCTTTTCGATTACGGTGAGAAGATCGCGTTTGTGCTCCCTGATTGCAGCATCGGCTGCCGGTTTTCAAAACCGGGGCGGCCGCTGCGGTAGATGATACCGATCGGAATGGAGTCGCCCCATTGGAACGACAACGCCAGCGCCTTCATACGGTCATACGGGTCATGCTCCGCTGTCACCGGCTGAACGCGCTTTTTGTACCACTTGTAGGTGTTGACCTTGTTGAAGGTTACGCATGGTTGCAGGATGTCCACGAGGACGAATCCCTCAGTGTGCCGCAAAGCTTCCAGCAGGGTCGCTTTGAGATGCTCCGGATCGCCGGCAAAGGTTCGCGCCACAAGGGAACAGCCCTCAACAATCGCCAGTGCCAGCGGATTGAACGGCATCGACATCACGCCATGCGTTTGAATCTTGGTCACAATAACCTCAAGCTCGTGATTGGCGCATTTGATGCCGGTGGCAACCGGCAGTGCGCGGCCGTGCAATCCATTAAAGAGATTGCAGGGCGGTGTCACATAGTGGGGGAGCTTGGCTGCCTGGCCGATACCGGAGACCAGTACGGTTTTGTCCGGATTCAGACCGCTTTCCGCCAGTGCGGCGTCGAATGCTTTGAGAATCGGAAAGTTGCCGCATCCCGGACACCAGGCTGGAGTCGTATCGGCTTTTCGTAAATCCAGTGGTTTCATTATAATCCAATCCTTTCCGCAATCTCTGTTCCGGTGAATGGCAGTCCATCATAGCGCAGGATGTTTTCAGCTTGTGTCAGCACTCCGGTTTCCCGAAGCAATGCGGCAAACTGGGCGGTCTGATTGCCTTCAACGCAGTAAATCCGGTGTCGTCCTTTCAAGTGGGGCTTCCACGCTGAGGGCGACAGCGGCCACACCTGAGCCGCATGCAGCATAGCTGCCGACCGACCGGCATTGTTCAAGGCATCGACCCCTTCACGCATCGGTCCGTAGCTGGAACCCCAGCAGATGATAAGAATCTCCGCACCGTCAGGCCCATGGTAGGCTGGAGGCAGGGCTTCGGCCTGCATCTCCGGCAGCTTTGCCATGCGTTTGTCCTGTTGTGAAATCCGCGCTTGAAAATCCTCGGACAAATGTCCAGCGGCATCATGTTCGTCCGAATCCACGACCACCCGCGCCTTGCCACCTGGAATGGCCCGGGGAGAGACACCGCCCTCAGCAGGAATTCGATAGCGCTGGTAGTCCGCGTCGGCATCCTCTGCAATGCAGCGGTCAATCGGCGCATCTTTTTCAGGGAACGGCTGCACTAGCTTCTCCATATCCTGCAGATACTGATCTGTGAGCAGCAACGTGGGTGTCTGATAGCGATGAGCCGTCTGCAGGGCCGTGCGCATCAATGTGTAGCATTGCTCAACTGTTCCGGGAGTATAGATCGCCCGCGGGAATTCGCCGTGACCTGCCCGCAATGCAAATTGCAAATCCTGCTGCCCTGTCCGTGTCGGCATGCCGGTTGCCGGTCCGGGACGCTGGGCTATAACAACAACCGCCGGTAGTTCCATCATTCCTGCCAACGACAGCCCCTCGGCCATGAGTGCGAAACCGCCGCCGCTGGTGGTTGTCAGCGCGGGCACACCGGCATAGGTGGCGCCGCAGACCATATTTATGGCGGCAATCTCGTCTTCGGCCTGTTCAACTAGAATGCCATGGAGGTCGGCCTTTTCCGCCAGCCAGGCAAGAGTCGCCGTGCTGGGGTTCATCGGATAGGCTGCCACAAACTTCACCCCGGCCGTGGCCGCTCCCTGTCCCAGTGCCGCCGCCCCGCTCCAGAGTTGGCCGGCGGTAACGTGGTCGGAGAGTGCCGGTGCTTGCAGACGCGCCCACGCTCCGAACTCGCCAATGCGGGTGTGTCCGGCCCGGGCGCATTTCATATTGACATCGGCCAGCTCCTTGTCTTTCGGAGAGAATAATTTTTCAAGATAGAGGCACAGGCTGTCAACCGGGTATCCCAGCAACGCGAAGACCGCGCCGGCCAGCACACTGTTTGCCGCCAGGGTTGAACCGGTTAACTCACGGGCCAGCTTTGTGGCATTCAGCGCTACGATCTCGGTGGTCTCTGTCGCTTCGCCATTGTGCAGATGAGTTCCGCCGGGTGCTATGCTTGGGGATAGAATTTCACCGGCAACATCCGAAAACGAAATCAGGAGGTCAGCCTGCTCCTTACCTGCAAAACACTCCTGGTCGCTTACTCGTAGGTCATACCAGTTCAACCCGCCGCGGATGCGTGACATGTAACTTCGAGTGGACAATAAATGTACACCCGTGTCTTTCATTCCACCAAGAAGAAAACTTCCCGCTGTCTCGACTCCCTGGCCGGCCTCGCCAACAATCCGTATAAGTATATCCGCCATAGTCATTCCTTCCAAACTTTGCAGACAGCTTTGTCCGCTGCTCGCTATTCATCGCCAGCTTAGTGCCTTGCAAGAGTTGTCTGTTTGATCTTTACGGGTTAAGCTGAGCCTAAAAATTGATCGCACCATTTTGTAACGCTTTCGATACAGGACAGTTTGTTATGGCGGTCTTGATTTCATTCAAGCATTTGATAAAGATGACGTTAGAAAATCAGACAACTGCAAAAGTTGGGTCAAATTAGGCTTATTAACAACACGGTTACAAACAACAGACCACCCGTCGGACGATATATGAAACACAGTTGTTATCGGCCCTTTTTTTTGATTAAGAGGGAACTGGTTTATAAACTTAAGTAGAGTTTTTTGCACCTCTGGAGATATTGTTATACCTTTGTTATGATCTTTCGCTGTTATACTAAACTGATCTGTAAAATCCTTTATGAGCCCCTCTGTTATTTCCATGCCGGTGTCAGATTGCATAGATGCTTGCATCGTCAAGAAGTGCTCTGCTATTTTAGGAAGTTTTTTTCTGATTTTTATCTCTCTATTAATTTCAAGATTAATATTTTCGAAAAGCATAGTGTAATATTTATGCGTCGTTGATCGATTGGCTCCTGCATAGCCTCTTGTTTTTCTATGCACGTCACACAAATATCCGCTTCCTCCATTTTTATTCTGTTTACCTATTATTTTTATGATCTCATCACTTGAGTTAGACTGATTCTGAGATAATTTATATTTATTCGCTTTTCTCAAAACATCTTCTTGTGTGATTTTCCGGTACCCACAATGTTCTAATCCTTCAAATAACTGTCGTACTCTCAGTTTGTCCAAGATATAAAACTTAAACAGAATACCACCACCACCTGCAATAAGCGTAGCAAATAAAAATAAACCTATCATTTCAGTCATTTCTTTAGGTCACCGGCTTCAGCGCCATCAAGCATTTTAATCAATCTTGCTTCGAGTGCTTCGCATACAAGCACCCACTGTCTTTCAACCAATGCCCAGTCGTGTGGTTATTCAATGGTGCGTTCGGCCAGTTCGGCAATCCATTGCATTTGTTCGCAGAGGGTCTGGCGCCAGCTCTGGCTAGTTATCAGAGGGGCGGTTGCGTACAACCTCGTCGGCGCGTGTAGCCTTCATCCAGGCGCGCTGCGAGAGCAACATGGCGAATACAACAGCCCCAAGTAGCCGATTACGCCCTGATGCGCACCCTGCACGTCTTTATTATGGAGCACCTCTTTCAGTGCCTCATACTCACTGGTGATAAGCTCACTGATGTCCTCCTTGCTTGCGTGCGCAGCCTCGTTGAGCAACGAAAGGGCCTCGTGTATTTTCTGTGTCTCTTGTCCATCTTGTTTTTTATTTTACTTATCCTGATATTAATTTTAGTTTCTGGTGGTATAGGTTTCTCTCCTTTTCCGCCCGTTTTCTCAAAGCGGCGGCCTACGACCGCATAGTGCGCTAACGACCAGCGAAATGAGTAAGACGATCACAAAAATGAAAAAAAGGATCTTTGCCATCCCTGCGGCTGCGCCAGCTACACTGGTGAAACCCAGTATACCTGCAACGACCGCGACAATCAATAACATGATAGTCCAGTACAACATAATAACTCCTCCTTATAGTTTTTCTTCAATTCTATCCCCGATATCAGTGTAACTTTAACATGCGAGTTGTAGGATGGCAACATTGATTACCGCCGCGTTTTCATTTTTTCACCTTCAGGAGTTCTGCCAACGCCTTCACATCGCTCGTGGGGAGTTGACACACAAAGTTCTCGCACACGTAGGCTGTTGCCCGATTGTTCTTTGGCGCGATCTCCTTTATGAAATCGACATGTTTGGCGAAAAAAGCCTGCCCCGTGCCGCCATCGGTCAGAATGGTGATTGTGTTGGGCGTGAACCTGGAGTGGATTTCGCGAAGCAGCTCCTGTGTATCGGGTGCATCCAATGTGCCGGCGATGATGATTTGTTTCGGGGTCGCACGCAGCCAGTCCAGCGCAACGAGCATCAAAGGCATTGCAAAAGGCGTATTTGCGAGTTGCTGACCGACTGCGTGTAAAGTCTTTTCGGCGCGCACGTGCCAATCTGCTCGATCAAGCATCTGCGCCAGACGCAACAAGTTAAGCACCGCGACCGAGTTCGGCGACGGCTCAGCACCGTCGTAGCTTTCCTTGGACCTTAGCAGGATATGTGCATCCTTGCCGCTGGTGGCAAAATAGCCGCCGTCGGCACTATCCCAGAACAGCTCATCCTGTCGCGCCTGGATTTCCATAGCCCATTCGATCCACTTCGGATCGAAGGTGGTTTCATAAAGATCAAGCAGTCCTTGAATCAAGAACGCATAATCCTCCGCAAACCCCTCCACGGCACTCGCGCCCTCGCGATAGGTGCGCAACAGCGTCCGGTCCTGCTCGCGATACAGTTCTGCGCGTACAAATCTGGCTGCGCGCGTCGCGGCATCGCGGTAGCGGATATCGCCCAGCACCTGTGCAGCCCGAGCGAAGGCTGAGATCATGAGGCCGTTCCACGCGGTGATGATCTTGTCGTCACGATGCGGTCGCGGTCGTTTTCTACGCACCTTGGCGAGCAGTACACAGTCTGTGTCCAGCGCTGCCGCTGCCACTTTTTCGGCTAGGCCGAATTGGTTCGCCGTCTCGGCGATGGTGTGGCGTTGGATGAGGATGTTCTTGCCTTCAAACTCTTCTTGAGGATCGCTGCCAGGTGGCGCATTGCCTCTCGTCTCAATGCCGAAGCGGTAGTTGAACTGCGCCGTGCGCTCCGGGCCGAGTACACGCGCAATCTCGTCGGCCGTCCAGAGATAGAACGCGCCCTCGGCGTGTTCGGGTTTGCCGTGCGCAAGCGGGCTGTCCGCATCCTCCGCTGAGTAGAATCCACCCGTCGGATGGGTCATATCGCGCAGGACGTAGTCGAGAGTGTCGCGTGCGGTCTGTTTGTACTGCGGCTCGTGGGTGATCTGGAATGCCGTGAGGTAAGCTGAGGCGAGTTGCGCTTGGTCGTAGAGCATCTTCTCGAAATGCGGCACATGCCAGAATCGGTCTACAGCATAGCGGTGGAAACCACCCCCAAGCTGGTCACGGATACCACCTGCGGTCATACGGTGCAAGGTGAAGAGTGCCATTTCCAGCGCCTTCTGACCGTCTTTGGAGTTCGGATTACCCGCATAGAAGCGATAGAGAAAGTCAAAGATGACCGGGCGCGGAAACTTGGGTGCCGACCCGAACCCGCCGAGTTGGTCGTCGAAGGATGCGGCGATCTGCTCGAACGCCTTTTTAGGGATGCCGGTTTTGATCTCATTTTTGGGATCACCACTTGGCTGGGCGACCTTTCGTAACGATTCGACGATGCGATCCGAGCTCGCGGTGATTTCCGCTTGCTCGGTCTTCCAGACATCGCTGATCTTGTTGGCCAGCGTCGCGAGCTGTTGCGGCGGAAAGTAGGTTCCCCCGAAGAACGGCTTAAGATCCGGCGTGAGCCACACCGTCATCGGCCATCCGCCACCGCCAGTGGTTGCTTGCACAAAGGTCATATAGACGCGATCCACGTCGGGCCGTTCCTCGCGATCCACCTTGACGCAGACGAAATGCTGGTTGAGAATTTTTGCGACCTCCGGGTTTTCGAACGACTCGCGAGCCATGACGTGGCACCAATGGCAGGTGGAGTAGCCGATGGAGAGATAAATCGGCTTGTTCAGTTTGCGTGCTTCGGCAAACGCTTCCTCGCCCCAGGGGTACCAGTCAACCGGATTGTGCGCATGCTGGAACAGGTAGGGGCTCTTCTCGTGAATCAGGCGGTTTGTGTGCATAGTCTCGTTTTCCGTAATCGTTGGCTTGTCCGCCGAAAGCGGTTGTTTTTGGTCGCAGCCTTGAGTGGCTGCCAGCATAACAGCCAGGGCCACCCTTGTTGCGCGTTGACATGTGGCGTGTTTCAAAACCTACGTCCTTATTCAATTCAGGTGCGATGTCATGGAGGCTGACTCATCACGGATGCACTCAGCACTCCGACCAGATCTATGAAACTGGCTGCTTCTCGCAGAGGCCGGCTTGTTTTCACAAGGGTTCTCAGATTGGGTGTTTTGCGGCTCATTCGGTGAGTGACTTGCTTCTGAACTCTTGCCTTTGGTTGTCGTTTTGGCCGTGAACCAAGATTTCACAGAGAAATTCATATTGTATCTTTCGTTTTGATTGCAATCGAAAATTATGTTCTCATTCGCAAATCCTAATGGTTCGTTGTTCTTATTGCAGGGCAGACTCCGGGCAGCTCTCACAGAGATTAAGCCCACTTGGACTTGGGCGTTCCATGAGCTGTGCGGCGGCATCGCGCAGCGCCGTGCGTAGACCCTCTTCAAGCGTGTGGTGGTAGAAGGGTAACTGAAGAGCATCATGTACGGTCATATCAGCTTGAATGTAGGCTGTCAACAGATGGCCCAGATGTTCGGCCTCCGGTGCGACCATCTCAGCCCCGAGGATTTGCCCCGACGGCGCTTCGGCATAGAGTCGCAACAGGCCTGCGTTATGTCCCTCAATGATGGCGCGTGACTGTTGCCGGAAGTCAACCTGTCCGATCACAATGCTCGTGTCCCGCAAGTTCGCAAAGGACTGTCCGACAACAGCCTAGCGCAGCATAGCCGCAACCAATTCTTTATCTCTCACAGAGGCACAGAGTTCTCTGAGTTGTTTCAGAGTTTCCACCAGCAAAGACTCAAAGGCGTAAAGTTCGGGCTCGACGTTCCCAGTTTTCCACATTTTTCACCTCTAAGATTTTTCACCTTAAAATATTCTCTCAGTGCTGCGAAAAGTTCAGCTACTCTATGTGTTCTCTGTGCCTCTGTGAGAGATAATAAACGTACAAAAAAAACAAGAATATGAATGATAGTAGTACATTGGGGATCGCTGAATACGATGCGTAGCAATCAATGTACGGCGGCAGTAGCAGGCCGATGCTCCATCCATGCCAAAGCTGTGGCGTTTACCTCTAAAACCACGTCAATCCTCATAAACATACTGAATCGGTTTTCGTTTTTATTGCCATGGTAGAACAAAACAGCTCATATTGCTTCATTTATCCATGTTTCTAGATCTCGTCTGTTCTTGGCTCGTATTATATCAGCAATCAGATTTCAATGCCAGTTGACAAATTTTGTTGTGTTTGCAAATGGAACTTGATGTCATGTCACTGAATTTTAATTGAATACAGGCAGGAGGTTTTTGTAATTGACTAAATATCCGTTACAGGGATATGATTTGTTTGAGAAGTTAAATGAAATTTGATGAACAGGTGTTGTATGGCTGATAATCTTACTCCTGAAAAACGCTCTTGGAATATGTCGAGGGTCAAAAGTAAAAACACTAAGCCTGAGTTGGTTTTGCGTTCTTTGCTGCATAGCGCCGGATATCGTTTTACAGTTAATGGACCTTTAAATAATAAACTGCCTGGCAAACCTGATCTGGTCTTGCCAAAGTACAGATCTGTTGCTTTTGTACATGGATGTTTCTGGCATAGGCATGCGGGTTGCAAACAAACTCGAACACCTAAGACCAATGTTGAATTCTGGGAAAAAAAGTTTGTGAGAAACATTGAAAGGGATAAAGAAAATTTTATTAAACTTAAGACTCTGGGATGGAAAGTTATAGTTGTTTGGGAGTGTCAGCTTAAAAAACCAGAAGAAGTTATGCGCGGGATACGAGATCATTTGCGTTCGTCAGATTGGTCAACACATGAAAAAACAGAACTTGCGGCGGCTGAAGAAATTAATCCATACGATGCTTAAAAGCCATAGCTGGATTGAGCTTCTTTTACTACGTCAGGTATTGCTTTAGAATTTAATCTACTCCAGAATAAATGGTAAATAAATTCCGCACATTGAGGGGAGCTGGCTGTCGCATATTCAATTACTTTGTTTGTCCATGTTTTCAGAGTGGATGCTTTTGACTGATAAATGGAGTTTATCTGTAAAAAATTAAGAGTTTCTTGCGGATCAAGCGACATTACTTCCTCGATAATTGGAGTGAAGTTATCATGAAGGTGTTTGTAAACTCGCGGAATGCTTGAATATTGCTTGTCGTTTATGGTCAGAGATATTTTACCTCCCGCGCTGAATTGATCTCTGAGGCAGGTGGATGTCAGGCTGTGCCGGGCTACAAGCCAAGTCGCCAACCTTTTGTATTTATCGGGATGGTTTGAAAATATTTCAGGGAATCTGGCAAAAGCCTCGATTTTTAAATTGTTCTTGTCTGTTGTCGATAGATTTTCAAGAAGTCTGATTGTGGCGGGGGAGATCTCTTCCGGTGAGTTTATCCACCATGGTTGCTCGCCGGCTTTAGCTGTTTTCCGGAAATATTCCACAATACTGGCAATGGGGTTATCCTGACTTCTCAATGCGTCATATGGGATGTCTATTTTGTTAAAGAAGGATTCACCCTTGTTCACTTCCATGTCGATAAGATAACGGGGGGAGTGGGTAACCGCGACATCATACATACAATCCTGATAAAGTCGCCACATGAAATCCGCCGGATTTAACAGTCTGTCGAAAAAGATATATATGCGCTGGATATCTTCTATTCGAGTACTTTCGAGCACACTGTTGCCTATGCTCTTCAAATTCTTCATGAGAGGCCGCCGAGTTTTCACTGATAACCATGTAAATCTCCTTTTAGAATAAAGTATCCCACAGCTCTTGAAGTCTCCATGCAATATGGAATGCGAGAAGCGGAGGAACCGCGTTTCCTATAACTCTGTAACCATCAGAACCACTGAGTTTATATCCTTCGATAGCTGATGCGCGCCGAACAAACTCAAAATTATCAGGAAATGTTTGTATCCTCGCACACTCCCTGACGGTTAACCTACGCTCTCGCAAACCCGCATTAAGCTCATCCAAGTATCTGCCGCCATGTTCGGCGGAGAGTCTGCGAAACTCAATGTTTCCATGATGTTCCGCCCGAATTGTCGGCCCTGGCTGTTTCAGGTCAATTTCTCGTTGTCCTTGACAGTGAGCTCCATAATATTTGGCTTTTGAATACGTCTGATGAGAGAGATCATCCGATTCTTCCGGTTCAGGAAGACCCTTTAAACATTGTTCCACTGTCACATAAGGAAGTAACCCATCTTTTTCCACTGGAGAGTGAGTTTTGGACGGGTAAGGGTCAAAATTAGGGTTTAACTGATTTTTGTTTGTAAGTTCTTTTAAAACATTTGGTTTCAAGGCGTCTTTTCTTAAGCCAATAAAGATAACACGTTGACGTGTTTGCGGTACCCCGTAATCCGGTGCGTACAATACTCTGGCATTGATAACGACATAGCCTGCCCCTATGTTTCTAAAATCGTTTTCAATAATTTGCTGGACATTCTCAAGTGAGACAAGCCCTTTTACATTTTCCGCTATAAACACCTTAGGAGTGGTTTGTTCGATAACATGCTTCATCCAAATATATAGCTTTCCGCGGTTTTCCTCCGAAGCTTCATTATTTGTGTTTAGTGTTTTTCCGTGATGTCCTTTTTGCGAGTTAAAACCTTTTCTTTTCCCGGCAACACTGAAATCTTGACATGGAAACCCACCCGTTACTATATCCGCATCAGGAAAACTGAAGACTCCTTCACGTGATTTTTTAACTAGATCGACAATACTCTCAAGGTTATAAATTGACTCGTCATATCCTTTTTTTGCAAAAAAAGGAACCCATGCGGACTTCGCACAGGCTAATATGTCGTTGGAAAACACTGTTTCAAATCTTGTCTCCGGCAATCGCACCCAGTCTTTTCTGTCTTCACCCGGCAATAATTCAGGGTGTAACATTGGGTTGATGCTTTCATTGAGAACATCAAAACCGCCTTCAAACCCTAAATCCATCCCGCCACATCCAGAAAAAAGAGCGAGTACTTTCAGGTCTTTTACCTGCGGCTTAAGTTCAAGTTCTTTAAGAAATGGGCTTGTAAGTCTACTAATGACCAATATGTTGGATCGATTTGGTTTGGTTTTTGCGTTAATCCAGTTCTTAACTGTTTTTTCAGTGACATTGGCCTTTTTCGCAAATTGTTGAACTCCATACGTTGATGAAGCCTCTTGAATCATGCATGTCAGTTTTTTGTTATCAGGATATTTCATTACTATATTTTAATTAAGCAACTTTCATCGATTTTATGACTAATATTCTCTGGTGATAAGTGTTGTTAACCGGACATCGATCACCCGGTAATCTTTGTTTAATCAGTAAAACAACCATACCATTTTCACGGATCAAATAACAATTTAAAAGACTTTGCCGGGAGTTTTTATCTGTCCATATCCAACACTCAAATTATACTAAACCGGAGTGCCATTGGCGATCTTGAATTTTCCGTCCCAGCCTGGATCAATAGCGTGAATGCGTTCCTTGAGTGGCGGGTGGGTGGACATCGCGCCGAGGAACGGTTTACTCAGTCCGTTTACAAAGAACATGTGGCTGGCTTCTCCGGCATGCACGGATTTGATCTTCGAACCAGTGCCGCCGATTTTTTGCAGCGCACCCGATAGCCCCGCTGGATTGCGGGTGAATTGCACTGCTGAGGCATCACCCAAAAACTCCCGTTGCCGACTGAGTGCGGCTTGGATGAGTCGGCCAAAGAACACGCCAATCGCACCGATGATGATCAGAGCCAGCCCCAGGAGCATCAGTGGATTACGGTTCCGTCCGCCGCGCGAGTAGATCAGTATCCGGCCAATGACCGCAAGACACAGGATGCCAAAGATAACGCCCATGATGCGGAGGTTCAAGCGCATGTCGCCATTCAGAATGTGGCTGAACTCGTGGCCAATGACACCCTGCAGCTCATCGCGGTTGAGCAAGGTCATACAACCGCTCGTGACGCCGATGGCGGCATCTCCCGGGGTATGCCCAGCTGCAAAAGCATTGATGCCCTTTTCGTGGTCGAGCACATAAATTTTGGGAACAGGTAAGCCAGCGGCGATGGCCATTTCCTCGACCACGTTTCGCAGCTGGCGTTCAGCGGGATGGGCTGTGTTGGGGTCAACCAGCCGTCCGCCGAGCGATTCAGCGACGGCACTGCCGCCCCTGGCTAAGGCGGCGGTTTTGTAGAGGCTGCCAATAATGACGACGCCAAGCGTGCCAAGCACGACATAGAGGAAAAGCGTGGGATCCCACAGTACGAGCTCGGGCTGCGCGACGCCGGGCTGTTGTTTGATGTGGGCACCATAGAAAATCAGAAGGCAAGCGAGATATACCGTCGCGATGACGCACAGTACCGCGATCACAAAGTAAATCACCAGCACCTTCGTGTTTTTCCTGGCTTTGTCTTGATGTTCAAAAAAATCCATACGTCACATCCCTCATCAAGAGAACGAAACCTTCGTCGGCTCCCGTTGCTCCGCCTTTTCGATGGCAAACAGCTCGGCGGCGGTGAAGTGGAACATGCCGGCGATAAGGCTACTGGGAAAGATCTCCCGTTGCGTGTTGTAGGTCATCACAGAGTCGTTATACGCTTGCCGTGAGAAGGCGACTTTGTTCTCCGTTGAGGACAGTTCCTCCATCAGGCTCAGCATGGTCGTATTCGCTTTAAGGTCTGGATAGGCCTCGGAGAGCGCGAATAGGCGGCCGAGCGTTCCTGTGAGCGTGCCTTCGGCGGCGGCGAGTGTCTTCATTGCGGCGGGGTCGCCGGGGTTGGCGGCCGCGCCGGTGTTAGCGGACGCCGCGGCATTGCGTGCGGCGATGACGGCTTCGAGTGTGTCACGCTCGTGTTTGAGATAACCCTTCGCGATCTCGACCAAATTCGGAATCAGGTCGTAACGCCGTTTGAGCTGCACGTCAATTTGCGCATAGGCGTTTTTGAAACGGTTGCGCAACCCGACGAGTTTATTGTAGATGCCGACGACGAATATCGCGGCAAACAGTGCCAGCGCCGCCAGCACGATGATAACGAGTAGTGAGGTATTCATAATAATACATTCTCCTTGCATGGTGTTTTGTCCCTTTTGTTTGTCTCCAGTATACCCTATGTGATGATTTGTTGCAATGAGGTAAAACCCTACCTGAAAACAGCTTTAGATTTAAACAGGTGGAAGGTACCCCAAAGTTTATACTGCAACTAATCTACGGAACCGGAATGTGGCTCTCCGAGTTTATCCGCTTACGGGTTAAAGATATCGACTTTGAAAATGGAAACAACGCTGATTTACACCCACGTCATGAAAGAGATTTCCCGTAAACCGGAATCTCCGCTGGATCTGCTGTAGTAGAGCAAGCAGCCTGCTGAGGAATTTCATTCAGCATGGAGTGCAAGAGAGTGGTGTAAAGGCGATGTATGATGCCAAAATCTCCGTTTTTGAAAGGACTCTGTCCCCGCAAATTATGCAGAAATTTGCTTTTTTGCTGTTTTTATAACCCTTCATTTCGCCCTAAGTATATCTGAAAAGGCAGGTGGATACGAGAGTAAAAGGCGGACAACTTCGATTTTGGCTTGTAAAACATTGCTGCTCATGCATAACTAAAAACCACCGTTTTTGATTAGGATTGCGATTAAGATTGTGATTAGGAGGGATGCACATCCTAATCTCAATCCTTATCTCAATCCTTGTCCAGGGAGGCCAGGCCTCTGGTTGACGATAGCGGCGACGATGCTGGTCGGCGATTGGGAACATGCGGGGAGTCGTCAACTAACATCGTCGCACATCGTCGTCAGTGCGCCACGAGGGTGCACATATCTAGTGGGGTGAAAGTCCCTGTCATGGCGGGTTAAGCTCCTCGTCATGTATCGAGTGTTGGACCTCCTGCGGAGTACCGCAGTATGGTGCGAACAATGGAGGTTAAGCGTACACAGAGAATACCATAGGCCGTAAGGGGAACCGTATTCCCCTAAAGCAATTCAGCTTCGTGAAATGGTCAAGATGCGGTGGGCGACGGTTTTGACGTTCCGGAAGCCCTCAACGTCCATACCGGAAAAGAACGGTTACTTTGGCGGAGACATCTGCCAGGGTTGGAATAAACACCGGAGCGCAAGGGATGGACAGCCGTCGGAGTCTAAGAGCATGGCATGTGGTAAGAGATATGTGGGCAACGTGGGAGGCCCCTGCACCTCCTCGGATAAAACCGAGGTATGTGAAGAAACGAAATCGGATCGGATCAGATGGGTTTTAAGTCAGGGGAGTCAGACCAATCCATAGTAGTCTGAGTGCGGGAGAGCCGCATACAAATGTCCTCGCATCCAGCGGGGACGGCAAAGGGATTGGCGTGATGAACGCGCCGGAGAACAGAACATATGCGGAATAGAAAGACCGAAGAACATATGCAAACTATACTTTTCGGTATAGCGAACAGAGCGCGGATCAGCAAATGTTTGATCCGCGCTGATACGGAATTAGCGAAAGTTCAAAACGAGGAGCCCGGTGCGGGAAAACCGCACGCCGGGATCTGTGCGGGGGGCGCCCGGTAACGGGCGTTCCTACCGCGATACCGATGCCGCTCATAGAGCGGCTACTACACGAACGACAAGGTTTGCAAGCCGGCGCGCGGTGAAACGCGCAGCGCAATGCCGCTCATAGAGCGGCTACTACACCGAACGGCAAGGTTTGCAAGCCGGCGCGCGGTGAAACGCGCAGCGCAATGCCGCTCATAGAGCGGCTACTACACCGAACGGCAAGGTTTGCAAGTCGGCGCGCGGTGAAACGCGCAGCGCAATGCCGCTCATAGAGCGGCTACTACACCGAATGGCAAGGATTGCAAGCCAGCGCGCGGTGAAACGCGCAGCGCAATGCCGCTCATAGAGCGGCTACTACACCGAACGGCAAGGTTTGCAAGCCGGCGCGCGGTGAAACGCGCAGCGCAATGCCGCTCATAGAGCGGCTACTACACCG